>NZ_RHIB01000001.1:1800000-2100000 GCF_003710255.1 Alteribacter keqinensis | reverse complement strand
AAGTAAAAGGGAGGAAAGAGAATGGAAACATTAACGCAAAAACCTTGGTTCCAGCATTATCCCGACGAAATTCCGAAGTCGATAGACTACGAAGTCCGGACATTGCAAAGCTATTTGAAAGAATCCGCACAGACGTTTCCTGAGAAGACTGCTCTGGATTTTATGGGGACAGAAATGACGTATTCCCAGGTGTACGATGCGGCTCTTAAGCTCGCAAACCAGCTCAGGGGTATGGGGGTAAAGCAGGGTGACCGCGTGGCTATCATGCTAGCCAACACACCGCAGTCTGTGATTTCCTATTATGGTGCACTGTTCGCAGGGGCGATTGTTGTCCAGACCAATCCTCTTTATGTGGAACGGGAAATTGAGCATCAGATGAATGACTCAGGCTCGAAAGTGATGATTTGTCTCGACCTCGTTTATCCGAAGGTGGCAAATGTCAAGGATAAGACGAGTCTTGAGCACATTATTGTTACAGGAATTAAGGATTACCTGCCATTTCCTAAGAACCTTATCTATCCGTTTATCCAGAAGAAACGAACTGGAATCAAGGTAGACCTCCAGTACAATGACCATCTCCACTCTTTTGAAAAGGTAATCAAAAACGGTGAGGCAAAAGAAATTGAGCTGACTGTGGATGCAAAAGAGGACCTGGCTCTTCTCCAGTATACAGGAGGCACCACAGGCCCTGCCAAAGGGGTTATGCTCACACACTACAACCTTGTTGTAAACACCCTTCAGTGTAAGCACTGGATGTACAAAATGAAACCGGGTGAGGAAGTTGTTATTGCAGCACTGCCGTTCTTCCATGTTTACGGTATGACAACGGTGATGAATCTGGCTATTCGTATGGGCTTTAAAATGGTGATTATGCCAAAGTTCGAACCGAAGGACATTCTTAAAGCGATCGAAAAACACAAAGCGACCATTTACCCCGGTGCGCCGACCATGTATATCGGATTATTAAATCATCCCGATATTGAAAAACATGACTTGAGCTCCATCAAAGCCTGTATGAGCGGATCGGCACCACTGCCGATTGAGGTTCAGAACAATTTTGAAAAAGTAACAAAAGGAAGTCTGGTAGAAGGGTATGGTCTTACTGAGACATCACCCGTTGCTGTTGCGAATCTGATTTGGGGAAATCGGAAAACAGGCAGCATCGGCATACCTTGGCCGGATACAGATGTGGCGGTTCTTTCCGCTGAGACAGGAGAGCTGGCTGAAGCGAATGAGATTGGGGAAATCATCATTCGCGGACCACAGGTTATGCGGGGTTACTGGAATAACCCTGAAGCCACCCAGGCGACGTTCAAGGATGACTGGTTCCTGAGCGGAGATATGGGTTATATGGATGAAGAAGGGTACTTTTATATTGTTGACCGGAAAAAAGACATGATTATCGCAGGAGGGTTCAATATTTACCCCCGCGAAATCGAAGAAGTGCTTTACGAACACCCTGCCATTCAGGAAGCCTGTGCGATCGGGGTTCCGGACCCTTACCGGGGGGAAACGGTGAAGGTCTTTATCGTCCTGAAAAGCGGCAAATCTTTGACAGAAGAAGAACTTGAAGAGTACTGCCGCAAACATTTGGCAGCATATAAAGTCCCGCGACTCGTGGAGTTCAGGGATGAACTGCCGAAAACGATGATCGGAAAAATTCTGCGCCGGGTGCTTGTGGAAGAAGAAAGAGCAAAACAGGCAGCATCGGACAAATAAAGATTCCCGCTCACCTCTCGGTGAGCGGGTTTTGTTATAGATTGGTGATGTTGAACCGAGGTTTTTTCAGGATAAATGCATTGTGCAGGATAAAAATGATTTAGTCAGATATTCCCGTACACCGAACAAAAACTGAAAATACAAAACTGTTATACAAGAATAAAAATTTGAAAATTTTTCACAAAATACTTTGCTTTTGTAATCGGTTTCATTAGAATGGGAGTAGAGAGGAAATTTGTCATATCCTGTACTTCTGATATTAAGCTGGCTAAGGGGAACGTCAGTGAGGCTTGAAATACAGGAACGCTGTGCATCATCCATCCATGGTGCAGCACGTGTTTTCTTTAGAAGGTGAGAGTTAAAGGAGGCCTTTTCATGGATGAAAGACTTGCAAGACCATGGTTAACTCATTATCCTGATGAAATTCCAGTAAAGATTGAATACGAAGAAAAGCCGCTCCAATCTTACCTCGCAGATGCTGCAAGAGAAACACCGGATAAAAGTGCACTTCATTTTATGGGGACAGAAATGACGTTTGCTGAGGTGTATGACAGCGCGCTGCGTTTTGCCAGCGGACTTCGGGGACTTGGTGTTAAAAAGGGAGACCGCGTGGCCATCATGCTTGCCAACACACCGCAGTCTGTCATCTCCTATTACGGAACCCTTTTAACCGGGGCTGTTGTGGTACAGACCAATCCGCTTTATGTTGAACGGGAGCTTGAGCATCAGATGATCGACTCAGGTGCCAAAGTCATGATCTGTCTTGATCTGGTGTACCCCAGGGTAGCCAATGTGCTGAAAAAAACGAAGCTTGAACACGTGATTGTTACGGGAATTAAAGACTATCTCCCGTTTCCTAAAAACCTGATTTATCCATTTATACAGAAGAAGAACACAGGAATTAAGGTTGATATAACGTACAATGAAAAAACACATCCATTCACCCGGGTTCTTAAAGAGAATGAACCTGTGGAAACTGAGGTTTCAGTTAATCCAAAAGAAGATCTGGCACTGTTGCAATATACAGGTGGAACAACCGGAGTAGCCAAAGGTGTAATGCTGACCCATCATAACCTGGTTGCAAATACAACCCAGGCTTTAAGATGGATGCACAAGATTGATCATGGAAATGAAGTTATCCTTTGTGCCCTGCCGTTTTTCCACGTGTACGGTATGACAGTCGGAATGAACTTTTCCATTATGGACCGCTCGAAAATGGTGATTATGCCGCGTTTTAATACAACGCAGATCCTTAAGGCCATTCAGAAGCAGCGTGTCTCAATCTTCCCGGGTGCGCCGACGATGTATATCGGTCTGATTAACGACCCTGACGTAAACAAGTATGATCTGTCTTCAGTGGAAGTGTGTATCAGTGGATCTGCTCCACTGCCGGTGGAAGTCCAGCAGCGGTTTGAGAAGCTTACAGGAGGCAAGCTCAGTGAAGGCTTTGGTCTGACGGAAGCTTCACCTGTGACACACTTTAACCTGATGTGGGGAAAACGGCCGAGCGGAAGCATTGGTCTGCCCTGGCCTGATACAGATGCCGCAGTCATTAACGGAGAAACGGGCGAACAGGCCGAAGCCGGGGAAATTGGTGAATTGATTGTCCGGGGTCCTCAAGTGATGAAAGGATACTGGAACCGCCCTGAAGAAACGAAAGCTGTTTTCCAGGATGGCTGGCTGTTAACCGGAGACATGGGATATATGGATGAAGAAGGCTACTTCTATATCGTTGACCGAAAAAAAGATATGATTATCGCAGGCGGATTTAACATTTATCCGAGAGAGGTGGAAGAAGTGTTGTACGAACACGAAGCCATCAAAGAAGCGGTAGTCATTGGCGTTCCTGATCCATATCGGGGAGAGACGGTAAAGGCATTTGTGGTCTTAAAAGAAGGCATGGAGCTTTCGGAAAAAGAGCTGAATGAATACTGCCGTAAGAACCTGTCAGCCTATAAATCACCGAAGCAGTTTGAATTCAGAAACGAACTGCCGAAGACAATGGTTGGAAAAGTGCTGAGACGGGCACTCGTGGATGAGGAAAAGAGAAAACGTGAACAGGAAAAAGAACCCCAGGTTCAAGGGAAATAGGCACTAAAAAGAGGGGCCTTCACGGTCCCTTTTTGTTTTTCTACTCCCGAGTATCTTAACTGCAACCAGATTCCTGAAAGTAAAGTTGATTCCCCGGCTGATTAGGAATAGTATAGGGGAATGCGTTTCTATTTGCATAAAGAAAAATCTGAACTTTCCATTTGACACACGGATGGGATTGATCTAGAATAAACATAAAGTGAATGAATGGTCATTCATTTTTAGAGGATTGGCTGAGGAAGTGAAGAAATGGCGAAGAAAAAAGGACAGAAGTTTGAACAGATTATTGACGCTGCAGTAAAGGTCATTGCAGAAAACGGTTATCACCATTCACAAGTGTCAAAAATCGCCCGTGAAGCAGGGGTCGCCGATGGAACGATTTATCTTTATTTTAAAAACAAAGAAGATATCCTGATTTCTCTTTTTGAAGAGAAGATGGGAAGCTTTGTCATAAGGAGTAAGGAGCGTCTTGCCAGTGAAACATCTGTTGAACAGAAGCTGAAGCTTCTCATTGAGATGCACCTGAAACAACTGGAGGCCGATTACGACCTGGCCATTGTAACTCAGCTGGAATTGAGGCAGTCAAATCTTGCTCTCAGATCCCGTATTAACGAAGTGCTTAAAGGGTACTTGGGATTGATCGATTCCATTCTGGCAGAAGGAATGGAAAAAGGCTTTTTCTCTCCTGACCTCGATCGTCGCATGGCGCGCCAGGTTATTTTCGGAGCCATTGATGAAGTTGTGACTAACTGGGTTATGAAAGACCACAAGTATGAACTTGTACCATTGGCGGATTCCCTTAACCAAATGCTGCTGACCGGACTTCGGAAAGCGTAAGACTCGTAGAAAACCTCGTAAAAAAGATTGATTTTTTTATGCAGGTTTTCTTAATAAACAAAGGTGAAAGCGTTTTAATGTCGAATAAGGTTAGTTGAGATCGAAAGGAGTGGATCGATTTGAGCGACTATCAATATCTTGCAGTATCCAAGGAAAATAAAATCGGGTACATCACTCTCCAGCATCCACCGGCCAACGCACTTTCTCAGCCGATCTTTCTGGAGCTGGATGACGTGCTTGATAAGCTTGAACACGATGAAGAAGTGAAGGTCATCGTCGTTCATGGTGAAGGCCGCTTTTTTGCAGCCGGAGCTGATATTAAGGAGTTTACAACAGTTGACAGCGGGGGAGCGTTTCAGGAAATGGCTGAACGTGGTCAGCGGGTCTTTGACAAAATGGAAGCCTATCCAAAGCCGATCATTGCTTCTATTCATGGAGCAGCACTGGGCGGAGGTCTTGAACTGGCCATGGCCTGCCACATCCGTTTTGTCGGGGACAATGCCAAGCTTGGACTTCCGGAGCTTCAGCTCGGACTGGTTCCTGGATTTGCGGGTACGCAACGCCTGCCAAAACTTGTGGGGAAATCAAAAGCTACACAGATGCTTCTTACTTCCGATCCTGTAACGGGTAAAGAAGCAGTAGCTCTCGGGCTTGCCGATGCTTCATTTGACGACGAATCCGTCCTTGAAGAAACGAAAGCACTGGCTGCCAAAATCGCTTCAAAAGGTGCTGTTGCTGTCCGTTATGCGCTGGAACTGATCCGACTGGCTGGTCATTCAGAAGCAGATGGTGCAAGTCAGGAAGCGAAGCGCTTTGGTGATGTTTCTCAAACCGAAGACGCCAAAGAAGGAATCGATGCATTTTTAAATAAGCGGAAACCAGTATTTAACGACCGTTAACAGCGGGCACAGAGCTTTATCTTTAAAAGAATAGCAGCAATTTATGAAACCGTTCAAAGCCAATAAACAGAACTGATAATCTGGGAGGGAACAGAATGAATATTTATGTCATTTTAAAGCGTACGTTTGACACTGAGGAAAAAATCCAGATCTCAAACGGAGAGATCGTAGAAGACGGTGCCGAGTTTATCATTAACCCATACGATGAGTATGCAATTGAAGAGGCGATTCAACTCCGTGACGAGCACGGCGGGGAAGTAACACTTGTTACAGTCGGTGAGGAAGAAGCAGAGAAACAGCTTCGTACCGGACTTGCCATGGGTGCTGATAAAGCGGTACTGATTGATAACGAAGAAGTGGAAAACCAAGATCCTTACACTACGCAGGCTCTTCTTGCTGCTTACTTCGAAGACAAAGATGTGGACATCATTTTAGGCGGAAACATCGCGGTTGACGGTGGTTCCGGGCAGGTAGGACCGCGCCTGGCTGAAAAGCTTGGAATCGTTCACGTAACATCCATCGTAAAGATCGACATTGCTGACGGTAAAGCAACGATTGAGCGTGATGTAGAGGGTGACCAGGAAATTGTGGAAGTAAGCCTTCCTGTACTGGTTACTGCGCAGCAAGGGTTAAACGAGCCCCGCTATCCATCCCTGCCAGGCATTATGAAAGCGAAAAAGAAGCCTCTTGAAACACTTGAAGCTGATGATTTCGACCTTGATGAGGACGATGTTGCCGGCAAAACAAAAACAGTAGACCGCTACCTTCCGCCTGAGAAACAAGCAGGAAAAGTTCTTGAAGGTGAAGTGGACGATCAGGTAAAAGAGCTGGTTTCATTACTTAAAAACGAAGCTAAAGTGATATAAACAGAGGAGGATTACACGATGACGAAAAAAGTATTGGCAGTAGGAGAAATCCGCGACGGAGAATTTCGTAACGTATCGTTTGAAGCAGTTGCCGCTGCAAAGGAAATTTCAGCAGGCGGTGAAGTAGTAGGTGTTCTTTTAGGCGAGAATGTAAGCAGTTTAGGCAATGAACTGATCGCATACGGTGCTGACCGTGTTGTTGTCGTTGATAGCGACAAATTGGCCGGATACACGCCGGACGGATACAGTCAGGCACTTCAGGCAGTTATTGATCAGGAAAGTCCTGAAGGGATTGTGCTGGGACATACAGCAATCGGCCGGGACCTTGCACCGAAACTTGCAGCACGCCTGAACTCAGGTCTGGTATCTGATGCAACAGGTGTAGAAACAGCTGGTGAAGAATTCATCTTCACACGCCCGATCTATTCAGGTAAAGCTTTTGAGAAGAAAGTAGTGGCTGAAGGGATTGTGTTTGCAACGGTACGTCCGAACAACATCCCGGCGCTTGAAAAAGACGAGTCCCGTTCTGGTGATGTTGCATCCCTTGACGTAGATATTAAAGACTTGCGTACGATCATTAAAGATGTGGTTAAAAATACAGCTTCCGGTGTGGATCTCTCTGAAGCAAGTGTGATCGTAGCCGGCGGACGCGGTATGAAAGGTTCTGAAAACTTTACGCTCCTTGATGAACTGGCAAATGTACTCGGTGCAGCAGTCGGTGCTTCCCGTGGTGCATGTGACGCTGAATACTGTGATTATGCCCTTCAAATCGGCCAGACTGGTAAGGTCGTAACACCGGATCTTTACATTGCAGTGGGTATTTCCGGTGCGATCCAGCACGTAGCGGGTATGTCCAACTCTAAAGTCATCGTTGCAATCAACAAAGATCCCGAAGCAGAGATCTTCAACATTGCCGATTATGGAATTGTCGGAGACCTGTTTGACGTCGTTCCAAAGCTGACGGAAGAGTTTAAGAACGTTTTGGTTAAATCGTAAGTGATTTATGTGAGAAGGACCTTGCCGCTCAGGCAGGGTTCTTTTTTTTATGAGGAGGACGTAGTTGAGGGTGAGGATGTGTTTTTTCCATATAAATTTGGAGGGAGACTGGAATTCTTAATATTCAGGGGGGAATTCTTAACACAAATCCACCAATAATTAATATTCGCCCCTCCATCCTTAACACAAATCCAACTTCCCCTTGTAAAAAATAAAAGAAATCCCGGTCCTTTTACATAAACCATCTCCTTATTTAGCAAACTATGGAAAATGCCGTACTGAAGGAGATTCAGCCGATGTCGTTGCAAAACCACCCCGGAATTAATTATGAAAACCTTTTTAATTACTCGACGATGCAGCATGATATTGTTGCCCACGTTCTTACTCTCGGGTTCGTAGCCCATGCGGCGGGCCTCGTTTATTTTGCCTTCGCCCAAAAAGATATCCATCCCCGCCTCAGGACGGCGACGATTATGTCATGCTTTATTATGGCAGCCGCAGCACTGAACCTTTTCAGGCAGTTTTCATCATGGAATGATGCCTTCACATGGCAGGGATCTGCTTATGTAATGGAGCAGACATTTTCAAATGGCTTTCGCTATTTTAACTGGTTTATCACCCTTCCTCTTCTTTTGACGCAGCCTATGTTTGTATTCGGGATCAAAGGAAAATCGTTTATGAGAAATACCCTGATTTTTGTCACAGCAAGTGCAGTGATGGTGCTGACAGGCTATATCGGTCAGATGTATGAGGTGACGAACCCGTTTTTATACTGGCTGTGGTTCATACTCGGTTCCATTGCCTATGTTCCTCTTTTGGTCGTTCTCTACCGGGTGTACTTTGTGGATCGCCAAAAGGTGCCGGCCCACATTGAAAAGCTCGTCAAAGGACTGTTTTACTTCCAGGTCGCAGCGTGGACCATTTACTTATTTGCGTACCTGATGCCGGCACTTTCGTTTACACCCAACGGCGTAGTGACAAGGCATCTGCTTTATACAATCGCCGACATTTCTTCGAAGTTTATTTATGGTGTGTGGCTGTCCTATATCGCACTGAAAATCAGTGCTGAAAAAGGGTACCAGCCGGCTGTGGAGAAGCTTACCGCACTGGATTGAGCATATTCATTGTAACGGTCTACTGAATTCGTTAAAATACTATTATCCGTAAAGCTGGATGGTCACAATTCCTATGGTTTTATGGAAGAAAGCAGTTCATTCGCAACATTTATTGAAAAAATGATATACTAAACAGGAGAAATCATAGTCCTGTTGAGGAGGAGTTTTTTAAAATGGCAATTAAAAACGTAACAGATAGCAATTTTGGTCAGGAAACAAGTCAAGGCTTAGTATTAGCAGACTTCTGGGCACCGTGGTGCGGGCCTTGTAAGATGATCGCTCCGGTTCTTGAAGAACTTGACGCTGAAATGAGCGACAAAGCACAAATCGTAAAGCTTGATGTTGACGAAAACCAGGAAACAGCAAGCAAATATGGCGTTATGAGCATCCCGACTTTACTCGTATTCAAAGACGGTGAAGTAGTGGATCAGGTAGTCGGTTTCCAGCCGAAAGAAGCCCTTGTTGAACTTCTTAACAAACACGCATAAGCAACAGTAAAGGGAAAGCTGTCCGTTACCGGGCGGCTTTTTTTTATTGTTTAAACTTTCTATATGTGGATTACTTTATGATGAATCTCCTCCGCTTCCAGCTCCAGCGCCTGCGAGTTCGAGGTCATTTCATTCCATCAGCTTAAGCCAAAGAGCGGCTTCAATCTGTAATAAAGCATAAGGGCAACTAAGGCTTTCGTCATCATGGCGAAAGCCAAGTTTTCTTTATCGCTCGTCACTAAGACGCTTGCGCTTTTGTTCTATAAACGCGGTCTTAATAATCTTTGGTTGAATACGGGTGCCTGAGACTGCGACATCTCTTCCTTTTTCCTGTTTCAACCCTGTGCTATAGTAAAAGATACGAACATACATTTGAAGGGTGTGATCACGGCCGTGGAATCGTTAAAAGAAAAAATCTCCCTCGTTCCAGCCCAGCCCGGATGTTATTTGATGAAAAACAAACACGGAACGATCATATATGTCGGAAAAGCAAAAGTACTGAGAAACCGTGTCCGCTCCTACTTTTCAGGTTCCCACGACATGAAAACACAGAGGCTTGTGAGTGAGATCAGGGACTTTGAATACATTGTTACCTCTTCAAACGTGGAAGCCCTTGTTCTGGAGCAGAACTTAATAAAAAAGTACGAACCAAGATACAACGTTCTTTTAAAAGATGACAAGCACTACCCTTATTTGAAAGTCACAAACGAGGAGCACCCTCGTCTGATAACGACACGGAAGGTGAAAAAAGACGGGGCAAAGTATTTCGGTCCTTACCCTAATGCTTTTGCTGCAAACGAGACAAAAAAACTTCTCGACCGCATTTATCCTCTCAGAAAGTGCCGAACTCTCCCTGACCGTGTGTGCTTGTATTATCACATTGGACAGTGTATGGCCCCGTGTGAGTTTGAGGTTAGTCAGGAGAAAAATAAAGAGATCGTCAGTCAGGTTGTCCGTTTCCTGAATGGCGGCCATAAAGAAATCAAAGACGAGCTATTCAAAAAAATGCACGAAGCATCGGAAGAGCTGAATTTTGAACGTGCAAAAGAGCTTCGTGATCAGGTGCAGCACATTGAGGCTGTGATGGAAAAACAGAAGATGGCACTTACGGATCTTGTCGACCGTGATGTCTTTGGCTTTGCTTACGATAAAGGCTGGATGTGTATCCAGGTCTTCTTTGTGCGTCAGGGGAAACTGATTGAACGCGATGTTTCCATGTTTCCCATGTATCAGGACCCGGAAGATGATTTTTACACATTTATTGGACAGTTCTACGATGATGATCAGCACAAAAAGCCCAAAGAGATTTTTCTGCCCGAAGAAGCAGACGAAGCCCTGGTAAGCGAGTTTCTTGACGTGAAGGCGCTAAAGCCGAAAAAAGGGCAGAAAAAAGAGCTTGTAAAGCTGGCTGTGAAAAATGCGTCCATCGCACTGAAAGAGAAGTTTGATCTCATCGACCGAGATGAAAAGAAGACGATCGTGGCGGTTGAGGAACTGGGAAAAGCCCTCCACATTGATACGCCCCACCGGATCGAAGCCTTTGACAATTCAAATATTCAAGGGGTTGATCCCGTCTCGGCCATGGTCTCGTTTCTGGATGGAAAGCCGGATAAAAAAAGCTACCGTAAATATAAAATCAGATCAGTGGAAGGTCCGGACGATTATGATTCCATGCGTGAAGTTGTAAGGCGAAGGTATTTCCGTCTGTTAAAAGACGAGCAGCCCCTTCCTGATCTCATTGTTATTGACGGGGGAAAAGGACAGATTTCTGCAGCCCAGGGGGTACTGGAGGATGAACTGGGACTGGCAATCCCTGTCTGCGGACTGGTAAAAGATGAAAAACACCGGACCTCCCAGCTTATGATTGGTGACCCGCCCCGGGTGGTGCCGTTAAAAAAGACGAGTCAGGAATTTTACCTTCTTCAGCGAATTCAGGATGAAGTGCACCGGTTTGCGATTTCATTTCACCGGAATGTAAGAAAGAAGACGATGTTCACCTCCATTCTTGACGACATAGAAGGCATTGGAGAAAAAAGAAAAAAGGCGCTGCTGAAGCACTTTGGTTCAGTAAAGCGTCTGAAAGAAGCCTCTGTTGATGAAATCCGTGGAGCAGGGGTGCCCGCTGCTGTGGCAGAAAAGCTGAAGGAAAAGTTAGAGGCGGAAAAAGAAAAATAGATTTTTACATTGTCAAATACGAAAATGTCTGTTACACTCGTAAACATCAAAATACAAACAAAAGAGTGATTGGTAGAGGAGCGGACGTGAAGAGTACAGTTGCCGAGGGGGTTGAGCCCCTGTGAAACAGCTGGAAAGGAACGGTCGCCGAAGTGCAAAAAGCAACTCAAATGCTTTTTCACTGGAGCTGTGCTGAATAAGTACAGAGCTGTCATGCAACGAAGGTTGTGTGGAGAACTATCTCACCGGACGACACGTGTATTATTTTAGTCGATGCGGCAGTGGGATTGTGATCCTCCTGCTGCTTTTTTATACCTTTTTGTATTGACCTAGCCATGCACTGGTAATTCATTGGAGGAGGCGTTTTGATTGGCCACACTGGTTCAGAAATTCGGAGGCACTTCAGTAGGAGATGCAGCTAAGATTAAGCGGGCTGCAGAAAAAGTTAAACGGGCGAAAGATGAAGGACACGAAGTTGTAACTGTTGTGTCAGCCATGGGGAAATCTACAGACGCCCTGGTTGACTTAGCCTACCAGCTTAGTGAAGAGCCTGACAAAAGGGAACTTGACATGCTCATGAGTACGGGGGAACAAGTCACGATTTCCCTAATGGTTATGGCCCTTAAGGAAATGGGAATTGATGCTGTATCCCTGACAGGGTGGCAGGCAGGAATCCGGACAGAGGATGTTCACCAGAACGCCCGGATTACGGATATTAAAACAGAGAATTTAGAACGTCATTTAAAAGAAGGAAAAGTCGTTATCGTTGCCGGGTTTCAGGGAATGACACCTGAAGGGGAAATTACAACACTCGGCCGCGGTGGTTCAGATACAACGGCAGTTGCCCTGGCGGCTGCTCTTAAAGCTGAGAGCTGTTCAATCTTTACAGATGTTACCGGCGTATACACATCCGATCCCCGGGTAGTAAAGAAAGCCCGGCAGCTGCAAAGCATTTCATACGATGAAATGCTCGAACTGGCCAACCTTGGGGCCGGGGTTCTTCACCCAAGAGCTGTGGAGTTTGCAAAAAACTATTCAATTCCCCTGATTGTAAGATCAAGTATGATCGATCAGGAAGGAACCGTTGTAGAGGAGGAAGCATCAATGGAACAAAATTTAGTCGTACGCGGCCTTGCATTTGAAAGTGCTGTGACGAAGGTCACCGTAGAAAGAATGCCAAACAGGGTGGATACACTTTCAAGCCTGTTTACCTCTCTTGCAGAGTCAGGTATTAATGTAGATGTTATTATTCAGCAGGTTACGGAGGACCAGAAAGTAAATGTGTCCTTCTCCATTCATACACAGGCATTAAAAGAAACCCTCGAAGTTCTGGAGACTATTCAATCAAAACTTCAATATCAAAAGGTGCGCCACGTGGATCAGCTGTCCAAAGTATCCATTGTGGGCTCAGGCATGATTTCAAATCCCGGTGTCGCAGCAGATATGTTCCGTGTTCTTGCCAAAGAGGAAGTACCGGTTGAAATGGTGTCTACCTCCGAAATAAAAGTATCTACAGTAATAGAAGAGAAGTATATGGTTAAAGCAGTAGAATCTCTTCATACGTTCTTTGAGCTTGATGAACGGGTGGAAGTAAGAGCGTAACAGGACGCAATTACAAAAATAAGAGGTGTCCGGCAGAAAGTCTGCCGGCACCTCTTTTACATTGGCTGTTTTCGTAAGAATTGTTGCTTTTACTGCACCACCGCGGAAAGCGAAGGGTACGCATGCTGCATCTTCATTATCTGTACTCTAAAGAAAGTGCGTGCAGCAACAATGTATATGAAAACAGCCTTTTCATTTCAGTTTATGAATCGGTTCGTTCTGGATCTTTATGGTCCCATCGTACAGTGATTTCAAAAACGAGGGGCTTTTTCTTTTTCAATTCATAGGCAGCCTCGGTGATGAATCCTTTTTGAAGCTGTATTTGTTCGGCAAGAAAGCCGCATTCTAATGATACGGGTGCGTGTTCACGGGTAAGGCTCGTAGCAGAAAGCTCAAATAAGGCTTCGTGCTTCTTTTCCTTGATCCGTTTTATGACACCCCACTGTGCTTTGTAAAAGAAGCGCTGAATCTCCTCAAAGGAAGAGAGCGGCTCTTTCCTTGCAATCGACTTGCCTGCCCAGTAAAGAATAGCTTCTTCTTCTTTGCCAAGCAGCTCAGGCAGTAAAGCATGACGCAAAAGATCATAGCTGAACTGCGGATCGGTGGTTAACGGGCTCTGCTCTTTTTCTTCTTGCTTAATGTGTTCTTTTGTTTCGTTACTAGCCATAGTTGTAGACTTCCTCCAGTACCATTGCTCCTCGTTACAGGCATGTTGTCTTTTTATCTTATCATAGTCCCGGTAAAACAGGATAAGAATTTCGAATGGTTACACGGATTTTTTTACCTCGCAGAATGATGAAATTCCATAGCGGGATCATCCAGATAGTGGTATACTAAGTCCCGACTAAAAGTGGAGGTTCAATGTAATGAAGCTCGGTTTATCAAAATTATTAACACCTTTTAGAATTATATTAACCTCATACGTTGTAGCGATGTTTGTGTTCAGCATCCTGTTGTTTTTACCCATCTCATCACAGCAGGGTGTTTCAGTCAGCTATTCTGAAGCACTTTTCACATCCGTAAGTGCTGTCAGTGTAACAGGGCTGACAGTTGTGAATGTTTCCGAAACCTACAGTGGGTGGGGCATACTGTTCCTCGCACTTGCGATACAACTTGGCGGGATCGGTGTCATGACAATTGGAACATTCGTATGGATGATCTTCGGACGAAAAATTCAGTTATCCCAGCGCATGCTTATCATGGTGGACCACAATCAAATTGCCTTCAGCGGACTCGTTAAATTGATGAGAGGGATTCTGGGTGTAGCCATTGCTATTGAAATTATTGGCACACTGATTTTAGGTACATATTATTTGAATTATTTCGACACAGCCCTTGAAGCTTATTACCAGGGTGCTTTTGGAGCACTTTCGGCATTTACAAACGCAGGCTTTGATGTAACTGGTCAGTCTCTTATCCCGTTTGTGGATGACTATTTTGTCCAGCTTGTTAATATACTCCTGATCATTCTCGGTGCGATCGGTTTCCCTGTACTCATGGAAATGAAGGAATACTTGACGAGTAAAGACAATAACTTTCGGTTCAGTCTCTTTACGAAGATTTCTGTGTCTACGTACTTCATTGTACTGGTGATCGGATTTCTCGGGCTTTGGATTCTGGAGAGAAATGAGTTTTATGATGGCCTTGCCTGGCATCAGCAGTTCTTTTTCTCCCTGTTTAATTCAACAACGGCAAGAAGCGGGGGGCTGGCAACGATGGATATATCCGAGTTGGGGTTAGCCAGCCTTCTTCTCCTGTCCGGTCTGATGATCATCGGCGCCAGTCCGTCCAGTGTGGGCGGGGGAATCAGGACGACAACACTTGCGGTTATGTTTTTGACGATCCGCAGTTTTGCCATGGGGCGCAGGGATGTTAAGGCATTCGGCCGTGAAATCCACCCCGAAGACCGGCAGAAAGCATTCATCGTCCTTTCTGTTTTTGTTGTCGGACTGTTTTCGTCCATTGTTCTTCTCGCCCATTTTGAAGACATGCAGGAAGTGCAGCTCATGGCGATTATCTTTGAGGTGAGTTCAGCCTTCGGAACGTGCGGCTTGTCCATGGGAATCACATCGGAATTATCCCAGGCAAGCCAGAATACGCTTATGATTCTCATGTTTATCGGACGTGTCGGATTAGTTGCCTTCCTGTTCTCCATCCGTCGACAGGAACAAAAGACACATTTCAAGTATCCGACAGAGCGAATCATTATCGGATAATTTAAAAGCTATATCAGAAAAGTACTAATCTTGTGTCACGAAATTGTAATCAAGCATGTTCTCTTTTTGAGAACGTGCTTTTTTGCTATTGAAATCAAACGTTGGCGGGAATTCCACAAATTTTTATATCAGAAAATTAGTAAGATTGTGTTCCTCTGAACGCTTTTCTGTTAAAATGAGGTCTGTATCCGCTTTCTTGACGTTGAGTCAAAAAAGGGAGTACAATAACTTTGTCACAAGATGTTCATAGTTATGGCATTTTCATTGCATTTTAGCAGAAAATGTCGGAAGTATAGACGGAAGAAGGAGGCGTTAGTTGGTCAGCTTTGGGGTAGTAGATCCTGTTTTGAACAATTAAACTTACAGGGGGAAAGAACTGATGTCACAAAATCGAGAGTTTTTCTTACGCAAACTGCATTCTTTATTAGGAGTTATTCCTGTTGGAATATTTTTACTGGTCCACCTGGGGGTAAACTATTTCTCCGTTCGGGGAGAAGAGTCGTACAACCAGGCAGTAGCTTTTATGGAAGGGCTTCCAATGCGCTATGCAATGGAGATCTTTGTTATTTTTCTTCCAATCTTATTCCATGCCATTTACGGACTTTACATTGCCTTTCAGGCAAGACACAATACCGGTACATACAGCTACTTCCGTAACTGGATGTTCCGTCTTCAGCGTACGACAGGGGTCATTACTTTGATCTTCGTAGCCTGGCACGTTTGGGAGACTCGAATTGCTGCTGCACTCGGGCAGGAAGTTAACTTTGACATGATGGCAGATATTGTAGCCAACCCGGTAGCATTGATTGCCTACATCATTGGTATTACAGCAACAACGTTCCACTTTGCTAACGGACTATGGTCGTTTGCAATTACGTGGGGAATTACCGTTTCACCTCGTTCACAGCAGATTTCCACATACGTTACTCTTGGCGTATTCGTACTATTAACATACGTTGGCATTCGATCCATCCTGGCATTCGTATAGCAAATACTTGTTCAAAGTGACAGGTTACGGCGTGTGGATGTTATCGGATCTCCGATCTCCGCAGGCTCAGACGACTCCATTTTGGACACGCACTATGAGAAGGAGTGTTTTGTATGAGCAAAGGTAAAATCATCGTTGTCGGTGGTGGCTTGGCGGGCCTGATGGCTACAATCAAAGCTGCTGAAGCCGGCATGAAAGTAGATTTATTTTCAGTAGTACCTGTTAAACGTTCTCACTCTGTTTGTGCACAGGGGGGCATTAACGGGGCATTAAATACAATGGGTGAAGGGGACTCCACGTGGGAGCACTTTGATGACTCTGTATACGGCGGGGACTTCCTTGCGAACCAGCCGCCTGTAAAAGCGATGTGTGATGCTGCACCAGGCGTCATCCACCTGATGGACCGAATGGGCGTTATGTTTAACCGTACTCCGGAAGGGCTTCTTGCTCTTCGACGCTTTGGTGGAACACAGCACCACCGTACTGCTTTTGCCGGTGCTACAACCGGTCAGCAGCTGTTATATGCATTGGATGAGCAGGTACGCCGCCATGAAGTAGCAGGTCTTGTCACAAAATACGAAGGATGGGAATTTCTGAGCGCCATCGTAGATGAAAGTGACGGACGCTGCCGCGGGGTAACCGCTCAGAATCTTGCAACTTCCGAAATGCAGTCCTTTAAAGCCGATGCTGTCATTTTAGCAACAGGCGGACCTGGTATTATTTTCGGGAAATCAACAAACTCCATGATCAACACTGGTTACGCAGCCGCTGCGGTTTACAAGCAGGGTGCTTACTACGCAAACGGTGAGTTCATTCAAATTCACCCGACAGCGATTCCTGGAGACGACAAGCTGCGTCTTATGAGTGAATCTGCCCGTGGTGAAGGCGGACGTGTTTGGACGTACAAAGACGGTGAGCCTTGGTACTTCCTGGAGGAGAAATATCCTGCATACGGAAACCTCGTGCCACGTGACATTGCTACACGTGAGATTTTCTCTGTATGTGTAGACCAAAAACTTGGCGTTAACGGTGAGAACATGGTTTATCTTGACCTTTCCCACAAAGATCCGAAAGAGCTTGATATTAAGCTTGGCGGAATCATGGAAATTTACGAGAAGTTCATGGGTGATGATCCACGTAAAGTTCCAATGAAGATATTCCCTGCGGTTCACTATTCCATGGGTGGTCTTTGGATCGATTACGATCAAATGACAAACATTCCTGGTCTGTTTGCAGCCGGTGAATGTGACTATTCCCAGCACGGTGCGAACCGACTTGGAGCAAACTCACTTCTGTCTGCTATTTACGGCGGGATGGTTGCGGGACCAAAAGCAGCTGAGTATATCAACGGTCTTGAGCAGTCTTCCGATGATATCAGCTCCAGCGTATTTGACGGTCAGCTGAAAAAAGATCAGGAAGAGTTTGAAAACATCCTTGGCATGAATGGAACTGAAAACGCATTTAAGCTTCACCAGGAGCTCGGTCAGTGGATGACGGATAACGTAACGGTTGTTCGTGAAAACAAGCGTCTTCTGGAAACGGATGAGAAGATTCAGGAGCTTATGGAACGTTATAAGAAAATCAACATCGACGATACAGCAAAATGGAGCAACCAGAGTGCAGCCTTTGTCCGTCAGCTTGACGGCATGCTGAATCTCTCCCGTGTGATTACACAAGGAGCTTATAACCGTAACGAGAGCCGTGGGGCTCATTACAAGCCTGAGTTCCCTGACCGTAACGATGATGAGTGGTTGAAAACAACAAAAGCGAAGTTTAACGCGGCTGCTGGTGCCCCTGAGTTTGAATATGAAGAAGTAGACGTGTCCCTGATTAAGCCACGTAAACGTGATTACACGTCTAAAAAGCAAGGGAGTGTGAAGTCATGAGTGAAAAAATGATCCATTTGATTATCACGCGTCAAAAAGATGGTGAAGGCGGTTCTTATAAAGAAGAGTTCAAGCTTCCTTACCGTGAAAATATGAACGTGATTTCAGCCCTTATGGAAATCCGCCGTAACCCTGTCAATGCAAACGGGGAAGAGACAACAGCGGTTTCCTGGGAAGCAAGCTGTCTTGAAGAAGTGTGCGGTGCATGTTCCATGGTTATCAACGGAAAGCCAAGACAGTCCTGTACCGCACTTGTGGATCAGCTCGAGCAGCCGATTCGCCTGGAGCCGATGAAGACATTCCCGGTTGTTCGCGACCTTGTCGTTGACCGCAGCCGCATGTTTGACTCCCTTAAGCGGGTAAAAGCTTGGGTTCCAATTGATGGAACATACGATTTAGGTCCGGGACCCCGTATGCCGGAAGCAAAGCGCCAGTGGGCGTACGAGCTTTCAAAATGTATGACATGCGGTGTTTGTCTTGAAGCGTGTCCAAATGTGAATGACAAGTCTGAGTTTATCGGGCCGGCAGCATTGTCACAGGTTCGCCTGTTCAACGCCCACCCGACTGGTGCCATGCATAAAGCGGAGCGCCTGAACACATTGATGGACGGAGAAGGCGGACTGTCCAACTGTGGTAACTCGCAAAACTGTGTGCAGGCATGTCCGAAAGGAATTCCTCTTACAACTTCCATCGCAGCTCTTAACCGCGATACAACATTGCAATCATTTAAGAACTTCTTCGGAAGCGACAATAACTTCTAAAAGAAAATAGAGAAAGGGCCACCCAAAAGCTGGCCCTTTCTGTTTAACAGGGTAATGAATGAACATTCACTCATAAAAGTTTTGGGGTCTGTCCCCGCACAATTTGCAGGAAGAGGTGGCTGATGTGGCGAAACCGGATTATATTGAAGAGATGGAGCAATGGTCGGAGAGTTTTGAATATGGATATCCTGTGACGGTTCGATTTTCCGAAACGGATGCATTTGGACATTTGAATAATACCGTCGCTTTTGTCTATTTTGAGCAAGGGAGAATTAACTTTTTTAAGGACATCGGACTTGGGGAAGAGTGGTTCTCAAAAGGTGGAGAAGGTATTCCCGTGACAGCGGACCTTCACTGTGATTACGTACGGCAAGTATTCTTTGATGAAAAACTGACTGTAAGCTTGAAAGCAGCGGAGATTGGTAACTCTTCTGTAGATCTTCATTACAAAGTAACCAATGAGCAAAATGCCATCTGCATGATCGGCCGCGGCCGGATGGTGCAGGTTTCACGAAAGACAGGGAAGGCACTGCCATGGACCGATTCAGCACGCTCTCTTCTTGAAGCGAGCCGGAAAAAATAAACACAGGAAAAGCGCTATGCTTCCGTGACGGGAGCATGGCGTTTTGCATACTATAGGTTACCTTAATCTTTTAGATCCGGTTAATGGAAATTTAAGCGTATCGGGCACTGTATTTTGAAATGTTGCACTATCAGCCTCTGTATAATGAAATTCCTTGCAATAAAACTGATACATTACACGAGGAAATTGTGTATAACTCATGTTAATCAGAAGTCACAAGCAACCTGCGATTGACATAAGATAACATGACTAAATACTATTCCACCAGCCGACGAAAAAGCAGCCCACGCAAGAAAGGGTGAAATGATTGAAAGAGCACGATTTCCGGCCAAAACCGCTATTAACCAAACGTGAGAGAGAAGTATTCGAGCTACTGGTCCAAGATAAGACAACTAAAGAAATCGCATCAGAATTGTTCATCAGTGAAAAGACCGTACGAAATCATATATCCAACACAATGCAGAAGCTTGGGGTAAAGGGGCGCTCGCAAGCAGTCATAGAACTGATCCGTCTAGGGGAACTGAAAATATAGTACTGAGAGGGTGTTTGTTAAGGCCGGTTACTGCCTTATGAGGCACCCTCTTAGCATTACCAGAACACAAACACTTGTCCGGAAAAAATAGTATACTGATTTCAGGATTAGGTTAAAGATAGTTGATGAAGGGCATGCAGGTTAATCAACATGTTCCTCGTTTAAAATAGGCTGCTTTCGCACAGCGCTGAGGAGGCTCCCGAACCACCCGCGGAAAGTGCAATGAGCGTAGATCAACACCTGACTTTTCTGATCCTATTTTCAAGTAAATGTACTTTTTCAGTGGCCTCGGCAAACCCATGAGGAGGCTCAGCGCGCCTCCACGGAAAGGGAGTGTATTCCTTTCAATGAAACTGAATTTGAATTTCTTTCAGGGGAGCTTTAAAATAAAACAGAAGCAGATCAGCGGATGGTTTAGAAATGAAAGCTTTTTCATTGACTGAGACGGATTGTGACATTATGATGAAAGACAGTGAATCATAGAAAGGTAATGTAATTATGAAGCTTACATACACAATCAAAAAAACTCTGAACAACAATGTGGTTATTGTAAGCGATGAGAATAACCATGAGCTGATTATGATTGGAAATGGCATTGGCTTTTCTAAAAAGAAAGGTGATCCTCTTTCTGACGAGCAATATGAAAAGGTATTCAAACTCGTTGATGAGAAGGAGCAGGAGCTATATAAACAACTTCTGCACAATGTTGACAGCCAGGTGGTCCAGGCTATAAACGATGCGATCCGTCATATTCAGGAAAAGCTCGATCTGCCAGTTCATGAACATATCCACATTGCACTGACTGACCACATCGCTTTCGCCATAAAAAGAGTAGAGCAGGGTTTTGATATTAAAAATCCGTTTCTTCACGATACTGCGCTTCTTTACCCCCAGGAGTTTAAGATCGCAGAAGAAGTGGTGGATGATTTAAATAAAAAACTAGGGGTAAATCTGCCGAAAAGTGAAGTCGGTTTTGTCACTCTGCACATCCACAGTGCTGTATCAAACCGCAGCTTACAGGAAATTAATCATCATTCACAGCTGATCAAAAAGCTCGTTGAAGTGATTGAGAGTCAGCTTGAAGTAACCGTTGATAAGGAAAGCATTGATTATGCGAGACTTGTCAGCCATCTCAGGCGTGTTATCGACCGGGTGATTGACAATGATTTAGTAGAAGTTCATGAAAAATTGGCAGAGGTCTTGAAAAAAGAATATCCCGTATGCTACAATCTTTCATGGAAGTTGGTAAAAATCATTCAGCAGACCATTCGAAAACCTATACCCGAAGCGGAAATCGTTTACATTACGATTCATCTGCAGCGGCTTACAAAACAATAACCATACACACGTTACGTGTTACTGATACGATCAGGCATGAGTAAACAGGTGTATATGAGTCCTTTTGAGGGTCAGTCTATCTTTATAATGGTAGATTTACCTGCTCTGTTTCAAGGGATTCGTATATAGCTTTTGCTCATGTCTTTTTTTGTTTTGTGAAAAACTTTTTTTCTGCTGAATGACAGCGTTTACCGGCTGTTTTGGAAACCATTACAAAAAGGAGGAGTACGACAGTGAGTAATTTGTTTGGATTGCTTCAACGTATCGGCCGGTCATTAATGTTACCGGTTTCAGTACTGCCGGCGGCCGGTTTATTACTGGGTCTTGGTCACGAAAATGTATTTAATATTCCTATTATGACTGAAGCAGGGGGCATCATTTTTGCAAACCTGGCATTAATCTTTGCTATTGGTGTTGCCATTGGACTTTCTGATGGTGACGGAGTAGCAGGTCTCGCAGCTGTTATCGGTTACTTGATCATGAACCAGACACTTGGAATCATGGCAGAATACCAGGGGGTCGAAACAGAGGCTGTTCTTGGTATTGAAACCCTTGGGATGGGAGTATTTGGCGGTATTATTATTGGTCTTGTGGCCTCGTATTTGTATAAGAAATTCTATAATATACAGCTTCCGCAGTTTCTTGGATTCTTTGCAGGAAAGCGATTTGTACCGATTATCACGGCAGCAGTGAGTGTTGTGCTCGGTGTGGCATTCGTATTTATATGGCCGCCGATTCAGCAGGGAATTGACTTCTTAAGTGTACTTGCAACTGAAACAGGCTCAACCGTAGCTGCATTTATCTTTGGTTTTGGTCAGCGTGCGCTCATTCCATTTGGTCTTCACCATATTTTTTACCAGCCATTCTGGTTTGAGTTTGGTACGTACACGAACGCAGCAGGAGAAACGGTTCGTGGGGACATGACCCGTTACTTTGCAGGAGATGAGACTGCCGGTACATTTATGGCAGGTTTGTTCCCATTCATGCTTTTCGGACTTCCGGCTGCAGCACTGGCGATTTACCATGAGGCGAGCCCGGCTAAAAAGAAAGCCGTTGCCGGTATCATGGGATCTGCCGCTCTTACAAGCTTTCTTACCGGTATTACTGAACCGATTGAATTTGCATTCCTTTTCGTAGCACCGGTATTGTTTTTGATTCACTGTATCTTTGCAGGGTTGTCCTTCGTTGCAATGGACCTGCTTAATGTTAAAGCCGGGTTTACGTTCTCCGGCGGGTTTATCGATTATGTGCTTTACTGGAATCTATCAACAAATGCGTGGATGATTATTCCGGTCGGATTAGTATTCGCAGTACTTTACTACTTCGGTTTCCGCTTTGCAATCCGCAAATTTAACCTTCAGACACCAGGTCGTGAAGATGACAGTGAAGATGAAAAAGAAGGCGGAGGCAAGTCAAAACCATCAAAAGGATTGGCGAAAGATGTTCTTTCCGCTCTCGGCGGTAAACAGAACATTTCCGCACTTGATGCCTGTATTACCAGACTTCGTGTCACGGTTAAAAATAAAGGTGATGTGAATAAGGGAGAGCTTAAGAAATTAGGAGCTTCAGGTGTTATGGAAGTGGGTAATAATATACAAGCGATCTTCGGTACAAAGTCCGATACGCTGAAAGGTCAGATTAAAGATATTATCGATGGAAAAGAAGTACAGGAAGACCCAGGTGAACAGGAAACAGATGAAACAAAAGTCGTTCCCGGGAACTCGCAGAAAAAAGAAGCCGGACATCAACCTCTTTCCATAACAACGCCTATTGAAGGTGAGATCCTTGAAATCACTGAAGTACCTGATCAGGTTTTCGCGGGTCGTATGATGGGTGACGGTTTTGCAATTAATCCGAAAAATGGTCTTGTCAAATCTCCCGTTAATGGTAAAGTAGTGAATGTCTTCCCTACGAAACATGCGATAGGCATTGAAGCTGACAGCGGACATGAAATTCTGATACACTTTGGAATTGATACGGTGAACCTGAAAGGACACGGATTTGAAGCATTTGTTCAGGAGGGTGACCGGGTAAAGCAAGGCCAGGATTTATTAAAGGTTGATTTGGACAAAATTAAAGAGAAAGTACCATCTTTGATTACGCCGATCGTACTCACAAACCTGCATGAAGGTGAAGCAGTCAAGCTTCAAAAGCAAGGCTCTGTTTCCTTTGGGGATACAGACATTATAAAAATCACAAAATAATACTTAAAGGAGTGTTTTTCTCATGGCAGAAAAGAATTTCAAAATCACAGCAGAAACAGGTATCCACGCACGTCCGGCAACTCAGCTCGTAAACAAAGCAGGTCAGTATGAGTCTGAAGTTACTCTTGAGCACAACGGGAAATCCGTTAACCTTAAGTCCATTATGGGTGTTATGAGTCTTGGTGTAGGCCAGGGTGCTGAAGTGACAATCAAAGCAGAAGGTCCGGACGCAGACGAAGCACTTGCTGGTCTTGAAGGTGTTATGAAAGAAGGACTCGCTGAGTAATGTCTAAAACATTAACAGGAATCGGAGCTTCTTCCGGCATCGCCATCGCCAAGGCTTTCCTTCTTGAAACACCGGACCTTTCCGTTGAAAAAACAACGGTTAATGATGTTTCAGCAGAAGAAGAAAAGTTCGACAACGCTCTGGCTAAAGCCAAGGGAGAACTTGAAAAGATTAAAGAAAAAACATTAAATGAACTTGGGGAGGAGCATGCGGAGATTTTCTCCGCTCATCTTCTCGTTTTATCGGACCCGGAATTTGTTGATGCCATTCGCGGCAAGGTGAAAGATGAAAAGAGTAATGCAGGCTACGCAGTGAAAGAAGTATCTGACATGTTCGTTTCCATGTTTGAAAACATGGACAATGAATACATGAAAGAGCGTGCTGCCGATATCCGTGACGTATCCAAGCGTGTACTTGCCCACGTCCTCGGTAAAAAGCTCGTTTCTCTTGCTGAAATTGATGAAGAAGTCGTTGTCATCGCTGACGACCTGACTCCTTCCGATACAGCTCAGCTTAACGGTGAGTTTGTAAAAGGTTTCGCAACAGATATCGGCGGTCGTACATCCCACTCTGCTATCATGGCACGCTCCATGGAAATTCCTGCAGTTGTCGGTACAAAAGAAATCACTTCTTCTGCAGACTTTGACACAATGGTTATTGTGGACGGAATCGATGGTACCGTTATTGTTGATCCGTCAGATGATGAAGTGTCTGAGTACAAAAAAAAGCAGGAAGATTTCGCTGAAAAGAAAAAAGAATGGGCCAAACTTGTGAATGACCCGACGGAATCAAAAGATGGTCATCACGTTGAGCTTGCTGCCAATATTGGAACGCCGAATGACCTTGAAGGTGTTATCAACAACGGCGCTGAAGGCATTGGTCTTTACCGTACTGAATTCCTGTACATGGGCCGTGACGAACTGCCTACAGAAGAAGAGCAGTACGAAGCTTACAAAAAAGTCGTTGAAGATATGGACGGCAAACCTGTTGTTATCCGTACTCTCGACATCGGCGGGGACAAGGAGCTTCCATACCTTGACCTGCCAAAAGAAATGAATCCGTTCCTCGGGTTCCGTGCGATCCGTCTCTGTCTTGAAAAAGACGATATGTTCCGCACGCAGCTTCGCGCACTTCTTCGTGCAAGTGCATTCGGCAACCTGAAAATCATGTTCCCGATGATTGCTACTCTTGACGAGTTCCGTCAGGCTAAAGCGATTCTGACTGAAGAGAAAGAAAAGCTCCAGGAAGCGGGAACTGACGTGAGCGATGACATTGAAGTAGGAATTATGGTTGAGATCCCATCTACAGCTGTTATGGCTGATACATTTGCTAAAGAAGTAGACTTCTTCAGCATTGGGACGAATGACCTGATTCAGTATACAATGGCTGCTGACCGTATGAACGAACAAGTATCCTACTTGTATCAGCCATACAACCCGGCGATCCTCCGTCTTGTGAAAATGGTTATTGATGCTGCTCATAAAGAAGGGAAATGGGCTGGTATGTGCGGAGAAATGGCAGGGGATGAAGTGGCTATTCCACTTCTTCTCGGACTCGGACTTGATGAGTTCAGCATGAGTGCAACGTCCGTTCTGCCGGCGCGAAGCCAGATTTCTAAACTGACGAAAAAAGAAGCAGAAGAAGTTGCTGAGAAAGCACTTGCAATGGAAACTGCGGAAGATGTAAAAGCGTTCGTAGAAGAAACTTTTCTTCAGGACAAAGCTATTTAAACAATAAAGAAAGCCTCTGCAACCCTTGTTGCAGAGGCTTTTTACTATTTATAGGATGTCAGCATTTTACTTGATGAATAAAACTTTCCTTTACTTTTCAAGAGAAACACTTGAAAAGAGGGAGAAAAACTAAGAAAATAGGAGTAATACAAGTGTATGAGTTTGAACAGAAAGTGTACATAATACAGGGATGGCCTTCGAATAGGTCAATGGGAGGGGAAAATAATGCCAAAACAAACAATTAAAAAACAGCAGGTTGCTGATATTGAAAAATCACTACGAATGATCGCAGACATTGTTAAACAAAAAGGGAGGGAGATTCTTAATGAATTTCCAATAACCCCTCCGCAATTTGTTGCACTTCAGTGGCTGCATGAATATGGTGATATGACTATCGGAGAGCTATCATCTAAAATGTATCTGGCGTGCAGCACAACGACGGACCTTGTTGACCGAATGGAAAAAAATGAGCTTGTTGAACGGGTGAAGGATACAAACGATCGGCGCGTTGTAAGGATTCACCTTCTGGATAAAGGGGCAACAATCATTAAGGAAGTAATCAACCGCAGGCAGGGTTACCTGCAAGGAATATTAGATGATTTTTCACCGGAAAATGTAGATTTCCTGGACCGGAGCCTAAACTACCTTTTGGATGAAATGAAAAAAGATGCGAAAACGTGGAAATCATTTTGACGAGGATGGGACATAAAAAAGTTTTTAGCTGAAGATCCGAAGAGTGCGAGGACATAGAGGATGAAATATACGCAGACTCCTGCGGGATGAAAAGCAAAGGAGAGACCCCGCAGGGCGGAGCGCGAGGAGGCTTACCAGCTTCCCGCGGAAAGCGAAGTATAATTCAGGAGCGGTTTATTTGCGCCGCATATGATTCGTTCGGATTCTCTTTGACTTAAACACTTCTATCCCAGCTTCCTCATTAACAGTAAAATGTATTTACGGAAACAGGTTTAATAAGATTTCTTTTCGGATTGGCTTTGTTAGAGACCATTTTTGTTGTTTATAAAAATGTTGATTTGAGCGAATGCGCGACACTCCTGCGGGAAAAGCGGGTTCCGGGGAGACCCCGGAAGCGCAAAGCGCTGAGGAGGCTCCCGAACCGCCCGCGGAAAGGGAGCGCAATGAGCGTAAATCAACAAGTGAGTTTAACAGAGCCTTCGAATTAATTTGGACAGAGAAAGAAGGACAAAGTACGTTGAATAAACCAATTGGAGTAATTGATTCCGGAGTAGGCGGTTTGACGGTGGTGTCAGAGATGCTCCGTCAGCTTCCAAAGGAAGAGATTATATATATCGGAGACACCGCCCGCTGTCCGTATGGGCCGCGACCGGTTGAAGAAGTGCGTCAGTATACTTGGGAAATGATTGACTACCTGCTTCAAAACGATGTGAAGCTTCTTGTGATCGGCTGCAACACCGCTACAGCTGTTGTATTGGAGGAAGCAAAGAAAAGGCTTTCCATTCCTGTGATCGGTGTCATTCACCCTGGTGCTATTGCGGCTCTGAAGGTAACTGAAAACGATCACGTTGGTGTCGTAGGAACCGTTGGCACCATCTTGAGCGGAGCTTATGAAAAAGCCCTGATGAGCATTAACAATAAAGTGAAGGTGGAAAGCCTGCCATGTCCCCGCTTTGTCCCTCTCGTGGAAAAGGGTGTGATCAGCGGTGAGGAAGCGGAGCGTGTTGTTACTGAAACTCTCGAACCGATTATCGAAACAGGCATTGACAGTCTGATTCTCGGATGCACGCACTATCCTCTTTTGGAGGAGGTTATTGCAAAGGTGGTTGGGGAGGACATCCAGGTTATCTGTTCAGGCGATGAAACCGCCCGTGAAGTAAGCGCACTTCTTTATCACAAAGATCTGCTCTATACCGGTGACAGGCTGCCTGCTCACCAGTTTTATTCCACAGGATCGGGAGAAACATTTAAAGCTATTGCAAACCAGTGGCTGAGTATCACTGTGGATGACGTTCACCACATTACACTGAGCCCGACTAGAAGCATATAATAAAATGTCAGATACAAAAATCCCCAGGCCGGTACTTTACGGCCTGGGGATTTTTTCAATTCTTTTATAAATGCTTTTCGGAATGGACTATAGAGCTGGAGAAATGCCATTGCTTCATTTTAAATGTTACACCTAAAAACAGCATTGTCATAGACGTTCTTCTCCCTTCACAGTGATATTTGAAAGTTCCTTCCACTCCCATAACTTCACAAAAAACTGTTGTATAGGGAAAATACCCGTCTGAAGTTACCTGTAAGCCACTTCATGTTAATCAATATGACTTTGGATCTGAGAATGGACCCTAGCTTTTCTAAGTTTTTTATTAAAATGGACTTTTCAATTGCCTCGCGAAGACTGAGGAGTCACCGGCATCTCCAGGGAAAGCGAAGGACATTCCGGCTGCATCCTGACTTCTACTGCTTCAAATTCTTAAATCCCTTAACTTGACGGCTATGGGGACAGACCCCGGGGGTTACGGTTAAACAAGTTGGTATAAAAAGGTGCGAGGCTCGTATATATGGTAGTACAAACTGCCTGAGGAGGGGAAAGTATGCTTCGTCTAATAAAGAAACCTTGGTGGATGCTGATACTGGCTGCAGCCGTTGTAACTGCATGTGGTGCTGAGGATGAGGCTCAAGAAACGTTTGAAGAAGTGGATCCGCCACAATATGTGGACGATGAAGATGAATTGGGATTAGAAGGAATGCTTGAAGCATTAGAAGAGAATACCGTAGAAGTAAATGAAGAAATGGATATGGAAGAAGGAATGGAAGAAGACGAGTACGATGAAAAAGGCGGCATGATGGAAGATGATGATATGCATGAAGATGATATGCATGAAGAAGATGAGGAAATGGGGGAAAAAGGCGGCGGTATGATGGAAGAAACTGCAATGCGCGAGCTGTACTTAATGGACAGAAATGGTATGGTAACGCCGCAGACGTTTGCCCTCCCTGATTCAAACCAAGACCTTGAACAATCCCTTTCCTACCTGGTAAAAGACGGACCGGTCACTGAACTTCTGCCAAACGGTTTTCAGGCAGTACTCCCTGCAGGAACAGAAGTACTGGAAGCTGAAGTTACGGGGGATGGAACTGCTGTCATTGATTTTTCACCGGACTTTACAGATTACCGTCCCGAAGATGAATTAAGAATTTTACAGGCAGTCACATGGACCGTTACACAATTTGAAAATGTGGACCGGGTTCAAATTAAAATTGCCGGTGAAGAGCAGCAGGTGATGCCTCAGAATGGCACCCCGATTGCAGAAGGCTACAGCCGTATTCACGGAATCAACCTTGAAACAGGTGCTGTAAGTGATCTTTCAAACACGAAGGCTGTTACGGTTTACTTCCTGTCACAGCATGAAGATCAGACGTACTATGTACCGGTCACACGACGGGTTCCGGCAAATGCAGATACGTACACTGCTGTAGTCGACGAGCTGTTAAAAGGACCCGATATGCTTACGTCCCTTTTGACTGATTTCAGAAATGAAGTTGCCCTTGTGGAGGAACCAAAATTCAGAAATGGAACGGTAACATTGAACTTTAATGAAGGAGTACTCACACAGCTTGAAGGCACGGCTGTTTCAGAGCATGTTGTAAATATGCTGGTACTCTCCCTGACTGAACAGGAGGAAGTGGAACAGGTCTCCATTGAAGTTAATGACAATGATGAACTCATGGTCAGCTCGGGTGCTGCACTGACAGAGCCTGTAACACGTCCAGGGACTGTAAATACAGGTAAATATTAAATAGACTGTCATTTGAATTTGGTATAAGAAACGATTATCATAAGGGGGTGGCTGAATGCAGCCACCTCTTTTACTTGATTAGAGAATAATACATAAAGACAATATAGATTTCAGGAGTGATTGTATGCGTATAGACGGCAGGGAAAATGACCAGTTACGTAATGTACAGCTAGAAGCAGGTTACATCAAGCATCCGGAAGGGTCTGTGTTGATTTCATTTGGTGATACGAAAGTCATTTGCTCAGCAACGATAGAAGACCGTGTGCCTCCTTTTATGAGAAATCAGGGGAAGGGCTGGGTGACAGCTGAGTATTCCATGCTTCCACGTGCCACCGAATCAAGAAACATCCGTGAGGCAGCAAAAGGAAAGCTGACAGGAAGAACGATGGAAATTCAGCGTCTGATCGGACGGGCTTTAAGATCCACGGTAGACCTTGAAGCGATGGGGGAGCGTACAGTATGGATTGATTGTGATGTGATTCAGGCTGATGGTGGTACCAGAACGGCTTCTGTAACAGGTGCCTTTGTGGCTATGTGCCTTGCTTTTCAAAAAGGGATGGACGAAAAAATGTTTAAAACATTCCCCGTTACGGACTACCTGGCGGCTATTTCTGTTGGTGTTGATACGGAAGAAGGAGCCATTCTCGATCTTAACTATGCTGAAGATTCAAAAGCCGATGTTGATATGAATGTGATTATGACCGGAAGCGGAGAGTTTGTTGAACTTCAGGGCACCGGGGAGGAAGCAACATTTTCCCGCAGTCAGTTAAATGAAATGCTGGACCTTGCAGAAAAAGGAATCACAGAGTTATTCCAGATTCAAAAAGAAACGTTAGGTGAAACAGCGGAAAAACTCCAAACTCCCGAGCCGCAGGAAGAAAAGAGTGAATGAGCGTGAAAACAGTTCTTATTGCCACTAAAAATCAAGGTAAGGTCAGGGAGTTTGAAGCCTTTTTTGCTGAAAAAAATATTCAAGTTAAGTCCCTTCTTGATATGGAAGAGCCTGATGATGTGATTGAAGATGGCGAAACATTTGAAGACAATGCCGTCAAAAAAGCAGAAGCGATCGGAAAAGCCAATGGAATTCCCGTCATTGCTGATGACAGTGGTCTTGAGGTAGATGCTCTTAACGGAGCTCCCGGTGTTTACTCTGCCCGGTATGCGGGAAGTGAAAAGAGCGATGAAGCAAATAACGAGAAGCTTTTGAGAGAGCTTGAAGGGGTGCAAGAAGAAAACAGGACGGCACGCTTCGTGTGTGCTCTCGCTGTTTACCTGCCTGGAAACCGGTGTCACGTTGTAAGGGGAACATGTGAAGGGCGCATCGCTTTTGAAAAAAGAGGAGAACACGGCTTCGGTTATGACCCTTTGTTTTATGTACCGGAACTGGGGAAAATGATGGCCGAACTCAGCCGTGAAGAAAAGAATCAGATCAGCCACAGAGCAAATGCCATGAAAAAGCTCGAAGCTGACTGGGACACACTGTTCAACTAGAGACAGAAAGAGGCCACTGAAAAAGTACATAACAACTTTTTCAGTGCCTCTTATTTGAGTTGCAATGGCTCCATTCGGTTGCGCGCACGAGAAACCCACTTATAACAGGCTTTTAAAAATGCAACCGTTACGCTCATTGCTTAAAAGGCACCGGGAAAAGTTAAAGACCGAACTTTTTCAGTGCCTTCACAGAAAGAATAGGAGGCCAGTGATGAAAGCGATGATTATCAGCGACAGCCACGGCTGGCGCAGCGAACTTAAAGAGGTTATTGACCGTCACCGGAGTGAGGTGGATATGGTCATTCACTGTGGAGACTCGGAATTGGAAACAGAAGCACCGGAACTTGAAGGTGTTCATACAGTCAGGGGGAATTGTGACTTTACAGGAAAATTCCCCGAAGAACGAGTAGACGAGGCGAAGGGTATTCGTGTGTTTTCAGCACACGGTCATCTCCTTAATGTGAAGATGTCTTCTCTTCAGTTGAAATACAAAGGGCAGGAAACAGAAGCCGATGTTGTCTGTTTCGGACACTCACACGTCCCCGAAGCCTTTGTTGAAGACGGGATGCTGTTTGTTAACCCTGGGAGTATCCGCCTTCCGCGGGGGGAAGTAAACGCAGGAACCTATGTAATTCTTGAAATCGATGAGAAGGAAGCGACAGTTACCTTTTTCACTTTTGAAGGTCGGGAAGTTGAAGAATTAAGCAGAACTCTTAAAAGATCATAATGAAGTGAAAAAAGTTTGTTGACTTTCTTTCACATTTCAGCTATATTAATACTTGTCGCAAGAAAAAAAGCGATAAACTTAATGTAGCGATGCGGGTGTAGTTTAGTGGTAAAACCTCAGCCTTCCAAGCTGATGATGTGAGTTCGATTCTCATCACCCGCTCCATTGTCCCAGTAGCTCAGCTGGATAGAGCAACGGCCTTCTAAGCCGTCGGTCGGGAGTTCGAATCTCTCCTGGGACGCCATTAGAGCAATCAAAATGATACATAGACAAAAACCCACGGGATTTTCCCGTGGGTTTTTGAGTTACTTGTGCGTATAGGCGATCAGGATAACGTCATCAGAAGCCTGCTCCCGGAGTTTACTTTCCAGGCTGCGGATCTCTTCAAGCATCTCTTCTGTTAATGGTGCCGGGTTGTACTCTTCAAATGGTTCGTGTTGTGATTGGGTCATGGTGTTCACTCCTTTACTGCAGATGTCATGGTTATCTTCTGCTACAGGTAGAGACCTTATACTCAGGCTTAAAGCCGGTTGAACGAGACTTGTTATGGCTGATTAAGACGGCTTCTGTTCCACGGCAGTTGATTCCTGTTTTTTGCCGCTCACACCGGAAATAACGTGCTCAATGGCTTCCTCAATATTTTCTGTGCGAAGGGCAACCACTTTCCAGCCGAAGCTTCTAATGTACTGGGTCAGGAACGCTTGTTTGATCCGGGAGAGGCAGGGAGGGAGGACGGCAATACGGTATGGCTCCAGTGCCAGAGGAACCTTCGTGCTTCCACACTGTATATGACAACTGACATAAAAACCTTTTAGTGTAAGAGCGTCATAAAGCTGCTGTTCCAACGGGGACTGCAGACGGAAACGCTCTGATTTGACTGTTGTTAACCTTGGACGGTGTTCGGATTTACTATGGGACGTTACGTATAAAGTGATCAAAGCAACCAAAAACAACAGAAATAATTCCATCAACGCGATCACCCTTTCAAAAAGAGATTGTTATAAATATGTATTTACAGAAAATTCGAAGTGGAAACCTTTATTTTCGTTCATTACTGAAAAAAATGAAGTAACTCTGTATTCTGTATGAGGAAGGAAAAGGTTTTCTTATTAATATTTGTTTTTCACAATTTAAATTGATAAACTGAAAGGTAATAACTTTGCAGATGGTAAAGGTGGCACGGAGAATGGGAAAACAGAAAAAGGGGCAGGGACAAGAAGATAATGTCATAATGTTCCCCGGCTTGGTAGCGCGCCTTGTGGATAAGGGGATGGAGGCACTGAAAGAGAAGAAGCATTATGATGCTCTCCGCTACTTTCAGCAGTCAGCCGAGCTTGAACCTACACACAGCCAGGCCCGATATGGTCTGGTGATAACAAATATCGAGCTCAACCGGCTTGACGAAGCGAAAACCTATTGTGAATCCATGTTAAAAGAAGGTATCGGACAGTACTATGAAGTGCTGCAGGTATACGTATCCCTTCTTGTTCAGCTGGGAAAATACGAAGAAGTCGTCACAATGCTTGAGTCTGTTATGGCTGAGGACAAACTGCCGCCGAAAATGGCAGAGTCATTTTATCAGCTGCTCGAATTCTCCAGGCAGATGACGAACCATCATCAAACAGGCATTCATGAAGATGAAGAACCTGTGGATCAGTTCAGTTCCCCGGATGAATGGATTAAGACACTTGAAAGAGGGGATCCGAACCAGCAGTGGGGGGCTTTAAAAAAGCTGAGCCAGGTCAACACGGCAAAAGTAGTTGAGGCGTACCGGGCGTTTTTGGAAGATAAGGAAAACGACCCTGTTTTAAAAAGCTATGTCATGCAGATGATGAAGGATATGAACATAGAAGGTAAGTTTGTTGTACATAAGTTTGGCGATACATACACCGTACAAATGAATGAATTGGAAGATGTGTTTCACGAGCGATTCGGAAATGAAGTGGTGAGGGTGCTGGAAGATCACCTCGGGCAGGACAACCCGACTGTCGTCGAAATGGTTATGCAGGTGTGGTGGCACTATCTGTTTGCCATTTATCCAAAGTCACCCGATCCGTATGAGACAAAAGTCTGGGCAGCCGCTCTTCACTACCTCGGCCTTTCTCTGCTGATGGAGGACGATGATAAAAATATGGAAATTGACGACATCATCGTTCTTTATAAAACATCCGAAAGACCGGTAAAGGCCGCCATCAAGCATATCAGGTCCATAGAAACCCACTTGTTTCAGTCAACAGATCCGATTACATAATGGTTTACTTTTAAGAATGATTATGATTGAAATGAGAAACACGTGTGTTATAATAAAATGGTTGCAAATCGCGAGAACAGTAGAAATTAGTATTTTCAAAGATGTTGGAGGGAACATATATGACTGCAAAATTCGAAAAATTAGAAGGCAATTCCGGCGTTCTTACAATTGAAGTTGATAAAGAACGTGTAAACACTGCCTTAGATGAAGCGTTCAAAAAAGTAGTAAAGAAAGTAAACGTACCTGGATTCCGTAAAGGAAAGGTACCTCGTTCTATGTTTGAACAGCGTTTCGGCGTTGAAGCACTTTACCAGGATGCTCTTGATATCCTTCTACCGCAAGCTTACGGTGAAGCTGTGGAAGAAACAGGAATCGAGCCGGTTGACCGTCCTGAAATTGACATCGAAAACATGGAAAAAGGCGAAAACCTTGTTTTCAAAGCAACTGTTACAGTGAAGCCAGAAGTTAAACTTGGCGACTACAAAGGACTTGAAGTAGAAGAAGAGTCTGCTGAAGTTACTGACGAAGATGTTGACAGCGAAATTAAGCAGCTTCAAGAGAAAAATGCTGATCTTGTTGCCATCGAAGACGGTGAAGTTCAAGAAGGCGACACAGTTGTCATGGACTTCGAAGGATTCGTTGACGGTGAAGCTTTCGAAGGCGGAAAAGCTGAGAACTATTCACTTGAAATTGGTTCCGGTCAGTTTATCCCAGGATTCGAAGACCAGCTTACAGGTACAAAAACAGGCGAAGAAAAAGAAGTTAACGTAGAATTCCCTGAAGACTACCACTCTGAAGAGCTTGCAGGTAAACCTGCTGTATTCAAAGTGACACTTCACGATATCAAGCGTAAAGAGCTTCCAGAGCTGGACGATGAGTTCGCTAAAGATGTTGATGAAGAGGTTGACTCTCTTGAGGATCTAAAAGGCAAGCTGAAGGAAAACCTTCAGAAGAGCCGTGAACAGGAAGCGGACCTAAAGAAAAAAGACTCCCTTGTAGAGCGGGCAACTGAAAATGCTGAGATCGATGTTCCTAAAGCGATGGTCGAAACTGAAACAGACCGTATGCTTCAAGAATTCGGACAGCGTCTGCAGGGGCAGGGTATGACTCTTGACATGTACTACCAGTTCTCTGGTACAGACGAAGAAGGCATGAAAGCTCAGTTTATGGACGACGCTGAAAAGCGCGTACGCATGAACCTGACGCTAGAAGCTATTGCTGAAGCAGAAAACGTTGAAGCTTCTGATGAAGACGTAGAAGCTGAGCTTGATAAAATGGCTGAAACATACCAGCGCTCAAAAGATGAGCTTAAGCAGATCCTTCAGATGCAAGGCGGTCTTGACACACTTAAAGCCGACCTTAAAATTCGTAAAGCGATCGATCTTCTGGTAGAAGAAAGCAAAACAAAAGAGGCGTAAATTATATAGCCTGACCATAAAGAGCAAGGTACGAAAGGACTCGTACCTTGCTCTATACATACATAAAACAGTTAGCCCATGCGAGAATAGTGGGGATTTGTAGAATTTCTTTTATATCAATTAAGAGGTTAAATCTGCCCGAATGTGGAAAAGGATACATATGAGTGCAGTACATAGGGTTCATTATATTTGACAGGAAAAATCCACTGATTTATGCTTGAAAAACATTCACAATAAAGCAATGAATTCTCTCAAAAATGCGTTCTGTTTCTGAAATATACAGTGAATGTGTTACAATAGGAGCACAAATTCAGCTAGTATTACGAACCATTTTTATACTGATTTGCTTTCCTGTGATTAAAAACAGGTGTGTGTACGTACAATGAGAACATACAAAATTGTTAGTAACGTCTAAACCGGATTTTCTCCGTCTCAATAAAACATGTACGTCCTCGAAAAAAAGACAAGGGGTGAAGCGGAATGTTTAAATTTAATGAAGAAAAAGGTCAGCTTAAGTGCTCTTTCTGTGGTAAAACACAAGACCAAGTCCGCAAACTCGTAGCCGGTCCTGGTGTGTATATATGTGATGAATGTATCGAATTATGTACCGAGATTGTTGAAGAGGAACTGGGCAGCGAGGAAGAAGTGGAAATGGAAGATATTCCAAAACCACAGGAAATTCGTGAAATCCTTAATGATTATGTAATCGGACAGGACCAGGCAAAGAAATCACTTTCTGTAGCCGTTTACAATCACTACAAGCGTGTTAACTCCACGCAGAAAAATGATGAAGTAGAGCTGGCAAAAAGTAACATCTGTTTAATCGGACCGACAGGAAGCGGTAAAACCCTTCTTGCACAGACACTGGCCCGTATTCTTAACGTACCATTCGCCATTGCCGATGCTACATCGTTAACAGAAGCAGGTTACGTTGGTGAAGACGTTGAGAACATCCTTCTCAAGCTGATCCAGTCTGCCGATTACGATGTTGAAAAAGCGGAACGCGGCATTATCTATATTGATGAGATCGATAAAGTAGCCCGTAAATCCGAGAACCCATCCATCACCCGTGACGTATCAGGTGAGGGTGTTCAACAGGCATTACTGAAAATTCTTGAAGGAACAACAGCAAGCGTGCCACCACAAGGCGGACGTAAGCACCCTCATCAGGAATTTATCCAAATCGATACAACCAACGTGCTGTTCATCTGTGGCGGTGCCTTCGACGGTATCGAACAGATCATCAAGCGCCGTCTTGGTAAAAAAGTCATCGGATTTGGTTCCGATGCTTCACAGGAAGACTTGAAAGAAGGTCAATACCTGGCTAAAATCCTTCCGGAAGACTTACTGCGCTACGGATTAATTCCGGAGTTCATCGGTCGTCTGCCAGTTATCTCAAGCCTTCGTCCATTAGATGAGGATGCCTTGATTGAAATCCTGACCAAGCCTAAAAATGCTCTCGTTAAACAGTACCAGAAGCTTTTGGAACTCGACGATGTTGAGCTTGAGTTTGAAGACGATGCTCTCGTGGAAGTGGCGAAACAGGCAATCGAGCGTAAAACAGGTGCCCGTGGACTACGTTCCATTATTGAAGGCATGATGCTTGATGTGATGTACGAACTGCCTTCCCGTGACGACATTGCCAAATGTGTTGTTACAGCTGAAACTGTTCGAGATCATGCCCGTCCCCGTCTTGAAACAAAAGACGGTAAGGTCGTTGAAGAACAGGAAAAGCCAAGAGAAAGTGCATAAACAATTGACTTTAAGCCCCCTCCGGTGAATCCGGAGGGGGCTTAGTTGTGTATGAACGCTTTGAGGCGTAAGTTAGGGACAAGACGATTTATTGAGAAAACCTGAAGGCTCCGGAGTCGATGGTTAAACGAACTATGTTGGTAATCTTTTCAGAGTCAGCTTTTGTGACTTGATAGGGGCAAAGTCGATGAATAGAAGAGCAAAGTCGATGAAAGAAAAAATGAAGTCCATGAACAACAGGGAAAGTCGATGAATAAACAGTCTAAGGTGATGGAACAGCACTACCTTAGAACAATTAGTGAAGTCGATGAACAATCATCCAAACTCAATCAACAACACATGCCCCCTGCTTCAACCGTTACTTAACGCACATCCTCCCTGCTCAAATACACCAACGACAATTTTGGGTTCTATGCTAATTATTGCCTAGTGCCGGAAGTCAGGTTATACCGACCTCGAAAGGCAATACTAAGCATTACAGAATAATGCAGTAGGAGGAACCAGATATGTCTTTTACCGGATTAGCGTTTGTAATACAGTTGTTTTTTGGAGTCGTTATTGGCCTTTACTTTTGGAACCTGCTTAAAAACCAACGGTCCCAGCGTGTGAGTGTGGACAAGGAATCAAGGAAAGAGCTTGATCAGCTTAGAAAAATGCGAATGGTAACTCTCAGTGAACCCCTTGCTGAAAAAGTGAGACCTCAGTCCTTTGATGATATTGTCGGTCAACAGGACGGCATACGCTCTCTGAGAGCTGCCCTGTGCGGTCCGAACCCCCAGCACGTGATTATCTACGGGCCGCCGGGAGTCGGGAAAACAGCAGCAGCCCGTCTTGTACTTGAAGAAGCTAAAAAGAGTGCTCTCACCCCGTTCCGGCCAAAATCAGTCTTTATTGAACTTGATGGAGCAACGGCCCGCTTTGATGAGCGGGGAATTGCCGATCCCCTTATTGGTTCTGTTCACGATCCGATTTATCAGGGAGCTGGTGCAATGGGACAGGCTGGTATTCCGCAGCCTAAGCACGGAGCCGTGACCAAGGCTCACGGTGGTGTTTTGTTTATCGATGAAATCGGCGAGCTTCACTCGATTCAAATTAACAAACTCCTTAAAGTACTTGAAGACAGAAGAGTGTTTCTGGAAAGTGCGTATTACAGCGAGGAAAATCAGCAGATCCCGGAGCACATCCACGATATTTTTCAAAACGGGCTGCCTGCAGACTTCCGTTTAGTCGGAGCGACAACGAGAAACCCGCAGGATATTCCTCCTGCGATCCGCTCAAGGTGTATGGAAGTGTACTTCAGAGCCCTTACACCGCCTGAGATCGAAACGATTGCAAAAAAAGCAGCGCTTCGGATTCAATGTGATGTGGACAGCGGTGTTTATGAAATCATTTCAAAATACGCAACCAATGGCCGTGAAGCGGTTAATATTATGCAGATTGCGGCGGGGATGGCTACAAGCGAGAACCGTACAACAATCAGTGAAAGTGATATTGAATGGGTTATTCACTCAAGCCAGCGTGCCCCAAGGCCCGAGAGAAAAATTCACCGCCAGGACAAGGTTGGTTTTGTAAATGGGCTTGCCGTTTTTGGTCCCAACCTCGGTGCCCTTCTTGAAATTGAAGTTACGGTGATGAAAAACACCGGAAAAGGGTCGATTAACATTACAGGTATTGCAGAAGAAGAAAGCACGGGAGATCATACACGGACCATTAAGCGTAAAAGTATGGCAAAAGGATCAGTTGAAAACGTTGTAACCGTGCTGCGTCACATGGGTATTGCCACTTATGACTATGATATTCATGTGAATTTTCCGGGAGGAGCCCCGGTAGACGGCCCGTCAGCAGGAATCTCGATCGCTACGGCTATTTACTCGGCTATCCATGAGATACCGATTTCCCATGAGGTGGCCATGACCGGAGAGTTGAGTATTCACGGCAATGTGAAGCCGATTGGCGGGGTTGTTGCAAAAGTCGAAGCAGCGAAACAGGCGGGAGCGACTGATGTAATTATCCCTAAAGAAAACCTGCAGGCCATTCTGATGGAAATAAAGGGAATTACCATTCATGCAGTGGATTCTTTCTCGGAAGTACTTGAAATCGCCCTTCTTGAAGAGAATAAGAAAGAAGATGAAAACGTACTGCCGGCGGCCGCAGTAACCATGGGACAGGCACAAATTTAAACAAAAGGGGTGGCTTAAAAGACAGAAAGAGCCTTTTAAGCCATCCCTGTTCCAATGTGTTCATCTGACTATGGTGACAAGGAAATAATGATTGTTAGACATTAATCTGGCAATAGAGTAAAATTGAACAATATTGTAACGTTTATTCCTATACAAAAGAGAGTAGTAATAAAAGTAGGATGAGATTGGCGCGGAGGTGGACTACATATGGGTAACAACGAACGTAAGACATTGCCTTTGCTACCTTTAAGAGGATTACTCGTCTACCCGACGATGGTACTTCACTTGGATGTAGGGCGAAATAAATCAGTGCAGGCTTTAGAGCGTGCCATGGTGGAAGAAGAAAAGATCTTCCTTGCCACTCAAAAAGAAATATCAGTCGACGAACCGGGTCTGGATGATATTTATCAGGTAGGGACCCTTGCCAAGGTTAAGCAGATGCTTAAGTTGCCTAACGGTACGATTCGTGTTCTTGTTGAAGGAATCAGCCGTGGTGAAATAAAAGAATTTCATGAACAGGAAGAGTATTATGAAGCTGATATTGAGCTGAAAGAAGAACGACTTGAAGCTACTGTTGAAGAACAGGCCCTTATGCGAAATGTTCTTGAGCAGTTTGAACAGTATATCAAGCTTTCAAAAAAAATCTCCCAGGAAACATTTGCGTCCGTGGCTGATATCATTGAACCGGGACGGCTTGCAGATATTATTTCATCACACCTGCCTCTTAAAATTGTGCAGAAGCAGGACATGCTTGAAACCTATTCGGTTGGGGAAAGGCTGACTAAAGTTCTCCGTATTTTGAGCAACGAAAAAGAAGTGCTCGGACTTGAGAAAAAGATCGGTCAACGTGTGAAGAAGTCAATGGAAAAAACCCAGAAGGAATATTACCTTCGGGAACAGATGAAAGCTATTCAAAAAGAGCTTGGAGACAAAGAAGGAAGAGAAGGGGAAATCGCTGAGCTTAAAGAGAAGATCGAAAAAGCTCAGATGCCTGAATCTGTAGAGGAAAAAGCGTACAAAGAACTTGCCCGTTATGAAAAAATGCCGGCAAGCTCTGCAGAAAGTTCCGTTATTCGAAACTATGTGGAATGGCTCACGCTCATTCCGTGGCATAAAGAAACAAAGGACCTCCTTGATATCCACCGATCAGAAGAGATTCTTGACGAAGACCATTACGGTCTGGAAAAGGTGAAAGAACGTGTCCTGGAATACCTGGCCGTACAGGAATTAACCAATGAGCTAAAAGGGCCCATCCTTTGTCTTGCAGGACCTCCGGGTGTGGGTAAGACTTCCCTTGCCCGTTCGATTGCACGTTCTCTGGACCGGAATTTTGTCCGCATGTCCCTAGGCGGTGTCCGTGATGAAGCGGAGATCCGCGGTCACCGCAGAACTTATGTTGGAGCGATGCCGGGACGGATCATCCAGGGTATGAAAAAAGCCGGTTCTATGAATCCGGTCTTTCTCCTTGATGAAATTGACAAAATGGCCAATGACTTCAGAGGAGACCCATCTTCAGCCCTTCTTGAAGTGCTCGATCCGGAGCAGAATAACTCCTTTAGCGATCACTTCATTGAAGAGCCGTATGATTTGTCCAAGGTCATGTTTGTTACAACAGCGAACAACATTTCCCAGATACCGGGTCCCCTTATGGACCGGATGGAAGTCATTCATATTCCAGGCTATACTGAGGTTGAGAAGCTGGAAATTGCAAAAGGGTATCTTCTTCCAAAGCAAATGAGGGACCACGGTCTTACGAAGAGCCTCCTTCAGGTAAAAGAAGAAGCGATTCTCAAAACAATCCGTTACTATACAAGGGAAGCTGGCGTCAGGAATCTGGAGCGCCAGATGGCAACTCTTTGCCGTAAAGCGGCGAAAATGATCGTTTCAGGCGAAAAGAAGCGTGTGGTATTAACAGAAAATACAGTAGAGCAGATGCTTGGGAAGCCGAAGTTCCGTTACGGAAAAGCTGAAGCTGAAGACCAGATCGGTGCTGCTACAGGACTTGCCTATACGACTGCCGGAGGAGATACGCTTACGATTGAAGTAAGCTTGTCACCGGGAAAAGGAAAGCTCACCCTTACAGGCAAATTGGGCGATGTAATGAAGGAATCGGCCCAGGCCGCGTTCAGCTACATCCGTTCCAAGTCCAAAGAACTGAACATCGATCCCGGCTTTCACGAAAAAAACGACATTCATATTCACGTGCCTGAAGGAGCGATTCCAAAGGACGGCCCTTCAGCAGGGATAACGATGGCTACAGCTTTAATCTCTGCTCTCACAGAGCGTCCTGTCCGTAAAGAAGTAGGGATGACCGGTGAGATTACGCTACGTGGCCGTGTGTTGCCGATCGGCGGCTTAAAAGAGAAATCCATGAGTGCCCACCGTGCCGGATTAACGGTGGTCATCATGCCTAAAGATAACGAAAAGGATCTGGAAGATATTCCGGAGAGCGTGAAAAAAGATTTAACATTCATACCTGTTTCGCACTTGGATGAAGTGTTGAAACATGCATTGGCAGGGGAAAAGAAATGAAAGTAACAGAAGCAGAATTAATTATCAGTGCAGGAAGAGCGGACCAGTTTCCACCCGGTCCTTTCCCGGAAGTGGCCCTTTCAGGCCGCTCAAACGTAGGAAAGTCTTCCTTTGTAAACAAAATTATCGGACGTAAGGCACTGGCCCGGACGTCACAGCGTCCGGGGAAAACCCAGACGCTGAACTTTTACCGGATCAATGAACGTTTTCACTTTGTGGACGTACCCGGTTACGGCTATGCAAAAGTTTCGAAAAAAGAACGTGATGCATGGGGCCGCCTGATGGAACGTTATTTTGAAGAACGCGACCAGCTGAAGGGTGTCGTTCAGCTGGTAGATGTCCGGCACAAACCTACCGAAGACGACAAGATGATGTATGACTTTCTCAAGCATTTCAGTAAAAAAGTGATTGTTGTTGCAACCAAAGCGGATAAAATTCCAAAAGGAAAACAGCAAAAACAGCTCGCCGTGATCAAGCGGGAACTGGATATGGATTCAGAAGATCCTCTCGTACTGTTTTCAGCAGAAACAGGTCTTGGTAAAGACAAAGCATGGCGCGAAATCAGTGAAGTTTTATTTAAGTAGTTATTAGAAGCTCTCCTTAACCGGAGGGCTTTTTCTGTATGTTCGCCAGACATTAAGCTCGAGTTGTATCCTTTTGAATGCTAACCTTAAAAAGATTTGGACAGTTGCTAAACCATTTCCTTTCATTGCAGTAGCTTCGTTGAACGAAATACGCTCCCCTTTCCGCGGACTCGCGCCGAGCCTCCTCGGGGCTTTGGCGAGGCCACTGAAAAAGTCCATTTTCTTTACAGGAAAAGTTAGTGTTGATATCGCTCATTGCCTTTTCCGCGGGCGGTTCGGGAGCCTCTTCAGCATACTGCTTCTTCCTCTGCCAGCCAGGCTCCGAACGATATACGTCGAAGCAACTCGAAGCTTATTCATGAAACAACGCTCGTGCTTGACCGGGTCTCCGCGGAACTCGTTTTTCCTGCAGGAGTGTCGCGCATTCGCTCCAATCACCCCTTTTTTTATAATTAAAATGATCTTTAGCACATCAATAAATCAAAACCCCTTTCATGCTGCAATCAGAGCCCTAAGGAGTGATGTAAGTTCCGGACATTGACTTTTTCAGTTCTTCAGCTCTGAATCTGTAGAAGCTTTATTCCTTCTCTTCCTTCCTGCCGCGTCATTCTCCATACCTTCCTTTACTTCAATCAACAGTGTTTCTGTTGGCACCACTAAACCACTGAATTTTGAAAGCTTAGAGAGGAGGATGAGAGTGGATGAAGCCGGAATGTCCGCAGACTCTTGCGGTAGCGGGTGGCAGGGTGAGACCCCGGAGTGCGGAGCACGAGGAGGCTCACCGGCGCCCCCGCGGAAAGCGAAGGATATTCCGGATGCATCCTAACTTCTTCAGCTTTAAAAGCACAATCAACGGTACTTCAATTTACGTGTAAATACAATTTATACAACACACGGTGGTATAGAACTAACTGTTTATATTCTCAACAGTTTAGGGTATAAACAATATAGGTATGAATACATAAAGAAGAAGGGATACCATCCATGCAGATCGATAAAGAAAAGCTTAGAACACTTGTGCAGCAGTATGAAGAAGTTTATTTGTTTTCCACCAAACGCATCGAATCCCTGATGGCTGAAAAAATCATGGTTCCAATGTCCATAGAGCAATTCGGTATATTACGGCAGCTGGCTGTTAAGGGCCCTCTTCAGCCAAAGGAAGTTGCAACCATTACGGGGGTACATAAAAGTGCCGTCACTCTAAAAGCTGACCGCCTTGTCAGTAAAGGACTTGTTCATCGAAAACAGGATGAAAAAGATCGCAGGGTATGGTATTTATCACTCACTGAAGAAGGAGAGTCAGTCTATGCCCGGTCTGAAGAAGCTATGACAGAGTTTATTTCATCCTATTTAGAAAACCTCGATCCTGAAGAAGTGGAAGTGTTTTTAAATGTGTATAAAAAAATCAATCGGATGATGCAGGACAGAGAGGAGCCTCCAGCCCCATGAAAAAGCTGATCTATATCCTGCCGCTTATGTGGATTGCGGCTGCAGTTTTTTTATTTCTGCAGGCACCGAATATGGATGAGCTTGTCCGGGAGCGGGGGCAGGCTTCCATTCCTGAAGAGTACCCTTCACAAACAGCTGATCAGATCATGAAAGAAAATGAAGGGACAACCGGGGAAACGGTCCTGGTGGTTTACCGGAGTGAAACTTCCCTGACAGAAGGGGAGCTTGAAAGGATCGAAGAAACCCTTACTGAAGTTGGACCGGACATTGGCGGTTTCCAGGTTCATGAGGTTGTCACACCGTTTGATTCCGAGGAATCTGAAGATCTTTTATTAAGCGAAGATGGAACAACAATACTGGCTTTCGTGCAGATGGATATGGACTTTAGTGATGTGGCGGCGATACGTGATGACTTGGCAGCTGAACTGGAATCTCCCGGAGTAGATACACTGATCTCGGGTTCATCTGTGATCGAAGATGATGTGATTATAAGCTCTGAGGAAGGACTCGCTACAACAGAAGTGATTACCGTTATTTTTGTACTGATCATTCTGCTTCTGGTGTTCCGGTCATTGGCAGCACCTCTTGTCCCGCTGGTGACTGTGGGAGCCTCCTACGTGGTCAGTGTAGGGATTGTGTCGTATTTAATAGACAGTTTCAATTTTCCTGTATCAAACTTTACACAAATCTTTATTGTAGCGGTGCTGTTTGGGATCGGGACGGACTACTGTATCCTGCTGTTGAACCGGTTTAAAGCAGAGCTGATTGAAGAAAAGGGAAACCGGTTTTCAGCAATGAAACGAACCTTTAAAGCAGTAGGGCCCACCGTTTTTTCCAGTGCTTTAACCGGCTTTATCGGCTTTTTTGCCATCGGCTTTGCAGGCTTTGACCTATACCGCTCCGCCATGGGTGTAAGTATTGGAATTATTGTCCTTGTAGCGGCGATATGGGTGTGGGTACCGTTAGCCATGCTTTTACTCGGTGAAAAGCTCTACTGGCCATCCAGGGCAGGCTTGAAGCCGAAACCGAGCCGGACGTGGGGCGCGCTGGGGCGGTTTGCCGTTTTCCGTCCGGGCTGGACACTTGTACTGTTAGGTTTACTCATTATTCCGGCTATTCTCTCCTTTGACAACGCCACTTCGTTTAACTCACTTGATGAAATTGGCAGTGAGTTCGATTCTGTGGAAGCATTTCAGGTTGTGGAGGAAAAATTTGGGGAAGGGGATATGTTCCCTGCGACCGTAACACTTGCTAATGATGAACCGTGGGATACTCAGACCTGGCTTCCATATATTGAAGCGTTGACAAGGGAACTTGAAAAAATCGACGGTGTAAAAGAAGTAAGAAGCGCCACACAGCCGAATGGGGAGATTGTAGACGCTTTTCGAATTCCGGTGATCGCAGAGGAAGTAGCCGATGGATTAAATGAAACGAATAATGGAATAGAAGACATCCAGGAAGGGCTCGAACAATTAGCAGGGGAATTAAGAGAGTCAGGCTCCACTGAAGGGCTGGAGGAATTGCAGACAGGATCAGAGGGACTGGCAGAAGGTGCCCGGGACCTGGAGTCAGGTCTTAATGAAATGGAAGGTGCAACAAGGTCGTCTGCAGACGGTGCCCGGGAACTGGGTGATGGTGTACAGAATATCCAGAACGGGCTCGCTGATGCGGCAAACGCACTTCCTCCCGAAATAGCAGCAGAGCTTGAGACGCTCATAGGAGGACTTTTAGAAATTGAAGAAAACCTTTCACAGTTATCGTCGGGGGTCGCAGAACTTGCCTCAGCCCAGAATGAACTGGGCACCGGTGCCGGTGAACTGGCAGGTGGTGCTGATGAAATTGCCACGGGACAAAGAGAAGTGGCAGAAGCTTTTTCAGACGTGGAAGACGGATTTCGGGAAATTGCTGACGCCTTGGAGGAAATTAACGATGGTCTTGGAGAAATTCAAGAGGGATTAAGAGAAATGGAAGATGTACTCTCTGAGATAGCATCCCAGCCTCAAAACCCTATGGAAGGCTTTTTTGTTCCGGAAGAGGCACTCGCAAGTGACGACTTTAACAATGTGTGGGATAACTATACGACGCCGAATCGTTTAGTCACCACCATTGATGTGGTGTTTGAATTGAATCCGTACAGTAACGAAGCTATGGATACGATTGATGTGATTGAAGAGCGAACCCGGATGGCACTCAAAGGAACGCAATTGGAAGGGACCCCGGTTGCTGTAGCCGGTCTCTCGAGCATTAACCGTGACTTGCAGACAATCTCCAATGATGATTTCTTCAGGACGGCCACGATTATGCTGATAGGTATTTTTATCGTCCTTGTGGTTCTTCTTAAGTCACTGGTTATGCCGGTTTACATTCTCATTTCGCTCATACTCACGTATTTCCTGTCTGTTTCGTTTACTGAATTCTTTTTTGTAACGATACTCGGATACAGCGGGATCACCTGGGCAGTACCGTTCTTTGGTTTTATCATGCTCATGGCTCTTGGTGTTGATTACTCGATCTTTCTTACGGCCCGCTTTCAGGAAGATATCAAAAACAATGTGGATATAAAAGAAACCATTCTTTACTCGATGGAACAGATCGGGACAGTGGTGTTATCTGCCGCTGTCATTCTCGCAGGAACATTTGGCGCCATGATGCCATCTGGTGTGCTCTCCCTGATGCAGATCGGAACACTCGTGTTGACCGGGCTGCTTCTATACGCAGTCATTATGCTGCCGCTGTTTATCCCGGTAATGATCGTACTTTTCGGAGAAAAGAACTGGTGGCCCGGAAAAAGGCCCGTTTCAGTAAAAGAATAGATTTCTTCACCCGGTTCCGCTGCAGCAGTGGAACCGGGTCTTTTCATTTGTAGTTTAGAAATATCCAAATTCGGGAAAAGAGACTTGTCTATTATTTTTCCACTATGAAATTCGTAACGGGCATTTTGAAGGAATACAGAGGATAGGCGAGTGATTGTTACCGTTTGTACATAATGATGAGAACAAACTGTTGAAACGTACGAATTCAACTGAATATTTAAAAATTACCCTTTTGTCACAGCGTTGAATATTTTGCTATGATAATATTCAGAATGCTCCTGTTTCAACATTTGGAATTTTCAGATCTGGTGTACGACTCCGATTATGGAGGAAAACATAATAAAGGGGAGAGAACATTACAATGAAGAAAATACTTAAAAGAGGGTTTCTGCCAATGACAATGGCAGCTGCAGTCGTTTTAGCCGGCTGTGGTGAAGGACAGGAAGAAGGGACAGGGGATGAAGGCGGCGCAGATGACTCTGATGCTGAAGAGACAGAAGACAGCGGCGAAAATTACGATGATCTTACTCTGGAGGACGGAAAATTCGTCTTCGCTTTATCCGGTGAGTACCGGCCATTCAGCTACATTGATGAAAACGGTGACCTTGTAGGGTTTGACGTGGATATCGGAATGGCAATTGCTGAAGAACTTGGGCTGGAGGGAGAACCTTACCAGATCTCCTGGAACTCCATTATTCTCGGACTTCAGGATAACCGCTATGATGCGATTATCGGAAGTATGGGAATTACAGAAGAACGAAAAGAGAACGTTGATTTCTCAGACCCTTACTACTATTCGGGAGCTCAGGTTTATACCCGTTCGGACAGTGATATTCAGGGACTTGATGACATTGATGAAAATACAGAAGTGGCAGTAGCCGAAGGGACAACCTATCACACGATGATCCAGGACTATACGACAGATATCGTAACCTATGACTCTGACGTTGTAGCTCTTCAAACACTTGCCCAGGGCCGACATGATGCGGTCGTAACAGACCGGCTTGTAGGGCTGATCAACATTGAAGATCAGGGTCTTGACCTTGAGCTTCGCGGAGATTTGATTGACGAAGAGCAAATGGCGATTGCGATCCGTCACGATGAAGATGAACTGCTTGATGCGATTAATGAAGCTCTTGAAGCCATCCATGAGAGTGGAAAATACGAAGAAATTAACCAGCGCTACTTTGATGAAAATATCGGAGAAAACTAAAAACAGTAACGGAAAATGTGCACTTGCGGGTGCACATTTTCCCACTTACAAAGTGAGGTGAGAGATATGATTGTAGCAAATGTATTCAGCCTGGACACATTTTTCTCAGAGCTGATAAGAACTTATCCGATCTTTTTTGAAGCAGCGTGGCTTACGGTCCGTATTTCTGTTGCCGCTGTATTAATTGGAACTGTAATCGGTATGTTCGTTGCACTGGTAAAGCTTTCGAATCCTTTTCTTAAAGTTATTGCAGATATTTATATTACGATTATCCGGGGAACACCTCTGATTGTTCAGATCTTTGTTTTGTATTTTGGTCTCACAAACCTGGTTCAGCTGTCGTCATTCTGGGCCGTTTCCCTGGCACTTGCCATACATAATTCTGCCTATATTGCCGAGATCTTCCGGGGATCAATCCAGTCTATTGACAAAGGTCAGATGGAAGCCGGACGCTCTCTTGGAATGACCAAGGGACTCTCCATGCGGAGAATTATTCTTCCCCAGGCCATGAGACGGGCTGTTCCCCCTCTCGGCAACCAGTTTATTATTGCGTTAAAAGATTCATCACTTGCAGCCTTTGTAGGTGTTGCGGAACTTTTCCGTACAGCCCAAGGCATTGCAGCCGGGACATTTAATACGATGGAGACCTATATGATTGTTGCCGTTTATTACCTTGGACTTGTGATGATTCTTACCTTTATTGTGAACAAAGTAGAGCACCGGTTATCAGCGAGTGACCGATAGAAGGAGGCTACCTTAATGCCTGAAATGATTCGTGTAGAAAAACTCAACAAATCCTTTGGTGATCTGCATGTGTTAAAAGACGTGGATCTTGAAGTCAATGAAAATGAAGTTGTATGTTTAATCGGGGCGAGTGGCTCCGGCAAAAGTACATTACTCCGCTGCTTAAATTTCCTTGAAGTTAAAGATAACGGAAAGGTCATTTTTGCAGGTGATCAGATCGAGCTCAAAACCCATAACATCAACCAAGTCCGTCAAAAAGTAGGAATGGTGTTTCAGCACTTTAATCTTTTTCCACATAAAACAGTGCTTCAAAATGTGGCGGAAGCGCCGATTATGGTCAAAAAGATTGAGCGGAAAAAAGCAGAGGAAGAAGGAAAGCGTCTTCTAGATAAAGTAGGACTCGGGGACAAGTATCACGTATATCCAGGCAAACTGTCAGGTGGTCAGAAACAGCGGGTCGCCATTGCCCGTGCCCTTGCTATGAAGCCTGAGATTATGCTTTTCGATGAGCCGACATCCGCTCTCGACCCGGAGCTTGTCGGGGAGGTACTTGAAACGATGAAGCAGCTTGCCAAAGAGGGGATGACCATGATTGTCGTTACCCACGAGATGGGATTTGCCCGGGAGGTTGCCGACCGGACCATTTACATGCATGATGGCCGGATTGTAGAAACAGGAAATTCGAAAGAGCTGTTTGACAATCCGAAAGAAAAGCGTACACAGGAGTTTTTAAGTAAAGTCTTATAGTGTTTCCCAAAGACCTGCCCGTGAGGTGAACAACAACCTTATGGGCAGGTCTTATTTTTACACCGGGAAGGCTGTGGTACGATGATAGAAAATGAGTCTTTCAGGGGGAGAAGCTGATGTATGCAATTGGGATTGACGGTGGAGGAACAAAATCAAAGCTGATGATAAAAGGCCGTGAAGATCAGGCTGTTTTTTCCTGTACAACCGGCGCAACAAATCCGACAGCGGTTTCGTTGGAAATTATCACGGAGCGATTGTCACAGTTGTTTAATCAAACACCATCTTCTTTTAAGGAACAAGCTGTGTCTCTTTGTTTTGGTATGTCGGGATTCTCTGCCTTGTCCCAGGAAGACATTCAGACAATTCAGGTACATATAAAAACGAAACTCAACCCTGAAGCCTTTGTTACAGTAACAAATGACGCAGTTACAGCTCTATATTCAGGCACAAAAGGAAACAGTGGGATTGCTGTTATCGCCGGGACCGGCTCGGTTGTTTACGGGAAGGACGAGAGTGGAAATGAAGCCCGGGCTGCAGGGTGGGGCTATATGTTTGACCACTCAGGTTCAGGATTTGGAATCGGAAAAGCCGCATTAAAGGCTGTGATGAACGAAGCCGATTCCGGCATGGCGTTGTCGCCTTTCTCAGAAATGATCCTTCAATCACTATCTGCAGACAATCCGAGGGACATCGTTACGTGTCTGAACCACTCCCAGGATCCCCGGCATGATGTGGCTTCTCTTGCGCCCGCTGTGTTTTCCCTTTACGAACAAGGGAACCAAGCAGCTGAACAATTGATCTCACAGGCGGCAGAAGATATATACGATTCGATTCAAAAAGTAAGAGGCCGTCTTTTTACGGAACAAAAAGCAGTAACTCTCGTATGCACAGGGAGTCTGTTTCAAAAGCAGCAGGCATTGTTTGATGCTTTAACCCGGCTTACTGATACAAAAGGGTATAGACTATCGATTCCAAAGGCCGAGCCTGTGGAAGGAGCGGTATATGCAGCATGGGAAGCGGTTGGAGAGCGTCTATAAACTGCCGGTTTTGTAAACGGTGTTTCGCATTAAAATATCATCTGAGGCAAGATGCATGCAGCTGTCATCCAAATGTTAAAATGTAGTGAAAAAAACACCTGCATTCGAGCAACGTTTCTATTCCGAAAGCTGTTTTTCCTTCTCATAAAAAAGGGATGAAGCCGAAGTACCTGAGAATCCTGAGGGAGTGGTGGCCAGGTAAGACCCCGCAGTGCGACAGCACGAGGAGGCTTGCCAGCACCCCCTCGGAAAGCGAAAGGTACACAGGCTTCATCTGCGTTTTCCATGTTTATAAAAATAATAGCAACAATCTATACTAATACACCAATAAAGAAACACTGAAATGAATGAAACAAGCCTGCCTTAGATGGTATTCAAAAAAATCCTTCTAAGGCAGGCTTGGTTTATTTTTTTCTAAAAAACAAGATGTACACACCGGCGAGAATTAAGAGAACCGGCCAGTACTGTGCAAAGCTCCCGAGAGACTCCCGAATCAGCACCACAGTGCCCTGGTAAAATAGAGAGAGAATACTGAGCGCTGTCAGTATAATTCCCGGCACCCAGCCGTCACGGCGGCTGAAAAAGTATTTTGCGAGAAACGCAATACCGATAATCAGGGTAAAGTAGGCCCAGTGATGGGACCATAAACCATACGTATGGACGGCATGGAACTGGATACCGAGTCCGGTCATAACCAAACCGGAAAAAAGCTGGCCATCATCTTTATTTGACCATGCCTGACCGCAGAATAAGAGTCCGGCAATGAGTAAAATAGAAGGCCATGAAAAGAGAGTATCGGAAAGCGGTATGTGCCATCCCATCTGCCGGGCAAAAAAATAGGCACCAAGAGCGATGAGAATGAGACCGGGAAGGAGGTTGTTTCTGCGTTTCATTGCACCACACCTTTCTTATACAAGAGATTAAATTCGACTTTTAAGGGTAAAATACATAAGAGTGAATCCTTACCAGTTCAGTCAGTTTTTCTTTCGTTTTACATATAAAATTCACAGTCTGTTCAAACCTTTATTTTTGTAACCCATAAAGACAATGTTATAATATAGTCAGTATGTATACGAGCCTTTCACTTGTTCATGTAAACGTGGTACAATAGATAAGGTTTGTTCAAGAACGTAATGATTTATCGATAAAATACAGGGAACAGCTAGTTACTTCGGGGGTGAAACGATGCATATCCTTGTTGTCAGTTTGAATTATAAAACAACACCGGTTGAAATACGAGAGAAATTTACTTTTCAGAACGATCTTGAGGGAGCGCTTGCGAAACTCAGATCTTCTAAAAGTATGCTTGAGTGTGTGATTGTTTCTACATGCAATCGTACGGAAATTTACGCCGTTGTCGATCAGCTTCACACAGGTCGTTATTATACAAAGGCTTTTTTGGCAGAGTGGTTTAATATGCCGAAAGAGGACTTCACGCCGTTTTTACAAATCCGTGAAGACGAGAGTGCGGTGGAGCACCTGTACCGTGTTACGTGCGGCCTTGATTCCATGATTGTCGGAGAAACACAGATTCTCGGGCAGATCCGTAACAGCTTTACTGCAGCCCAGGCTGAAGGGACGACAGGGACAGTATTCAACCACTTGTTCAAAGAAGCCGTTACCCTTGCCAAGCGTGCACACTCTGAAACAAGCATCGGAGAGAATGCGGTTAGTGTCAGTTATGCAGCGGTTGAGTTGGGTAAAAAGATTTTTGGCGGGTTTGATCAAAAAGAAGTTCTTGTTCTCGGAGCAGGAAAGATGAGTGAGCTTACAGCGAAGCACCTTCACGCAAGCGGGGTAAGTGACATTACCGTCATGAACCGTACCCAGGAAAAAGCGACAGAGCTTGCTGTGAAGTTTAAAGGCGTGTCCCGTTCCATGGCGGAATTGGACGATGCCCTTTCGACAGCAGATATCCTTATCACCTCTACCGGTTCTACGGACTATGTCCTTTCCAAAGAGATGATGACGGCTATGGTGAAAAAGCGTAACGGACGTCCGTTGTTTCTTGTAGACATTGCTGTTCCACGGGATATCGATCCGAGAGTCGGTGAACTGGAGAACGTTTACCTTTATGACATCGATGATCTCCAGGGGATCGTAGCTGCCAACCTTGAAGTGCGGCAGAAGGAAGCAGAAAAGATTGAGCTCATGATCGAAGAAGGACTGATTGCCTTCAGTTACTGGCTTGATCAGCTGGGCGTTGTACCGATTATCAGTGCCCTTCGCACAAAAGCACTTGCGGTCCAGGCTGATACTATGGAGAGTCTGGAGCGAAAACTCACAGACCTTACCGAGCGGGAAAAGAAAGTGATCAGAAAGCATATGAAGAGTATCATTAACCAGATTCTGCGCGATCCGATTACAGTTGTGAAAGAACTTCCTGAAGAAGAGAGTGCTGAAGAATCACTCGCTCTTGTGACCAAGCTTTTCGGGCTTGAAGAGGAGCTTGAGGAAAACAGCATGCCAAAGTCCAATATTTATATTAATAAAGCGGAGCGGGAATGGAATCTTCAAAAGCGCAAAGCAGAGCTTTCGAGTGAGCACAAGCAGACAACTTCAGCGAAGGCCCTGGCACGATCTTGAATAGCGGAGAGGACAGGCTATGATTCTAAACTCTCTGTATATGCTCATCATCGTGCTGTACCTTTTGAGTGTTCTCGGCTATTTTATTGATTTCATACAAAACAACCAGAAGGTGAATCGCATAGCCTTCTGGTTGCTTTCTATTGTCTGGTCTCTTCAGCTGTTTTTTTTCATACTCCGAATGCTTGAATTTAACAGGCTGCCCTTAATGACGATATTTGAAGGGCTCTTTCTATACGCTTGGATACTGGTAACTTTTTCATTAATTATTAACCGCCTGTTTAAAATGGACTTTCTTATCTTTTTTGTGAATGTGGTCGGGTTTGTGATTATGACCATTAGTATTTTTGTTCCCCCTGGTGATGCATCAGACCAGCTGACAAACCTGTTAATTACCGAGCTCCTCGTCATTCACGTATCTGTAATTCTCCTGTCCTACGGTGCGTTTACCCTGTCTTTTGCCTTTTCGTTTATGTACATGCTTCAGCATCACATGCTTAAGGAAAAAAAGTGGGGAAAACGGATGTTCAGAATTGGAGATCTGGCGAAACTCGAGAGGTTTTCCTATGTTTTTTCCTTAATCGGCTTTCCTCTTATGGTTTTCGGATTAATTCTTGGAATCATCTGGGCCTGGATTGAGTTTGATACGGTTCCCTGGGATGACCTGAAAGTAATATCAAGCTTCCTTGTCATCGGTGTTTACGGCGTCTATTTGTTTCAGTATGTTGTGAAGAAGAAACGGGGATACGGCCTGGCACTTTTGAATATCGCCGCTTTCCTTGTACTGTTGGTAAATTACTTTTTATCAAGTTCGTTTTCAGACTTCCACCTGTGGTACTGATGGTGTGAAAAATGATATTGTGAATGAAGACCTTATAGAACAGACGAAGTCCTACATATTGGAGGTAGCGTATGCGCAAAATTATTATCGGTTCCAGAAGAAGTAACCTGGCCATCACCCAGACAAAATGGGTGATAGAAGAGTTAAAAAAACAAGGTGTTCCCTACGAATTTGAAATTAAAGAAATTGTAACAAAAGGAGACCGGATCCTTGACGTAACCCTTTCTAAAGTTGGGGGAAAAGGCTTGTTTGTAAAAGAAATTCAAAAAGCCATGTTTGATAAGGAAATTGATTTTAGTGTCCACAGCCTGAAGGATCTCCCGTCCGGTGAAACGGAAGGACTGACCATCGCTTCTATACCAAAACGTGTAGACCCTCGTGATGCCTTTATCTCTGAAAGCGGGAAGACCTTAAAAGAGCTTCCGGCAGGGTCTGTTGTTGGAACGAGCAGTCTCCGCCGTGCTGCACAGGTGCTTGCCGAGCGTCCTGATGTTGAAATCCAGTGGATTCGCGGGAACATTGATACCCGCCTGCGCAAATTGAAAGAAGAAAACTTTGATGCCATCATCCTGGCAGCAGCAGGGCTTGAGCGTGTGGGCTGGACGGATGAGATTGTGACAGAATTCCTCGATCCGGAAGTGTGTCTCCCTGCAGTGGGGCAAGGGGCTCTTGGTATAGAGTGTCGCTCTGATGATAAAGAAGTCGTAGATATGCTCAGAAAGATCAACGATGAAGTAACAGAGAAAACAACGGCTGCAGAGCGCGCCTTCCTTCACACGGTAGAAGGAGGATGTCAGGTGCCTATCGCAGGTCACGCAAAGCTGATGGATGATGGGCGGGTTACTCTTACAGCCCTTATCGCTTCTCCGGACGGCAAGCAGATCTTTAAACGAACGGAGACAGGAGAAGATCCTGCAGCGGTCGGAAACAGTGTTGCCAAGTTTATGCTCAATGAAGGGGCAAAGGAAGTCCTCGATAAGGTTAAGCAGGAGCTCGACCTGTAATGACCGGCGGACTCCCTTCCCTTAAGGGACTGAAGATCGCAAATACAAGGGCTGCCCACCAGGCAGCCCCCTTTACAAGGCAGATCGAAGCCTTTGGCGCCACTGCTGTGGAAGTCCCACTCATTTCTGTGCAGCCTGCCGGACGTTCATCCGCTTTTTTTCAATCACTTAAGGATATCGACCGTTACACCGCGGTTGTATTTACAAGCGCCAACGCCATCATACATACGTTAACGGGCCTTTCGTCATTGAAGTTGGATAAAGAAATCTTACATGGCAAGACAATTGCTTGTGTGGGGGAAAAAACAAAAATGCTCCTTGAAGATAATGGAATAACTCCTCACCTCGTTCCTGAGGTCTTTGACGGGGAACACTTGGCGGAGGTACTCGTTGAGTTACTTGGAAAAAACGACATCGTCCTTTTCCCAAAAAGCAATCTTGCCAGAAATGTCATTGAAACATCACTTAAGGAAGCGGGCGTTGAGTTGGACGCTCCCGTCGCTTATATTACTGAACCAAATGAAAAGGAAGCGGAAAGGCTCCGGGAGCTCGCCCGTGATCAAAAGGTGGATGTGATCCCCTTTTTAAGCCCTTCAGCTGTGAAAGCGTTCTTTTCTTCAGGCCCTAAAGAAGTAGCGGATTACCCTCCGGAAACTGTGAAACTTGCGGCCATCGGACCGGTCACATTATCAGCTCTGGAATCACTGGGAATCAAAAACGTCATTGTCCCTGAAGAATACACAACAGAGGCTCTTCTTCAGGAGATTGATCAAACAATCAGGAGGAATGAGAGATGAAAGAATTTCAACGTCACCGCCGATTGCGCCGGACAGCCGGCATTCGCAACATGGTAAGAGAAACTCACCTTCACACAGAAGATTTCATATACCCGATTTTTGTTAAAGAAGGAACAGACATTAAAAATGAAGTACCATCCATGCCTGGTGTCTACCAGTGGTCTCTTGACCGGTTAAATGAAGAAGTAGATGAAGCAGTCGGGCTTGACATTGAAACGATCATTGTATTCGGTGTTCCGGCAGAAAAAGATGAAGTTGGCTCTTCAGCTTATGTCCACAACGGGATTGTTCAGGAAGGAATTCGTCAAATCAAGGAACGCTATCCTGCAGTGACTGTTATTGCAGATACGTGCCTGTGCCAGTTTACCGATCATGGCCATTGCGGCGTCGTCCGTGACGGTGAAATCGTAAACGATGACTCCCTGACACTTCTTGTAAAAACGGCTGTTTCCCAGGCGGAGGCCGGAGCAGATATAATTGCCCCATCGAACATGATGGACGGCTTTGTCTCAGCGATCCGGGACGGACTTGACGAAGCCGGGTTTGAAAATATTCCAATCATGAGCTATGCGGTAAAATACGCATCTGCTTTTTACGGACCGTTCCGTGATGCGGCCCACAGCTCTCCAAAGTCAGGAGACCGGAAAACGTATCAGATGGATCCGGCCAACCGTTTTGAAGCTCTTCGCGAGGCAGATTCAGACGTGGAAGAAGGTGCAGACTTCCTTATTGTAAAACCGGCACTCTCCTACCTGGACATTATCCGTGATGTAAAAGAGCGACACCCGCTCCCGATCGTTGCCTACAACGTCAGCGGAGAGTATTCAATGGTGAAGGCTGCTGCAAAGAACGGATGGGTAAATGAAAAAGACATTGTTCTTGAAAAGCTTACGAGCATGAAGCGTGCCGGAGCTGATCTCATTTTGACCTATCACGCAAAAGACGCAGCCAATTGGCTTAAAGGTGAAAAATAAAGGAGGCTGATCACAATGAAACTGGACAAGTCCATTAATGCATTCGAACAAGCGAAGAAAGTCATGCCCGGTGGTGTAAACAGCCCGGTACGTGCATTCAAATCCGTAAACATGGACCCTGTTTTTATGGAAAAAGGAAAGGGATCGCACATCTGGGATATCGACGGAAACGAGTATATCGATTATGTTATGTCCTGGGGTCCACTCGTTCTCGGCCACGCCGATGACCGTGTAGTAGCATCTCTTAAAGAAGTAACGGAAAAAGGCACAAGCTTTGGTGCCCCGGCCGAAATTGAGACAAAGCTCGCTGAACTTGTAATCGAGCGAGTTCCCTCCATTGAAATCGTCCGTATGGTGAACTCCGGTACAGAAGCGACCATGAGTGCCCTTCGTCTTGCCCGCGGCTACACAGGCCGTAACAAAATCGTGAAGTTTGAAGGCTGTTATCACGGTCACGGAGATTCCCTGCTGATCAAAGCGGGATCCGGAGTGGCAACACTAGGTCTTCCCGACAGTCCCGGCGTTCCGGAATCTGTCGCTCAAAATACGTTGACCGTTCCCTACAACGACCTTGAAAGCCTGAAGCTTGCGTTTGATGAATTCGGTGATGACATTGCAGGTGTAATTCTTGAACCGGTTGCCGGTAATATGGGCGTTGTCCGTCCGGAAGTTGGCTACCTGGAAGGCGTGCGTGAAATTACTGAGCAACACGGCTCCCTTCTCATTTTTGATGAAGTTATGACCGGTTTCCGCGTAGGTTACAATTGTGCCCAGGGCGAGCTCGGTGTTACACCGGATTTAACGTGCCTTGGTAAAGTAATCGGCGGAGGTCTTCCGGTCGGAGCATACGGCGGTAAGAAAGAGATTATGGAGAAGGTCGCTCCTGCTGGCCCGATTTATCAGGCTGGAACCCTGTCCGGAAACCCCCTTGCCATGACGGCAGGGTTTGAAACGCTCGATCAGCTGAAAGAAGCTGATTACGAGGAATTTGACCGTCTCGGACAGCGTCTGGAAGAAGGCATTAAAAAAGCAGCTGCCAAGTATGAGATCCCTTGCTCCATTACCCGTGCCGGATCCATGATCGGCTTCTTTTTCAACGACGGCCCGGTGAAAAATTACGATCAGGCTGCAAGCTCGGATCTTGATATGTTCGCAAAATATTTCCGTTATATGCTGGAAGAGGGCGTATCCATTGCTCCTTCCCAGTTTGAGGGGATGTTCCTCTCAACCAAACACACAGACGAAGACATCGATCGCACAGTGGAAGCAGCTGAAAAAGCATTTCAGCGCATCCGGAACGAAAACTAAAAATGATAGGACCCTCTGCCTTCGTGCGGAGGGGTTTTTTTTGGATTTTGGGAGGGGGGGAGGAGGCTGATTGCCCACTAAAGAGAGGTAATTATTCGTTAAGGGCAGATAATTTTCCTCTAAGTGAAGATAATTTCCCTTGAGGAAAGATAGTTCACCCCAAAAGGAAGTTAATTCTGCCTGAAAGGAAGCTAATTCTCCCCTAAGCAAAATAATTGTCAACAGGCTCAAATTAATTCTCCTTAACCCGTCCATCCCGAGAAACCATGCATAATTGCCCCTCTTTTCTCATAGAAGTGTAACGTATGAATGGCGAGTCTTTCATTCATGGTGGACAAAGAATGAACATCCCAGAGCGAAACGGAAAAAGGATTTTTTTCTATAAAAGGAGGAGAAGCGTGTGGCCAATGAACAGGCATCAACCTTATCATTTTCGATTCAGGAAGCAGTGTGGCTGAATCGCGGCCAGGAAATTGACAGTGTCCTTTCGTTGTCACTGGATCCTGACATTACTATTCAGGAATCCGAAGAGTATGTAACAGTAAAAGGAAATCTGGTGTTATCAGGGGAGTACAGTCCGGGGCAGGATGTGGATGAACAGCAGCAGCAGCGTAACGCAAGTCTTTCGGAGCAGGTATCGTTCAGGTCCATCGAAGAAGTACGGATCTCAGACGAAGGGCTCGGTATGATTCGTCATCCGTTTCCAATTGATGTGACAATCCCAAGGAGCCGGATTTATGACGTGGACCAAATTTATGTAAATGTCAATTCGTTTGACTACGACCTGCCGGGGAACGGATGTATCGAACTGCAGGCTGACGTATCAATCAGCGGCATGCAGGGAGAATTTCCGGATTCAGCTTCTTCGTATACAGAAGAAGAGACCTCTCAAGAAGAAGAACAGGAGCCGAGAGAATTTCACTATGAGGCTGTTCGTCCCGCAGGGGAACAGGAAGATTATATGAGAAATGAGGAAGCAGAAGACAGCTCAGAAGAAGAAACCTCATCTGAACCTGTTGTTTATTTAAACAGGATGGAATCAGAGGACAACGAAGAGGAAGCGCACTATGAAGAGGATTATGCCTTTTCAGCGAGTGATACCCGCTACACCTCTTACGAAGCAGAAGAGGAAGTTGAGGAACAGGCAGAGCAGGCAGAGCAGGAAGAGTCAGAAGAAAAAACGTATGGTACCCGTGAGGAAGAAAATGCCCTTTATCTCACCAAGGTTCTTGCAAGGGATGATGAAGAAGCGTTTTCCAGACTTCGTATGTGTATCGTACAGTCCGGGGAATCCCTTGAAACCATTTCAGCACGGTATAATATTCCGGTCAGTCAATTGATGAGACAGAACAGACTGAACGAAGAGCGCGTGGAAGAAGGACAGATTCTTTATATTCCGTCCAGAATTTCGTCACCAACCTCTTCTTAGGGGGAGCAGAATATGGTTGAAATCGAGCAGTTAAAGGCAGCGTACGGTTTCCATACAGCGGAATGGGTTATACCGGGGGAGACGTTAAAGACAGAGAGAGGCGTTAAAACAATCAAGTGGTGGGAGAACCATCACTTGATGAACTGGCACATTCAATGGAGAGAGGCTCTTGACAACTGTGGTGTGTGCCTGACAAACCGGATGATCCGGACCAAAGATCATGAAATGTCTTTCCTTTGTTCAGAGGGGTGGATGACCTTGCATGACGAGGTCACGTCCCTTTTTTCATATCAGGGAAGGGAAGATGAGCTGGCTTCGCTCATTAAAGGGGTTATCAACACGGGTTACACGATGGATTCCCGGTACGCCGCCAATGAAGAGCTCACGGAGAAGACGATTACTGAAGCAGTGGGAGAGTTACCTGATTCGGTGGACCCGATTGTAGTGTCGATTTTAAAAAAGACAATGGATGAAGCCATTACGAGGTACAAAAAGGCGGAGAGACTGCCGGTATCCCAACTGGAAAAACTTCCGGTCATTGACCCGCTGGCAGGGCTGGACAACGGTAAAGAAATATTCGGACAGCTGTTCTGGTCTTTTCCGGGAAAGTCACCTGAAATGGGATACAGGTCCATATCATTCTTCCTGCGAGATTACCTGGCAACATACGGAAAAGTCTGTTTCGAACGCCTTCTTGACTCACTGGATGAGTCAAAAACCTTTGATGAAGCCATTGTCATAAGAGTGCTGAAAGAAGCACTACTTCCATGGGACTTTGTCGATGCTGTAAAAGAAATCTCCGGTAAAAAAGGAGAAGAGGCGTCAGAGCTTCTGGAGAAAATGTATCAGACGTGGGAACAATCACGTGTTCTCGTCACAGCCCTCAGTACGTGGTTTGATGGAAAAAGAGAGAAGGTGGCCAATTGACGACGAAAACGTTCGATCATTTAGGTTCCGTTCTTTTTCACTACGATCTTTACCCGGAAAAGATAGAGACGTATGGGAAAGTAAAAAAGGTCTACACTTCCCGCGGCGTATTTGCCCTTAAACAGACGCCGATGGACCGGGAAGGGGGAGACTGGTTTATCCATGTCATGAGGAGGCTTGACCGCATCGGTTTTCATTACACCGTGCCGATTGTTCCGACTAAGTACGGCGACTATCTTGTAAGGCGTGGAGATTCGGCCTTTTACTTGATGCCGTGGTATGACAGCCATGACCGCTTTTCTCATCCGGTCAGTAAAGAAGGTGTGATTTTAGAGGAAATTGCAAAGCTTCACGGGCTTACGGAGAAAAATCAGGAGTATTCAGAAGAAGTCATTCAGGAAAGCTTCAACACCCTGAAGAAAAGGTGGGAACTTCGCAGGCTTGAAATGGAACGGTTCGTTGACAAGATTGAAACGCAACAGTACTTGTCCCCATTTGAGCTCACGTTTCTCACACACTTTCACAGGATGGTGCAAATGGCGGAGTCGGCCGAGGAGCACCTTGCCTCGTGGGTGGATATCTGTAAAGAAAAGAAAGGCTTTCGAAGCGTCCTCTGTCACGGAAGACTAAACCGCAGCCATGTTTTGTTCGATCAGTACGGATCCGGTTACTTTCTGAACTTTGAACATGCGGTCCTCGACACGCCGGCACGGGATCTGGCAATTTTATTCCGGCATTATTTCCAGACCAAGCCGTGGGATACGAGTGAAGGCTTTCATTGGCTCGGCACGTACGAGCGGCATTTCGCCCTGTTTGATGAGGAGAGGCATTTGTTAATGAGCTACCTGTCGTTCCCCGAGAGTATTTTTCATTCTGTGGACTTATATCTAAACGAACAGCGGGAACAGACACAGCTGCAGCTCGTTACTCATCTTGAGCGCCGGATTCTCTCTCTTAACCGCATTCACCGGCTTCAGGAAATGCTTTTCCGTGAGGAGCCGGAGCAGAATTATTAAACTCAGGACTGTCCATAAGGGCGGTCTTTTGTTTTTTTTGGCTGTTTTATATAATATTGCTGACTTATTAAGAAGTTGATTGGAGCGAATGCGCGACACTCCTGCGGAAAGAGCGAGTTCCGGGGAGACCCCGCAAGCGCGCAACGCTGAGAATCAAGCCGCCCGCGGAAAGGGAGCGCAATGAGCGTAAATCAACACCTGAGTTTCACAAAACCATTTTTTGATACAAACACAAACAGACGAGCTTCCCGGGTGTTTCGTACGGGAGCCCGTCTGTTACTGGAACCATCCGTATGCAGTTGAGAAATAGAAAATCGCAAGGGTGGCAAGGAGGATGACATCAAATGTACTCGGGAACAAAAGGGTTCTGATAAGCTGAAAAAAGATGATGGGCAGTAAGCACTGATAAAAAGCGTCAATGATCCGTCTTCCCCATAACGGTAACCGCACCCTGCTAAACGGTTTTCCCACAAAATCCGCCTCCTTTTCCGGGCTCTGTCTGCTGTCAGTTTATGCGAAGGCGGTGAAATGTGTGTATAGGTCCGGGATTATGAGATTAGGGCGAGCAGCAAAGAGGTATATAAAATAAAAAATAGGTGATGATGATTGTAAAGATTGTGCTTCTGCCTATTGAAAGTTCGGAAGGCATAGAGTAAAATAACGATAGTTAATAACCGTGATGGGGAAGAGTACATCTTGAAACCACCAGAGAGGAAAGCCATTAGCTGAAAGGCTTTCTTGGATGCAGGGATGGAAGGTCGCCCCGGAGTTGCTTTTGTGAACGCCATACTTTAAGGTGAGTAGTTAAAGCCGGCAGACCCCGTTATGGTCACTTGAGTGTACACTGCATTTTTTCGGGCAGTGTAAACAAAGGTGGTACCGCGAGAAGCGTCAGCTCTCTTCGTCCTTTGACGAAGGGGGCTTTTTTGTGTTCAAAAGGCTTGCAGACCGTGAGAGAGAGTATCGCTTGGGGAATGGCATAAGGCACTTCCCGACTTGTATGCAAAGCTTTCTATATCAAAGGAGGAATAAACATGAACAACGAAACAACAATGCCCCCGAAGTACGATCCGCAGGCAACTGAAGCCAAGTGGTATCCGTACTGGGTAAACGGAAAGTTTTTTGAAGCAACAGGAGATGAGAACAAAAAGCCTTACACGATTGTGATTCCACCTCCGAATGTAACAGGAAGACTGCACCTCGGTCACGCCTGGGATACGACGTTACAGGACATTCTGATCCGTACGAAGCGTATGCAGGGGTATGATGCCCTCTGGCTGCCGGGTATGGACCACGCAGGAATTGCAACCCAGGCTAAAGTAGAAGGGAAAATGCGTGAGGAAGGCATTTCCCGGCACGACCTCGGCCGAGAGAAGTTTCTCGAGAAGTCCTGGGAGTGGAAAGAGGAGTATGCGGACTTTATCCGTCAGCAGTGGTCAAAGCTCGGCCTCAGCCTCGACTATTCCCGTGAGCGTTTTACCCTGGATTCTGGACTGTCTGATGCGGTTCGTGAAGTATTTGTAAGGCTTTACGAAGAAGGGCTCATTTACCGCGGCGAGTACATCATCAACTGGGATCCCCAGACGAAGACGGCTCTTTCTGATATCGAAGTTATTCACAAAGACGTACAAGGTGCTTTTTACCACATGAAGTATCCGCTAGCTGACGGCAGCGGGCACATTGAAGTGGCAACTACCCGTCCGGAGACGATGCTCGGAGATACGGCAGTTGCGGTTCACCCGAAAGACGAGCGCTACCAGCACCTCATCGGCAAGAAAGTAAGACTTCCGATTGTCGGCCGGGAAATCGAGATCGTTGCGGATGATTATGTAGATATGGAGTTTGGTTCCGGTGCAGTGAAAATTACACCGGCTCACGACCCGAACGACTTTGAGATCGGGAACCGCCATAACCTTGAACGGGTTCTTGTAATGGACGAAGGCGGCGTGATGAACGATAAAGCCGGCAAATACGAGGGCATGGATCGTTTTGAATGCCGTAAGCAGATTGTAAAGGATCTTCAGGACGAAGGGGTACTGTTTAATATTGAAGACCACATGCACTCCGTTGGTCACTCAGAGCGAAGTAACGCAGTCGTTGAACCTTACTTGTCCACACAGTGGTTCGTTAAGATGGGACCACTTGCGGAGCAGGCGATTGAGCTTCAAAAAGGCGAAGGAAAAGTCAACTTTGTACCTGACCGTTTTGAAAAAACATACATGCACTGGATTGAGAACATCCGTGACTGGTGTATTTCACGTCAGCTTTGGTGGGGCCACCGTATCCCGGCCTGGTACCACAAAGAAACAGGAGAGCTTTACGTTGGCCGTGACGAGCCGGAAGACATTGAGAACTGGGAGCAGGACGAAGACGTTCTTGACACATGGTTCTCATCTGCATTGTGGCCGTTCTCCACGATGGGCTGGCCTGACGACGAGGCGGCTGACTACAAGCGCTTTTACCCGGGTGATGTTCTCGTAACGGGCTACGACATTATCCAGTTCTGGGTAAGCCGTATGATTTTCCAAGGGCTTCAGTTTACCGGCGAGCGTCCATTTAAAGACGTACTCATTCATGGACTTGTTCGTGACGGGGAAGGCCGTAAGATGAGTAAGTCACTCGGAAACGGTGTCGATCCGATGGATGTTATCGACAAGTACGGTGCCGATGCCCTTCGTTTCTTCCTGTCTACAGGAAGCTCACCAGGCCACGACTTGCGCTTCTACTGGGAAAAAGTCGAGGCAAACTGGAACTTCGGAAACAAGATCTGGAACGCATCCCGTTTTGCACTGATGAACATGGACGGCCTGAAGTACGAGGAAATTGACCTTAGCGGTAAAAAATCAATTGCCGATGAGTGGATTTTAACCCGTCTTCAGGAAACGGTAGAGCATGTAACAAAAAACATCGACGCCTACGAGTTTGGTGAAGTGGGCCGTGCCCTTTACAACTTCATCTGGGATGACTTCTGTGACTGGTACATTGAAATGGCGAAACTGCCATTGAATGGGGAAGACGAGGAAGCGAAGCACACAACCCGTTCCGTTCTTGCCTATACACTGGATCAAACGTTACGTTTGCTTCACCCGTTCATGCCGTTCATCACAGAAGAAATCTGGCAGCACCTTCCTCACGAAGGAGAATCCATCACTGTTGCGAAATGGCCGGTGAAAGATGAAGTCCTGATGAACGATCAGGCGGTTAAAGATATGGAGCTTCTGCAAGGCATCATCCGTTCCGTTCGAAACACCCGTGCTGAGCTGAACGTACCGATGAGTAAAGAAGTTGAGCTTCAGATCAATGCGGGTAACAGTGAGATTTTAGGCCAGCTTGAGCGCGGACAGTCCTACATCGAGCGCTTCTGCCGTCCGAGCGACCTTAAAATGGCTGTGGACCTCGCAGCCCCTGAAAAATCCATGAGCAGCGTACTGAGCGGCGTTGAGCTTTACCTGCCGCTTGCAGGACTTCTGGATCTCGAAGCAGAAGTCGAGCGTCTTGAGGGAGAGCGAAAACGCCTCGACCAGGAGGTAATGCGTGTTCAGAAGAAGCTTGGCAACGAAGGATTCGTAGCGAAAGCACCGGATGCCGTTGTTGAAGCCGAGCGTGAAAAAGAAAAAGATTATCTCGAGCAGCGCGATAAAGTCGACGCGCGAATCGCAGAGCTGAAGAATTAACCAGCGGGCCACCCTCTCTTTTTGAGAGGGGGCCTTATTTAGTGTGTGTGGGGGCTGATTCTACCCTAAGATGGAATGATTCTTCCCGTAAGCGGATTAATTCTTCTTTAAACCGCAATAATTCTGCCCAAAAGCGAATTAATTCTTCCTTAAACTGCAATAATTCTCCTCTCAACAAAACTCCCCCTCACAAAAAAAGAACCGCCTGATCCCAGGCAGCTCCATTTCTATCTGTAAACCTTCTCCGCAATATACTCAATCATCCGAGGCGCCACATCCACTTCGGTACACTCATAAATACTTCTAATATGAGGATTGGAATTAATCTCGCAAAGCACCGGGCCGTCCTCGCCGAACAGTAAATCAACCCCGGCAAAATCCGCTCCTGCTACTTTGGCAGCAAGGACAGCCAGCGCTTCTTCCTCGGGGGAAGGATCATAAGGCTCCGTCGTTCCCCCGGCTGTGACGTTTGCCCGGAAATCGACCTCCGACGTGCGCTTCATCGCCGCAACAACCTGGCTGCCCACAACATTAAGCCGGACATCTTTTCCCTCACTTGACCGGACCATCTCCTGAAAGACCGCTTCTTTACTACCGATTTCAGTAATTAATTTACGTAACCGCTCCTCTGTATCTGCTTTATATACCTGCTCTCCAAACGATCCGTACGCTTCTTTCACAATTACCGGCAGACCGAGCTCTCCCACGATTTGTTCAATAAACGTGTCGTTTCCCTGTACACAGCCGTCGAACACTTTCGGGGCAATGATCGTTCTTGGTACAGGAACGGCACTGCCTGCAAGAGCAGTGTGCATGAGCGCTTTATTGTCACAGATCTCGATTGCACGGCTTCTGTTAAAAAGCGGAATACCTGTCGCTTCAAGGTGCCTGGCAAGGTGGAGGTCCTTATCGGCGTAATGAACAAAATCAGGACGATGAAGGTGACCGGGGAATCGTAATTTCCGCTCGCCGTTTCGGTCAATCATGACAAGAACCTCACTGTTTAAAACCAGGTCCAGTGTGATCCCGGCCGCCTCCGCTGCCCGCTGCATCCACTTCCCGTAATCGAGAAATTTAGGTGTAAGTAAACTGCTGTTATAAACAAGCCATCCGTAGCGCATCTCTTTTCTCCTTCGTTCGTTGCAATTTGGATATCGTTTCTTCAAAATGGACTTAGGTTATTATTTTAGTTTAACAAAACTACGATTTTTTCGCAGGAAAGAAAGGATTGATCACATCATATGTCTAAAATTAATCTTGGTCTTGAACGAGTCGAGCTTTTAATGGAAAAACTCCGCCACCCGGAGCGAAGAGTCAAAACGATCCACGTTGCCGGAACAAACGGGAAAGGGTCAACAACCGCATATCTCAGGGAAATGCTTAAGGAAGCGGGCTTCATTACAGGGACATACACATCACCGTACTGGGATACACCGGCAGAGCAGATCGCCATTAACGGGGAACACATCCGTGAATCGGAACTTGAAAAATGTCTCAGTGAAATCGCTCCCGCTATAAAAGAAACAGAAACCGATCTCGGGTCTGTGGTGACGGAATTTGAACGGATGACCGCAGCCGCTCTCTATTATTTTTCCACAATGAAGCCGGTTGACATTGCCATTATTGAAACAGGCATGGGGGGACGACGAGATGCCACAAATGTGATTGTGCCTCTCGTTTCTATTATTACAACCGTAGGCATGGATCACGAAGCATGGCTTGGTGACACGATTCGGGTTATTTCCCGGGAAAAAGCCGGGGTTATAAAGTCGGGGGTGCCTGTATTTACTGCAGTACAGGGAGAAGCGCTGGACGTAATAAAAGAAGAAGCCCGCCTTAAGCATACGAAAGTTTACGAGGCAGGGAAGGCCGCCAAAATCACAATTGAAGAGCGGAAAAAAGATGAAACCACCTTTCAATACAGCTCTTCTTACAAGGATCTGAAAAACCTCTCAACGCTAATGCCAGGCGATCACCAGGTGACTAACGCAGCACTTGGGATTATGGCCATTGATTACATGAAACAATACTATGCCATGATGGTCGATGATGAGGCCATTCGTAATGGGATAAAGCAGGCGGTGATGCCGGGACGCCTGGAGAAGGTAAGTAAAAACCCGGTGGTTCTGTTGGATACAGCCCACAATCCCCAGGCCATTGAAGCTCTTGCGAAAACAATAAAAGCACGCTACCAGGACACTGATTTTAACGTTTTATTCGGTGTGATGAAAGATAAAGACTACAAACAGATGCTTCAGATGCTTAGGGAGAGTTTTTCAGAGGTGTTGGTGACCTCATTTGATGATGAACGCGCAGCTTCAATCGATCAGCTTCAGTTGAATGAAATTACAGCGGTAGACGATGTCCGGTCATGGCTGGAGAAAAACAACCAGCCACTTATTATTACAGGGTCCCAGAAATTCATCGGCCAGGTCCGTCAATATCTGACATGATAATGGTAGTATATACCCACCAATCAGGTGTACCTTTATAAAAATGTTCCAAAAATTGAGACATTAGTATTAACAATAGTGAACGACTTGTGATAAGATGAGAACAACATACTGATCGTGGAAAATTCATCCATCTTTTTACCCGGAAGGTGGAAAACTTACACTGGCATTGGAAAGAGAGGGATCGCCTTGGAAAGAGAGCGGAAGCAAGCTGTCTGGGCAATTTGGTTTATTGTGTTTCCCGTCTTTGTTTTTTTTATCGTTGATCATTTTCGGGCGTTTCCCGGTGAGAACGTTACCGGCCTTCTTTCTTTTGCAGTTCTTATTATCCTCGTTTCATTGTTTCCGATAAGGATAAAAAGCACGTCGCTCATTCCTCTTCACGGAATTGCACTGGCTGTATTCCTGCAGTTCGGCCTTATTGCAGAGATGGCTGTTACACAGCTTGCTCTGTTTACAGCTCTTCTCATGCTGAGACTCTCGAAAAAAGAGATTTACCGTATTCCGTTTAACTCTGTTATTTTTCTCGGTGTATCCATGGTTTCAGCCGGAGTCTTCTATCTTCTCGGCGGAACCACAGGGAGCATGGAGCGGATGACCGCAGACGTGGTTATTCCTGCTGCAGGATATGCACTGACGTTTTTTATTACAAACCATTTGTTTATTTATGTGGCCATCAAGTACCTTACGAAGCGGGACGTCAGCTTTTGGGATGAGGGGCTTAAGTGGGAAGCCTTTTCAGCGGTGATGATTGTGCCCGTGGGTCTAACCGTTGCTATGCTCTACAACCAGATTGGATTTATGGCAATTTTAATCATGGGTATTCCTTTTGTGAGTGTAAGCCTGATCCTGCGTCAGTTCCATAATTCAGAAACAACGAATGGCCTTTTGAAAAAAGTAAGTTCGTATGGTTATCAAGTGAATGAAAACCTCAGTGTGGATAAAATCATCGATCTGTTTATGGACCATGTGCAAACGATTTTTCCTGTGGATGCGGTTCATGTATATGACTACAACCCAAAAGACGGGTTGAGATTCAGGAATTCGACTGAATCTGTTGAAGGCAGACAGGTGGATAAGCTCAGTCTGAAAGTAAGTCAGACGAGTGAGACCCTGCATTTTCAATCGTATAAACAGTGGCAGGAAGTAGAAACACAGGATATTTTGAGTGACACAGAGTCTGTGATCAGTGTTCCTGTCATGCGTAACCAGGAATGCGTGGCTGTTATTACTCTTACATCAGGGAGAAAAAGAGTGTTTGAAAAACGCCACGTCATGATTCTTGAGTTTATGGCAAACTATCTGGCAGTAGCTGTTCAAAATGCAAGGAACTATGAAATGAAGAAGAAAGAAAGCGAACGCTGTGCCCTTACAAACCTTTATAATTTCCGGTATTTTGAGAACCTCCTTCTGGAAAAATTCGATAAAGGTACTTCGGAAGATCAGCAATTTGCCATTATTCTTCTCGATCTCGATCATTTTAAAAGAGTCAATGATACATATGGACACCATAGCGGCAATGAAGTGCTCTGTCAGGTTGCTGATGTTCTTACCAACACGGTCGGCAGCGCAGGTACAGTAGCAAGATACGGGGGAGAGGAGTTCGTCGTCTTAATTGAAGATACAAACCTTTCTTTTGCCCGCAGTCTTGCAGAGACCCTTCGCCAGGCGTTGGAGAACCAACCGTTTGTTGTGGAGAATGATCTTAGTGAAGGGAACGAATCGCTCATTAACATTACGGCCAGTATTGGCGTGGCAGGAAAGTCTGAGCCGGACGAGACTGCAATGGCCGTTCTCAGGAATGCGGACCGGGCTATGTATACAGGAGCGAAACAACAGGGGCGCAACCGGGTGGCGCAGTTTTCATAAGAGGAGGACCCAGAGGGACGAAAACGTCCGGGTCGTCCTCTTTTTTTTGCGACAGGTGTCGAAATACCTATCTGTTAAGGGAACAATGGAAAAATTATGCGGAAAACCGCACCCCGTATCCTTTCATTGTTGGAAAGTCTGGTATAAAATGAAAATATCAGAAAAAACTTTCAGAATTTTTAAGAGGCAAAGTAGGTGACGTTATGGTAGAGTACTTGTTTGTTGCAGCCGGCACATTGTTACTGATTCCCATAATGATGTTTTTGCCATCCGTTTTCAGCCGTAAAGTCACGGCTCTTCTCGTGGTGGGGGCAGGCCTCCTTACTGCAGGGGCGTTCAGCCTGATCAGTCTTTATCCCTGGTGGGTAGCTGTGGTTGTACTGTTTACGGTCCTTTTGCTAATCTCTTTGATTGTAAGTTCCCGAATGAAAAAAACAGGTTATGGTTCAGAAGATGACGATTATCCGGTTGGGGACAAAGAGGAAGGGGAAAAGTCCCTCAAAGAGCCTGCTAAGGCAGCGCCGGTAAAGGAGTCACCGATTATAAAAAAAGATGAAACGGTGTCTGTTGAAGAGAAGAAAGAAACGACACAGAAATCAGCAGTTGTACATAAACGACCTCTTGGACAGGGAAACCGGGAGGGAAAACCGGTCCCGGACAATGAAAAACAAAGCGAACAGTCTCTTCATAAGAGAAGGCAGCGTCTTTTTGAATCACTTGATCGTGATCAGTAAAAATACATTCTCAGGAGGAAACGTCATGAAGTTTCATGAATGGTTTGCCGCAACATTGCTCGTTTTGGTCGGAAGTGTCGCGTTTCTTTCCCTTTTTTCTTATACAGGTACGCTGGTTTACAGCACGTGGTGGGAAAAAGACAGGCTGGATAGGGAAACCCAGCTCGCAAGTGTAGACGTCAGTGAAATGAGTGAAGAGGAAGCGGCGGCTGCCCTGGAGGGGGAAATTAATGCATGGCAGGAGGAGGCTTCTGTCACTCTCACTTGGTATGACGAGACGATTACCCTTCCAAACGACATGTTTACTTTTGACGTGGACACCACCGTTGAGCAGGTGTTTGCAGGGGAAGGGTATGAAAACGGGATCATTGTGAGAGCGGATGAGTCAGAGTTGAAGAAGCAGTTATCCCTTTTTGTTTTTGCAGAAGATCCTGCACATAAGACAAATACAGAAGCTCTTGCCCTTGACCTTGAAGCTGAAGTTGCCTTTTTGCCGGCAGAGGATACAGTAAAGCATGTCCATGATTATTTATACGAAGAAGTAAAACCAATGGAAGGGCTTATTCAGACTGCGAACCGAAGTGTTACCCATAGTGAACAGCTGATGGCGTGGGTCAGTGCTATGGATCACGTGACGATTCCGGCAGAAGGGACGTTTTCACTTCTCGGTACGATGGAGGAACGGGGGCTTGATCCGGTAAAAAGTGAAGACCTGGTTGTCCTTGCATCAGCCGTTTATGAAGCGCTTCTGTGGAGTAACTTCGAAGTACTTGAGCGTTCTCAGCGTCATGAGCTTCTTGATGGCGTTCCTCTCGGGTTTGATGCCAATGTCGTTCCATTTGAGCGAAATCTTGTTTTTTTTAATCCGAACGCCAGCGGCTATGACCTGCATTTAAGAATGGAAAACAACCAGCTCACAGCAGAGCTGCATGGTCTGCCTCTCCCTTACGACATTCGTGTAGAAGTGGAGCAGACAGCTGAAATTGAACCTAAAACACGCGTCCGTTTTTCCAGTCAGAGAACGGAAGGTGACCGGGCTGTGATTGATAACGGGGCACCGGGATATCAGGCAAGAACGGTACGTACGATTGCCCGCTGGGATGAAGAAGAACCCGAAAGAGAAACCGTCTCTGAAGATTACTATACGGCCCAAAACCGTCTTGAGGAATGGAGCATTGAAGAGCGGATAACGGAAGAGGAAGAAGATGAGGACTTCATCTTCGATCCAGCTGATCCGGATGGAGACAACGGTGATAATGGAGATCCTTGGGGGAACAACGGTCAGGACGACGATCCCTTCGGTAATGGAGATGATAACGATCCATGGGGCAGTGACGATAACGGGGATCCGTGGGGCAACGGTGAACAGGACCAGGATAATAACAACCAGTGGAATGGAAACGGACAGAATGGGTCCGACCCTGCAGATCCGGGTAACAACAGTCAGTGGCCTCCTTCTGAAAACAACAATCAGACACCGGGAGGATCAGGAACAAATCCTTTTGAACCGGGCAATGGCAGCGGGAACGGAACCGGTACGCAGCCGGGACAAGGCGGCTCCGGACCAGGAAATGGATTCCCCCCTTCCCAACCGGGACAGGACTCAGACAGCAGCCTCCCGCCGGGACAGGAGTCCGGTGAGTACGAAGAAGAAGACATCGATATTAAAGGCTACTAGGTCGCGAGGGAGGAAACGATGAGGACGAAACACCGCCGTTTAGGAGACATTTTAGTCGAAGCAGGAGTCGTAACAAAAGAGCAGGTTGAAAAGACGGTTTCAGCAAAGAGACGGTCCCAGAAGCTGGGGGATGCCCTGCTCGAGCATGGGCTCGTAACAGAAACACAGCTCATTGAAGTGCTGGAATTCCAGCTCGGAATTCCCCACGTGACCCTGAGCCGCCACCCCGTGGACAGCCAGCTCACGAACCTTGTGCCAAAAGACATGGCCAAGCGCCACCTTGTGCTTCCCTTTCAAAAAGAAGGGGATAAGCTCAGGGTGGCCATGGCTGATCCGATGGATTACGTGGCTATTGATGACTTAAGGATGCATACGGGTTTTTCCATTGAGCCGTCCATCGCATCAAAAAAAGATATTCAGCAGAGTATTTACAAGTACTATGAGCTCGAACCTTCTATGAAAGAGTTTGCGGTGGAGGAAACGGAAGAAGAACCTGCCCAACGGGAAAGCCAGTCCATTGACGAAGAGGAAGATGCACCGGTCATCCGACTTGTGAATCAACTCTTCGCAGCGGCTCTCCAAAAAGAAGCCAGTGACGTTCACGTCGACCCCCATGAAACGAAAATTCTTGTCCGTTACCGGATTGACGGTATTTTGCGTACCGAACAGGCACTGCCGAAGCATTTTCAGAATGCCCTTGTGGCCCGAGTGAAAATCATGGCTAACCTGAATATAACAGAAACCCGCCTTCCCCAGGACGGCCGGGTCAAAGTGAGTATGGACAAGCGTCAGGTGGACTTAAGAATCTCCACACTCCCTACGGTTTACGGGGAAAAAATCGTTGTGCGTATTCTCGATATGAGCCAGGCCGTGACGCGTATCGGCGACCTTGGGTTCAATATAGTGAACAAAGAGCACTTTGAAAACTTGTTGAGCCGTCCGTCGGGAATGGTCCTCATTACTGGCCCCACGGGTTCGGGGAAAACGTCTACCCTTTATGCAGGGCTCAATGCCTTGAATGACGATGAGGTCAACATTATGACCATAGAAGACCCGGTAGAGTATCAGATGGAAGGGATCAACCAGGTGCAGGTGAATGCAAAGGTAGGCCTGACGTTTGCGGCTGGTCTCCGCTCGATGCTCCGCCAGGACCCGAACATTGTCATGGTCGGGGAAATCCGGGACCGGGAAACGGCCGAGATTGCCGTCCGGGCCTCACTGACCGGTCACCTCGTCATGAGCACCCTTCATACAAACAGTGCCTTATCTACGATTCCAAGGCTGATTGATATGGGCGTGGAGCCCTTTCTTGTGATGTCGTCTTTGACAGGTGTGGTTGCACAGCGACTTGTCAGACGGGTATGTCCGGAATGCTCAGAAACGTACGAGCCTACTGAACAGGAGCTGAAATGGTTTGTAAAACGGGGCATTGACGTGGATAACCTTTACCGCGGCAGAGGATGTAAGCTCTGTAACGATACCGGCTACAAAGGGAGAATGGCGATTCATGAAGTCCTTGTGATCGACGATGAGCTTCGCAAACTCGTCCTTAACAACAAGCCGATGACCACCATTAAGGAACACGTTCTGAAAAATGACATGATCTTTTTAATTGAAGACGGGCTTCTTAAGGCGAAAAAAGGAGAAACCACGCTTGAAGAAGTTCTCCGTGTGGCTTTGGATGATTAGTAAAGGGGGCAGTGTGCAGTGAAAGAGCGTTTGGAAAATCTACTCGTATCAGCATACGAACTGGGCGCCTCGGACGTCCACCTCACTGTCGGCGTCAGGCCGGTTTTCAGGATCAACGGAGAACTCGTCCAGCACGAATACGACGTTCTCACACCGGATATAACCGGAGAAATGGCCCGGGCCATTATGCCGGAGGAGATGTGGGAGCTTTTTGAATCAAAGGGAGAGATCGATTTTTCATACGGCATACCAGGGATTTCGAGGTTCCGTATTAACGTATACTTCCAACGGTCATGCATCAGCCTCGCTGTGCGGATTGTTCCGACTTCCATTCCGACACTTGATGACCTCAACATGCCAGGCGTATTAAAAGACATTGCAGCAAAACCCCAGGGACTTGTCCTTGTGACCGGTCCGACGGGATCGGGAAAATCGACGACCCTTGCTGCCATGGTCAATCATATGAACCGGACGATGAAACGTCATATCATCACACTGGAAGATCCAATCGAATACTTACATAAGCACGGCAATTCCATCATTGATCAGCGGGAAGTGGGGTTTGATACGAAGAACTTCGCCAACGGCTTAAGAGCCTCCCTCCGCCAGGATCCGGATGTCATTTTAGTAGGGGAAATGCGTGACCTTGAAACGATTGCCACCGCTGTAACGGCAGCGGAAACAGGACACCTCGTTTTAGGAACCCTCCATACAACCGATGCGGCAAACACGATTGAACGGATTATTGATGTATTTCCTCCCGAACAACAGGGGCAGATCCGGATTCAGCTCGCATCCGTGCTCACAGCCGTCGTTTCCCAGCGGCTGCTGAAAACCTCAAACGGCAGGGGACGGGTGGCGGCGACTGAGATTTTACTCAACAACAGTGCAGTGAAAAACCTGATCAGGACCGAAAAGATTTTTCAAATCCCGACCGTCCTTCAGACGAACCGGGCCCAAGGGATGCAGACCCTTGAAATGAGCGTGAATGAACTCCTTCGCGAACGGCAAATCGACCGGGATGCGGCATCCTATTACATAAGTGGGTAGATGACTATGGCAATGTATCGTTACCGAGGCAGAAACCGGAACGGCGTTCTTGTTAATGGCAAATTAAAAAGTGATTCAGAAAAAGATGCGAGAGTGAAGCTGAAGCAAAAAGGCGTCAATGTCATGGAAATTAAGCATCTGGACAGTTGGCTCTATAAAGATGTGACACTGTTTCAAAAAGTGACCACAAATGATCTCGTCATCTTTTTACGCCAGTTTTCAACGCTCCTTCATGCCGGTCTTTCCCTCGTGGACAGCATCGAGCTTTTGGCTAAACAAACCTCAAACAAGCTCTTAAAAGAAGGGCTTGTTTCCGTGAGTGAAGATATCCGTACAGGTTCGACCTTCTCTGATGCGGCTGAAAAACAGCGTCATGTCTTTCCGCCTCTTTTTACGAACATGCTCAAGGCCGGGGAAGCGGGAGGGAACATTGAAGAGATTCTCGACCGTCTCGCTGTGTACTATGAAAAGCAGCACGCCACGAAACAAAAGGTCATCTCGGCTGTCTCGTATCCAGCTGTGGTTGGAGTGGTCGCCGTCGGTGTAGTCATTTTCCTTTTGGCTTTTGTGGTGCCGACCTTTGCAGATATGTTCGCAAGCTTCGGCTCTGACCTTCCGTGGATTACAGCATTTGTGTTAACAATCGGGGATGTGCTCCAAAGCTATGCATGGCTTCTGTTGTTAGTGGTGGTGCTCTCCGGAGTGGGGGTTGCGCTAATGGCGCGGGACAAGCGCTATAAATATTACCTGGACTACGGCCTGTTGAAGCTGCCGATTTTTGGCTCTCTTCTTCAAAAGGCAGCCATCGCCCGGATGTCCAGGACCCTGAGTTCCCTGTTTTCAAGCTCTGTGCCTGTTCTTCATGCCACGTCTATCGTAGAGCGGGTTGTAGGAAATGAAGTGCTGGCCAGAGTGATCCGGGATTCACGTAATTCTCTTGAAAAAGGAGAATCCATGGCCGACCCGATGGAGCGGCACTGGATTTTTCCGCCCCTCGTGACGCAGATGGTAGTCGTAGGGGAAAAAACAGGAAGCCTCGATTCCATGCTCGGAAAGGTCGCTGACTTTTACGAAGCCGAAGTAGATCAGGCAACTGAAAGACTGAAAACCGCCATCGAACCTTTGTTAATTGTGGGCCTTGCTGTCGTGGTCGGAGTCATTGTTGCGGCGATTGCCATACCGATGTTTGAGATCTTTGACACCATTGGGTAAAAATTCATAGAAAACTAGTAAATATTTTTATTTTATTGAGATTTTAGGCTTTTAATAATAGGAAATATAAACTATACTACTACTATAGTGAACGAATAAACGAATGAAAGCTATGAAACACCGTCTGTATATGGGCACTTGGGCGGTGTGGAGCGAGTAGTGCAACCGGCAGATGCAGCGAAGAGAGGACTTCTTATGTACAAGCACTCCTCTTATTTGTGAATATGCCGGTTTTTTTATTTCAGTAAGAATGTTGTTTTCGATTTGGTTGTTGCAGTCGCTGGTAAAGCCATTGAGGATTTTATTTGCAGCCTCCATGCCCTTCGCTTTCCGCGGGGATGCCGGTGAGCCTTCCGCAGGAGTTTCGGGCATTCCGGCTGCAAAATCCTCTAAGCGCAATCCGATAATTTGAAAACAGCGAAATTAAAATGCAGAAGGAGGTTCACTAAAGTGAACAAGTACAAACTGAAATTGCGTAAAATGATGAGGAACGAAAAAGGATTAACGTTGGTAGAGCTGCTTGCAGTAATCGTTATTTTGGGGATCATCGCAGCGATTGCAATTCCGGCGATTGGCGGGATTATTGATAACTCGAAGAAGGATGCGCATATTGCGAATGCAGAAACTTTAGCAAATGCTGCAAGATTATATGTCACTAGTAATCCCGGGACAGGTGAGATTACTGCGGAGAAACTAAGTAGTGAGGGATATATAGAGTCAGTACCTAAAAACCCCGACGGTGGGTCTTATAGTCAAGCTAAGGTTGTAATTGGTGAATCCGATGGCAATATTACCTATACAATTACTCTTGGAACTGTCATTGTTAATGAAAACATTGAAGAAATACGCGAAAAAGGAAGAGGAATTATTACTCAACCAGCAAATTGAAATTAGAGAGTTTAGAAGGGTAATAATTTAAATGCCTGATAGTAGAACTTATATTGTTCATCTATCAGGCTTTTTCTGATTATTTTTTATTATTATATTTACCTGTTCCTTCCTCTCCTAAAAACCCCTATAATAGTAGTAGATTCCATTTTTTTCGACTAATAGAAAGTGCTGGTGGTGACGATTGGAGATCCTCATTAGTGTTTATGTGTTTTTATTCGGATTGATTTTCGGCTCTTTTTTTAACGTAGTAGGAATGAGGATGCCGAACAAGGAATCCATCATCAAGCCACGGTCACGCTGCCCGGAATGCGGGCACACCCTGTCTGCCTGGGAGCTGATTCCCGTTGTGTCCTACATCTTTCTCCGGGGAAAGTGCAAAGACTGCAGCAAGAGAGTATCACCTCTTTATCCCCTGATGGAAACAGCCACCGGCGGACTGTTTCTGTTAAGCTATCTCCACTGGGGATTCAGCTTTGAGCTGATTGTAAGTCTTCTGTTTGTTTCCATGCTGGTCATCATCACAGTGAGTGATTTAACGAGCTACCTGATCCTCAACAAGGTGCTCATGTTTTTCTTTATCCCTCTCTTGCTCCTCAGACTCACCGTGGCAGACCTGTATCCATGGTGGATCCCGATCGTAGGGATGCTTACGGGGTTTGGGATTCTCTTTGCCCTTGCCGTTTTATCCAGAGGAGGAATGGGGGGGGGAGATGTGAAGCTGTATGCCGTCATCGGCGTCGTGCTCGGTTTTCCAGGTGTATTAATGAGTATCTTTTTTGCTTCTCTGATCGGTGCCGTCATCGGCATTTTCGGGGTCCTGTTCAAAGGGATGAACCGGAAATCATCGATCCCCTTCGGACCATCGATCGCCCTTGGTTCGATCATCGTTTATTTTTACGGAATACAAATCTGGAACTGGTATATGAAGATCTTTTAATGAGCAGAAGTGAGGGTTTACTATGCTGAAAATAAAAAAACAGACGTGGACTGCCGTGACGATTAAAGATCACGTCATCCGCTACGTCCGCGGCAAGAATGAATCACTTGAAAGCGTGTCCGACTTCGGGGAACGCTACCTTCCCAAAGGCGTTGTGGAAAACGGCCGGATCAAGGAATGGGACACCCTGGTTACGATCTTTCAGGAATGCGTGGACACCTGGAACCTGAAGAAGCAGAAAGTCGTTTTTACCGTCCCGGACTCCCTGTTCGTCATCCGAGAGCACAGTGTGGACAGTACAGTGAAAGACGAAGAAACGACCGGTCACCTGTATATGGAGCTCGGCGAAAAGCTTCATCTCCCATTTGAAGAACCTGCCTTTGACTGGGCAGAGCGTGACGCGGATGAAAAAAAACGGCATCTCCTTTTAGTGGCAGCTCCGGAAGATACGGTCGCCGAGTATACGAAACTTTTTGAAGCATGCAAGGTGAAGCCCCTGGCCGCAGATGTAGCGCCATTAGCTTTTTACCGGTTTTACGAAGGAGCGCGCTACGGCGGGCCAGAAGAGCATCTTCTTACAGTTCACGCTTTTCCGAGCCACGTCCTTGTGACGGTATTCAATAAAGACACGCCGGTCGTGACCCGCCATATGGAGTGGGAGCTTGACAGCCAGCAGTGGCGCGTGGAAACGATTGAAGACGAACTGATTTACGAATGGACCGGAAGCGAAGAAGAAATCATTTTTTCGTGGCAGGATGTGCTTACCGATATCCGAAAACTCAGAAACTATTACGAATCCTCCTACCATAAAGGAGAAAAAAGTCTCACAAAAGTGTGTATCGGCGGGGATCACCCGTACCTTTCCCGCTTTGAAGAAGACATGAGTCTTCAGTTTGACATCCCCGTCCACCGCTATGACCGGACCAATCTCAGAGTCTCAAATTCCGATACAAATATTCCTGAACGTTATCATGAAACGGTAGGGCTGTTGTTGAAAAAAGAGGTGTAGTTGCTGTCATGCCAGTTGAAATTAATTTACTGCCTAAAAAAGAACAAAAAGACCGCTCTCTTCTTTATGTAATCGGAGGATTTTTTCTCGCATGCTTCCTGGCCGCGGCCGTGTTTGCCATACTCGGGTCGAATGTGGAGCAAGACATTGCCGAAGCAGAGACGATTCTGACAGAAAACAAAATTGCTTCAGCGGAAATCGAACAGGAAATACATAACCTGTCCAATGCGGATCAGGCACAGCTCAGTCTTTGGATTGAAAAACTTGAAGGAAAAACGACACCGGCGTCTGCCGTCCTTCACGAAGTGGTCACCCGGATGCCCCCTGAAGGGTACCTTGTGGAATATGACTACGGCTTTCCTTTTGATGTGTATATCGAAGCCGCGTTTTATGAGATGCGTGATTTAGCCTATTACCATCAGTCACTTGAAGAGTCAGCCCTCATTTCACAGGTGACCCTTCACCGGATCGACGGAGAAGACATGACCGGAGAGGACGAGGAAGAGGAAGAAGAAACAACATTCTTTACCCAGCCGGCCCAGTCCGAGGTTTATCTTCCCCACTACACGGCGGCCATGATGATCACCATCAACCCTGACGCTGTTCGTGCCCACGGTGAGGACGCTGAATCTGATGAACCGACGGGAGATGAACCCGGCCCTCCTGGAAGAGAAGAGGATGACACCGACGTGAATATCGATATGGATCTTGAGCTGGATCTCGAAATCGACACAAATGATGAAGGGAATCAGACTGTGGACGACGAAGAGATAGACAACGGAGAAATCGACCTTGACCTTGAATTTGAAACAGATGAAACAGGAGGCGGTGATCAATGATGAGCACAAATCGTCTCCTTATTTACAGCCTTGTGGCAGGAGTTGCGGTAATCGCCTTTTGCGCACTGGCCTTTACGTCCTTTCTGAGTCCGAAACTTGAGGCCAGGGACACGACTGTCACGAATGTGTATCAGGAAGAACAAATGATTAAACAGCTCGAAGCAGAAAAATCAGCCATGATTCAGGAACAGGCAGGCCGCACGGTTACCTCCACGGAACTTCAGCGCCGGCTTCCGGTCGTACCGTTGACCGACCAGTTTATTATGGACATCAACATGGCCGAAGAAGTGTCCGGTGTGCGCATGATGAACATGACAATGGAAAAAGACGAAACCGTTTATGAAATGCTTGAAATGAGCAGTCCACCGGCAGTTGCAGAAGACGTGGAAGTGACCCGTGACGAAGAGGAAGAAGAAACGGAAGAGGAAGAATCTGTTACCGAAGAAGATGAACGTGACCTTGTGGGAGACGAGTGGCGAGGCGATGAAATCGAAGGAATGTACAAGCAGACCGCAGCCATGGACGTTCGTGTAGATACGTATGCCCACCTCGTCCGCTTTCTCGACGAGCTCGACAATCTTACACGGATTGCCAAAATTGAATCGGTTTACTTCACAAAGGAAGACACGGACGATGAACGGATGATCATCGACGGAGAAGATCATCTCGATTTTCACGTTGTTGTGTCATCATACTATTACCCGCCCCTGTCTGACCTGGAGCACGAAGCACCGAAAGCCGACTATCCATCATACGAAGACCGGGACCAGCCATTTCTTGACTAACTAAAAATCCAATCCTTTTAACGCCGCAGACGAATTTAAGGGTTCTACCAATCGGTGCTAGTTAATAGAGTAAAGTATAACGATCACCGTGAAAGGGGTTTGGGCGCGTTGGATAAAAAAAATGTCATAACGATTCGGATGAATGGCGAAAAGACGATTATTTTCCGCGACGATGATGAAGACGTCCAGTCCGAGACTGCAGCAACCGAGGACAATAACCGAGACGATGACGCTTTTCACTGGGTGCTCGCCGAACACGAGCCCCCTGAAAAAGCGGAACCAGAAACCAATATAGTAGATTTTGAAGAACGCCGCAAAGAAAAAACAGCTCTGAGCCTGCCCTTCTGGGACGACGGAAACCGGGACAGAGCACCAAAGCTTCCACCAAACAAACGAAAGAAAAAGCGTCCCACAAGACGCACCTTTTCATGGCCGAACCTGCGTCTCCCTGGGAGGATGCTCGCCATCGTCATGAGCGCGATCATTGTCGGGACAGGCTTCGGGCTCATGCTCCTCACGCTTTTTTCAACAAGCGAAATGGATCAGGCAAGCTCAGCCGCTCCGGAAATCGAAACCGCCGGTGCGGTCCAGGAACCAACTGCCTTACAACCGGTCGGCTCAATCACCGACGACACATTCACCGGCGGCATCCCGAACCTGACCGTTCACGTCGTGCAGGGCGGGGCATTTACGACTTCGGAAAAAGGACAGGAAACTGTTCAAACCATGAGGTCGGAAGGTTACCCTGCCATTTTGACAGATCACACAGAGCCTATGTATCTGTTTATGGGCATTGCGCCGTCGAAGGCAAACAGTGACGAGTTAGCCCAGGTGTATCAAAGCGTCGGCAGGGAAACATACACGAAAGCCTACCTCATTTCCAGTGACGCAGGCGTCTCAGAAGAAACAGCAGAGTATTTGTACGCCGGCACCCAGCTCGTGGACGAGCTTGTGCAGCTTGGGGTCGGAGTAACACTCAGTGAAGCAGATGTTTCAGCCGGAAAAGCGAACAGCCTGGCAGGTGCCTGGAACGAATGGAAGGTGCAGCTCGAAGCCCTGGATGAATCAGACGCTGTCATCGCAGCCGCCACAAGCTGGACCGCCAAAACCGGAGAAGCTGTGGAAAAGCTCCAGGATGAAGACGCTACCGGCTGGGACCTCCAGCAGCGCCTTCTTGAAAGCACCATATTGTATGAAAAACTTGTGAAAGAGCTTGAATAAAAGATCAACCGGTCCCGCGAATGGGGCCGGTTGATTTATTTGCGGGAGAATTTGTCGAATGGCGAAATATTGTAATCAGAGGTTGATAAAATAAGATAAAGGGTCGATAAATCTTCAACAGTGGTTGATAAACTCAAAATATAGATCGATAAATCCGCACAGGTTCACTGATACCTCCTAATCTTTCCGTTCATACTAAAAGATAGCACTTACATTAAGGAAGATTTTTATATACAATTAGCTATGGTAGCGCAGACCTGTACACCAGCCACCAGATGGCAAGGCTGCGGGATGAGGCTTTACAACTAAGTAAAGAGAAACAAAGAAGCACTGAAAGAACCAGGGAGATGAAACCGACATGACAGAACATACAAGAGTTGAACGCGATTTGATGGGAGAAAAGGAAATTCCCGCTGACGCATATTACGGCATCCAGACGGTCCGGGCAAAGGAGAACTTCCCGATTACAGGCTACCCGCCACACGTGGAATTAATCCGTGCCTTTGGGTTTGTAAAAAAAGCAGCTGCACGGGCAAACAGTCACGTGGGCGTTTTAAACAAAGATATTGCCGGAGCAATTATGAACGCCGCACAGGAAGTGATCGACGGAAAGCTGAACGATCACTTTATCGTAGACAGTATTCAGGGAGGCGCCGGCACATCATTTAACATGAATGCCAACGAAGTGATCGCCAACCGTGCCATCGAGCTGCTCGGCGGTAAAAAAGGCGAATACATAAAGGTGAGTCCGAATACCCACGTAAATATGGCTCAGTCCACAAACGATACATTCCCGACAGCGATTCACATTGCCTGTCTGAACTTAAGCCAAGGGCTGATTACAGCGCTGAATGAACTCATTGAAACACTCAAATCAAAGGAGCAGGAATTTGATAATGTCATCAAAATGGGCCGGACCCACCTTCAGGATGCGGTGCCGATCCGTCTCGGGCAGGAATTCGGTTCCTACCGCCGTATGCTGAGCAGGGACTTAAAACGGATTCAGAACTCCGTTGACCACCTTTATGAAATCAACATGGGTGCAACGGCGGTAGGGACAGGCCTGAACGCTATGCCAGAGTATATTACAAAGGTGACGGAGTACCTGGCTGAAGACATGAATATGCCGTTTCACAGTGCCGAGGATCTTGTGGATGCCACGCAGAACACGGACGCGTATACCCAGCTGTCTGGTGCCATGAAAATCCTTGCGATTAACATGTCCAAGATTGCCAACGACCTTCGCCTCATGAGCTCGGGTCCGCGCACGGGTTTTAACGAAATTAATCTGCCGCCGCGCCAGGCCGGTTCATCGATCATGCCGGGGAAAGTAAACCCGGTAATGTGTGAAGTGATCAACCAGATCTCCTTCCAGGTGATCGGTAACGACCATACGATCAGCCTTGCGTCGGAAGCAGGACAGCTTGAACTGAATGTCATGGAGCCGGTTCTTGTATTCAACCTTCTTCAGTCATTTTCAATTCTGCAAAACGGCATCAGTGTGTTCCGTGAATATGCAGTGGAAGGAATCACTGCGAACGTGGAGCGCTGCCGTGAAATGGTGGAAACGAGCGTAGGGATTATCACCGCTATCAACCCGCACGTGGGTTATGAAACAGCAGCCCGTATTGCCAAAGAAGCGATCACAACGAACATGAGTGTCCGGGAAATCTGCATCGAGCGGGGCATTCTTACAAGAGAAGAGCTCGATAAGATTCTCGATCCAAAAGAAATGACCAAACCAGGCATCGCCGCCTCCGAACTCCTATTCGGGGAATAATCAGTATGTGAACAAATCACAGAGGGTCAGACCCCTGGAAGATGGAGGTCTGACCATACTTACTTTTGCGTAGGGTTGTCGTTTTTTGTGGTATGCTGAAGGTGCCTCTTAAGACGTCGGATCGTTACGCTGTCAGGAGGAATTTTGATGACCCGATTGATACTCGCCTCACAATCACCTCGCCGGAAGAAACTGCTCGAGCAGGCAGGCATCCCCTTCCACACTATTTCCAGTCAAGTAGAAGAAAAGACAGATCCAACTTTATCTCCGGAAGAGCTCGTCGTTTCTTTGGCGATGCAAAAAGCCGAAGCGGTGTTTAAGAAGAACCCGGAAAACGTCGTTCTTGGTTCGGACACGGTTGTGTCCATTGACGGGCGCGTTCTTGGAAAGCCTTCAGACAAAAAGGAAGCCCGGGACATGCTTCGTATGCTTTCAGGGCGCACCCACGAAGTATTCACCGGAGTGGCAGTTCTCTCCGGAGATAAGACCCGTACCGTTTGCGAAAAAGCGAGCGTGCAGTTTTATGACCTCTCAGATGAAGAAATCGACGGCTACATTAAGAGCGGCGAACCTTTTGATAAAGCGGGAAGCTACGGAATTCAGGGCCTTGGCGCTGTCCTGGTTGAACGCATATCAGGAGATTACTTTGCCATCGTAGGGCTGCCTCTGGCGAAAACGATCCGCGTGTTAAGAGAGTTTGACATTGTGGGTGACTGGCAAGCGTAAATCATCATCGCACTAGCCTTCATGGACGCAGTGCCATCGTCATTCCCAAGAGCGAAAGGGTGACGTGTGTGTCAGAAATGATGATGATCCGGGATGTGCCAAAAAGTGAGCGCCCCCGGGAAAGGATGCTTCAGGAAGGGCCGAATGCGCTGACAAACCAGGAGCTGATTGCCCTTATTTTAAGCTCCGGAACGAAAGAGGAGTCGGTTCTTCAGTTATCCGGCAGGGTCCTCAGACACTTTGACGGGCTGAAGCTTCTTAAAGACGCTTCGATTAACGAATTTATTGATATTCATGGAATCGGAAATGCGAAGGCGGTTCAGCTGAAAGCAGCCATCGAGCTCGGCCGGCGGATTCACAACCTCCCAACCGAAGAACGCTATGCGATCCGGTCTCCTGAGGATGTGGCCAATTTTGTGATGGATGACATGAGGCACCTTACTCAGGAACACTTTGTCTGCCTGTATCTGAACACCAAAAATCAGGTAATCTACAAGCATACGGTGTTTATCGGAAGTCTAAATGCCTCGATCGTGCATCCGAGAGAGGTGTTCAAAGAAGCGTTCCGCTATTCGGCTGCGTCCATTGTGTGCCTTCATAACCACCCGAGTGGGGACAGTTCACCGAGCCGGGAGGACATCGATGTGACGAAGCGCCTGGTGGAGTGCGGGAACGTTCTCGGAATTGAAATTCTCGATCACGTGATTATCGGGGATCAGCAGTTTGTTTCGTTAAAAGAAAAAGGATACGTTTGAGTGGTGGAGGCCTCTTTTCTGGGAGAAGGGGTCTTCTGTCTGTTGTTTGTGTCGAACAGTGACGAATTCTCTTTAAAAGTGCCTGAAGTCTGCATAAATGACGGGAAGTTCTTTATAAATGGCGGAAAAGTCTGCATAAAGTGCCCGAAGTTCTCCATAAATCGTAAAAAGTTCTCCATAAAAATTCGTCAGCTCTTTATTTGGTGGATCCGGAAGGGAGATATCATTAATCCGGCGACGTTTATCGTGTATCTTCCAGACATATCGTGAATTCGCCACATCTAAACGTGTATCCAGACTCGGTTACCCTGAACGCTCTTCAAAAGTCACCGCCGGGCAGGCTGTTATCCATTGGCAACGCTGTACTCAGCATGTTACAGTTAGGCTTAAATGATGAATTTTTAAAGTGGCGGTGAAAATGCTACTCAAGAGGTCCTTTTTTGAGTATAATTAACCGTATGGGTTTTTGTAACTAAACCGGGCGGTGAGAGTCCGGGTTTATTTAGAGAGCAATACCATCACTAATTTTGAAATTGCTGGCTTCAGCGTATGACAGGGTTTATGGATGAGAGAAGCGGCGGCTTGGCACGAAGGGTTAACCGGTCAGGTGTGCTGTGCTTCTTTTTTTACCCTAAGGCTGGGCTTTAATGATGAAGGGAGATTACATAGATGTTTGGTGGTTTTTCAAAGGATTTAGGTATTGATTTGGGTACGGCGAATACGCTTGTGTACGTGAAGGGGAAGGGTGTTGTTGTCCGGGAGCCTTCGGTTGTGGCAATTCGTTCGGATGCGGGAACGATTGAGGCTGTCGGTAATGATGCGAAGAACATGATTGGCCGTACGCCCGGGAATATTGTGGCGATTCGCCCGATGAAGGACGGGGTTATTGCGGATTTTGATACGACGGCGACGATGATGAAGTATTTCATCAGGCAGGCGCTGCGTCATCGTTCGATCTTTACCCGTAAGCCCAATGTGATGGTGTGTGTACCGTCTGGGATTACGGCTGTGGAAAAAAGAGCGGTGGAAGACGCCACGAAACAGGCGGGTGCCCGCGAAGCTTATACAATTGAGGAGCCTTTTGCGGCTGCGATCGGTGCGGACCTGCCGGTGTGGGAGCCGACGGGAAGCATGATCGTTGATATCGGCGGTGGTACTACAGAGGTGGCGATTATTTCTCTGGGTGGTATCGTAACCAGTCAGTCGATACGTATTGCAGGTGACGAGATGGATGATGATATTGTTCAATACGTTAAGAAAACATACAATCTGATGATCGGTGAGCGTACAGCTGAAGCGATTAAGTTTGAGATCGGTTCTGCCGGGAAGCCGGAAGATGTGGAAGATATGGAGATTCGCGGGCGTGACCTTGTAAGTGGTCTTCCGAAGACGATTTCCATTACGGCGGCTGAGATTTCATCGGCACTGGAAGATACAGTGGCGAGCATTGTACAAGCGGTGAAGGATACGCTTGAGCAGTCTCCTCCTGAGCTTGCGGCGGACATTATGGACCGCGGTATTGTGATGACCGGCGGCGGGGCGCTTCTAAGATACCTCGACCGTGTGCTGAGTGAAGAGACGAACATGCCGGTTCTTGTGGCTGAAGAGCCTTTGGACTGTGTGGCGATCGGAACGGGCAGAGCGCTTGAAAATCTTCACTTATTCCGCTCTAAGGCTGGTATCACCGTTCGATCAAATCGGAAAGGGTAAGTAGGTGTCCTGAATGGCCCCATTTTTTTCAAACAAGCGGTTAATTGCGTTGCTTGTCTGCATTATTGTGCTGGTAGCGTTGATCGGGTATTCCATGAGCGAGCGGCGTTCTGCCTCGCTCCCCGAGCAGCTTCTCAATGACAGTATCGGCTGGGTTCAGTCTGCGTTTTCCAGGCCCGCTCACGGTGTAGCGGGTTTCTTTGAGAGCATCAATGATATGCGGACAATCTACGAAGAAAATAAGGTGTTAAAGTCTCATCTGGATGATTATGCGTCGCTGCAGGTGGAGCTGTCTGAGCTCCGTCGTCATAATGAGGAGCTTCAAGGCTCTCTTGATCTTCAGGATGATCCTGAAATTTACGACTTTTCCTTACGTTCGGCGATGATGATCAGCCGTTCTCCTGACCGGTGGACCGAATACATAGGCATCAATAAAGGTGCTGTCCATGGAATCGAACAGGATATGGCTGTGATGACGAGTAAAGGCCTGATCGGAAAAGTACGGAATGTTTCCCAGCTCACATCAACGGTTCAGCTGTTGAGTGACCAGGACCGTACGAACAGGATCAGTGCCATGGTTGACGGCGAGGAAGCCGTGTTTGGTTTTATTGAAGGAATCAGTGATGAGACCGGTTATCTGCAGTTTACAAAAATTGATATTGACGCTGAGATTGAAGAAGGAATGACGGTTGTGACTTCCGGTCTTGGAGGGGTGTTCCCGAGAAACCTTGTGATCGGTGAAATCGTTGAGTATGAGGCGGACGAGTTTGGTCTGACACAGCAGGCTTACGTGAAGCCGTCTGCGGACTTTAACCAGCTGGATTATGTGATGGTTGTGGAACGGGAAGCTGCTTCTCTTGAGGAGGACATCGATCCGGAAAATGAGGATGAGGACTGATGATCCGCTATTCTATTTTTCTCGTTATGTTCCTGCTGTTTGTTCTTGAAGGAACCGTGTTTCAGGTTTTTGCCCCTGACCTTCACGGGTTTCCTTATATATTGATTCCCAGGTGGGTTCTTCTCGTTCTTGTGTTTGTCGGTATTTTACAGGGACGGGGCCCTGCTCTTCTATATGCCGTCGGTTTCGGGATTTTGTATGACGTGATTTATTCACCGCTTCTTGGTGTGTACACGTTCGGAATGGCTGTTGTCGTGTATCTTGTGTCCTTTTCCATTCCTTTTTTCCAAAAAAACCTCGGGTTGTCAATTATGATGGCGTTACTCGCAGTCGTAGGTCTCGAGTATTTTGTTTACGGCATTTATTCATTGATGGGACTGGCCAGCCAGCCCCACAATCTGTTTTTCTACACGAGACTGCTGCCGACGTTTGTGTTTAACGGCCTGATTCTTGTACTCACAGGCTTTTATTTAAGAAAGTGGATTTTATATGTACTAAAACGAAAACAAGAGTTCATATAGGCGCGGTTCAAATAAAGTTCAGAGGTGATTGATCATGACACAAAAGCAAGTGAAACAGCAAAACGTCATTATAAAAGGAACTAAGGACGGCTTAACATTTGTCTTAAATGATCAGTGCGCCTTTGAAGATGTGTTGGAAGAACTGGCGGAAAAGCTTTCAGACCGTCCCCAGCCACAGGAAAACAGTGTACGTGTCCGGATCAATCTCGTATCAGGCAAGCGTTACCTGGAAAAAGAACAAGTGACACTGCTTCAGAAGCAGTTTAACGATCATATTCACGCAGATATTGATACGATCGAAACGGATGTAATTACAAAAGACGAGGCCGAGGAAATGCGTCTCGACAACCAGATCACCCGCCTTGCCCGTGTGATCCGCTCGGGGCAGGTCATTGAGGTCCGGGGAGATCTACTTCTGATCGGGGATGTGAATCCCGGCGGTACGATAAAGGCCACGGGGAATATTTACGTGCTGGGTGCTCTAAGGGGCATAGCCCATGCCGGGGTTAACAATAATAAAGATGCTGTTATTTGTGCCGGAAGCATGAATCCTTCCCAGCTCCGCATTGCTGATGTAATCAGCAGACCTCCTGAACAGGAAGGAAAAGGCGGACGGGAAATGGAGTGCGCCTATGTGGACGAGGACGATCAGATGGTTCTTGACCGCATGCAGAAAGTCGGACAGGTGCGTCCATACATCACTGACGACCTGACCTTATAAACAGAAACAAATCGTAATACCCATTTGGTCGATTCGTGGTAAAATAGAGAGTAGACAAGCGATCAAGTGTTGATAGGAAGGCACTGAAAAAGTTCGGTCTTTAACTTTTCCAGTGCCTTCTAAGCAATGAGCGTAACAATTGCATTTTTTAAAAGCCTGTTACAAGTGGGTTTTTCTTAACAGGCGAGCAACCGAATGGAGCCATTGCATCTCAAATAAAAGGCACTGAAAAAGTTGCTTTGTACTTTTTCAGTGGCCTCTTGATAGAAAGGGGAGACTGAGCGTGGGAGAGGCCATCGTCGTTACTTCTGGAAAAGGCGGCGTCGGTAAAACGACGACAACCGCGAATTTAGGGACAGCCCTGGCGCTGAACGGAAAAAGAGTTTGTTTGGTGGATACAGATATCGGTCTTAGAAACCTGGATGTTGTTATGGGTCTTGAGAACAGGATTATTTATGACCTGGTTGATGTAGTAGATGAGCGATGCCGTCTGCATCAGGCACTCATAAAAGATAAGCGGTTCGAAAGCTTATCTCTCCTTCCTGCAGCACAGACGAAGGACAAGTCTGCTGTAGAGCCGGCGCAGATGAAAAAGCTGGTGGAAGAACTGAAACAGGATTACGATTACGTATTAATTGACTGTCCTGCAGGAATTGAGCAGGGATATAAAAATGCGGTTGCCGGTGCCGATCAGGCTATTGTCGTCACAACGCCGGAAATTTCGTCTGTTCGTGATGCGGACCGTATTATCGGGCTGCTGGAAAAAGAAGATGTATCCGCACCGAGGCTTATTGTAAACCGGATCCGTCCCCATCTGATGAAAACCGGTGAAGCCATTGATGTAGACGAGATTGTGTCCATTCTCGCTGTGGATCTTCTGGGCATCGTTGCCGACGATGATGACGTGATTAAAGCGTCCAATGCCGGTGAGCCGGTTGCCATGGATCCAAAGAGCCGTGCATCTCTTGCGTACCGCAACATTGCCCGCCGCATCAGCGGTGAGTCTGTACCCCTGATGTCTCTTGACGAAGATAAAGGGATGCTTACAAAAGTGAAAAAATTCTTTGGTATGAGAGCATAGAAAAAGATGACGCAGGAGGTATAAGGCCTTTGCGTCATCTTTTTTTATTACGGGGTGTTCCGGGCGAATAAAAAGTGATTGAGGGCGAATAAATCCCTATTAAGGGTGAATTAATCCTTTTTGAGGGAGAAAAAAAACATATTGAGGGAGAAAAAACCAAAAGCGTTTGTTAGAAAGAACCAGCGTAACTCAATTAAGTTCTAACAGACAAAAACTAAATTGAAGTACTCAAATAAAAAATTCAGAAATTTTGCAAAAAAACTATTGAAAACGTTTTCATATAAAATTATAATAAATGTATGAAAACGATTACATACTTTTACATGCATTTTACGAGATTCTGATTCAATAGTGTCTCTGAAATGTTCTTTTTTCACAAAAGTATGAAATCGTTGTCAGATAGTTTGACTGACGAAACAACTCAGACCTTGCGCAGATACTTATTTTAAGGGGGAAAACAAGATGAAGATCTGGAAGAAGGTTTTAACTGGAACGGTTGCCATGTCTATGGTTGCCATGATGGCGGCGTGTGGAGATGATGAGGAGACGGACGTACCGGAAGATACTGATACAGACGATACGGAGCAGGAAGATGCAGACGAAGCCGACGGTGATGACAATGAAGCGGCTGCGGCAGAGGATCAGGAGGAAGTCACCATTACCTATGCACGTGGTAACGATGCCACGGGCAGTACGGATGTGCTGATCGAAGCATTTGAAGAGGCGTTTCCTCACATTACAGTAGAATACCGTGACATGCCATCAGATACTGGTGCGTCCCATGACCAGTACGTAACAGAATTCTCTGCTGGGGACAGCACAATCGATGTGTTTGACGCAGACGTAATCTGGCCGGCAGAATTTGCCCAGGCAGGGTATGTTCTTCCTTTAGACCGCTTCATTGAAGAAGACGGAATCGATATGGATGCCTATTTCCCGGGTACAGTAGAATCTGGTCATTTTGACGGACGTCAGTGGGCAATGCCGAAATTTACTGACGCAGGACTCCTTTACTACCGTACCGACATTGTAGACGAGCCTCCAACAACATGGGACGAGCTTCTCGAAATGGCTGAGGAGTATGCCGGGGAAGAAGGAACGGAGTTTGGCTACCTCATGCAGGCAAACCAGTATGAAGGCCTTGTGGTAAACGCCATTGAATTTATCAGTGCCTACGGCGGACAGGTGCTGGATGATGACCAGAACGTAACAGTACACAGCCCTGAAACCGTTGCAGCTATTGAAAAAATGAAGGAGATTGTTGATGCTGACTCCTCTCCAAGTAATATTCTGAACTTTGATGAGCCGGCTACTCATACGGCATTCCTCGAAGGTCAGGCGGTATTTGCCCGTAACTGGCCGTACATGCAGTCCATGACGGAAGACGAAGATCAGTCCCGCGTGGCTGGAAATGTAGGCTTTGCGCTCCTGCCGGCAGGTGACGCGGGAAGCGCTGCAGGTCTTGGGGGCTGGATGACGATGATAAACCGTTACAGTGAAAACCCTGAAGCAGCCTGGGAGTTTGTGAAATTCATGACGGGTCCTGAAGGTCAGAAGATCTCTGCAATGGAAGGCGGACTGGCTCCGACAATTGCCGAACTTTATGAAGACCCTGAGGTTCAGGATGTCGCGCAGCTGTTCGCTGACGAAGAGTTCGTCCGTACCCTTGACAATGCTGTTCCAAGACCGATTACACCGATCTATCCGCAGATCTCCGACATCATGCAGATCGAATTGTCCAGAGCTCTGGCAGGGGAAATCAGCGCTGAAGAAGCTGCATCAAACATGCAGTCTCAGATGGAATCAGCTCTAAGCGAGTAAGTGAGTGATTTGGAAAAGGAAGTGGACTTGTTTGTTCACTTCCTTTTTACATAACGGTGTTTAAATGGCGGCAGGAATGCCCTCTTTTGAACACGTATTTCTGTATTAAAAGAGGGGATTTTCATGGCTACGATAAAAGAAGTTGCCCGGCGGACGGGCCTTTCACCAAGCACCATATCAAGGGTCATCAATAACCATCCGTACGTGGATGACGATAAACGACGAACGGTCCTTGCAGCCATGGATGAACTGGGCTATGTGCCAAACTCATCCGCCCGGCGGCTCAGGGGACAAAAAACGAATACGATCGCTGTTATTATTTCCCGTATCATTAACCCTTTTTTCAGCCACCTCGTCGATTCCATGGAAAAGATTGCAGGGGAAAAAGGATATCAGCTTATTTTATGTGATTCGAGGCTCGATGTAAAAAGAGAGCTTGCCCATATGGAGCTGCTGAAAACAAAGCAGGTGGACGGCATTATTATGGCGTCGATGCAAAATAAATGGGCTGCCCTTGAGCCGTTTACGAAGTACGGGCCGATCATTGCCTGCAATGAATATGACACGGATGCGAAGATGCCCATGGTACGCTGCGATCAGCAGATTGGTGGATATATCGGGGCAAAGCATCTGATTGAACGGGGGCATACGAAGATTGCCTATGCCGGGGGTGCTGACCGGATTGAGCTCACATATGACAGAAAGCTCGGATTTACCAAAGCTTTGAATGAGCACGGACTTTCTGTAAAAAATGAGTGGAATTTCATCAGCTACTACGGAATTGAAGACGGTAAGAATATCTTTCAGCGCATCTATGCCATGACCGACAAACCAACGGCGATCTTCGCCGGAGGGGACGAAGTTGCAGCAGGGATTATCCAGGAGGCGAAACGGTTTGGATGCCGGGTTCCTGAAGATCTCGCTGTAATCGGGTACGACAACCAGCCAATTGCAGACTTGATCGACCCGGGTATTACAACGATTGAACAGCCCATTCATATGATGGGTTCGAGAGCAATGGAACTGATGGTCGATATGATTAAACATAAGCGTAAGACGAAAGCCCAGACTGAACTTTTACCTTTGAACCTGATCATCCGGGAATCTACGTAATGAAAAAGAAATACCTTCACGCCGCAGGTTTGAAGGTGTTTCCTGTAACTGCTGCTGAAATCGATTTCAGAATCAAGAGGAGGAGAGCTTATGGGAAAAAAGAAAAGCCGGGGCTTCAGTTTAACAGAAACACAGCTCGGTTATTTAATGGTCCTGCCCGCAATTATCCTTATTTCCGTTATTACACTATGGCCGATCGCCCAGTCTTTTTACAACAGTTTGTTCGATTACCGGCTGAACGACCCGACTCGTAACCAGACAACCTTAAACTATCAAATTGACCTTGAAACGTATGTAGATAATCAATTTTATCTGGAAAGAGATTTGTCCGCCCTTGCATCATCAAGTGAAGGGGAGGTGCAGGAGTTTCTTCAGCAGCTTGAAGTCGATATCAGCAGCTATCACCGAGAGCTTCTCGAGATGGATGGTCTCGCTGAGCAGTATGATGAAGTTGATGAAATGGTGATGATGTTCCAGCCGGTCAACGATTCGGATCTGCGTTACGCTGAACTGCCGAGTGACTTTGCAGAAGGGTACACAGAAACGATTGAAGAAGGCCGTGCCCGGGTTCAGGCATTTATTGAAGAAACGAGTGATGAGGCTCTGCAGGATGAGCTTACTTCTTTATCCAGCAGTCTGCTTACGACAGACCGTAGCCTGATTCGTCCAAACTTTATCGGACTGTCAAACTACGGAAAGTACCTTCAGGATGAGCGTATGTGGCGTGCCATGTGGAACACCGTTCTTTTTACAACCGTGTCGGTATTTTTTGAGCTCGTCATCGGACTTGCTGTTGCCCTCGTGATTAACCGTGCCTTCTTCGGACGGGGCCTTGTCCGTGCATCCGTTTTGATCCCGTGGGCCATTCCAACCGCTGTCGGTGCGATGATGTGGCGTTATCTGTATGATGGCCAGTCCGGTGTTGTGGCTCATTACTTTGAACAACTCGGCATTATCTCTGACGCATCCGTTTTGCTCAGTACAGGCTCCGGTGCCATGGGCGCGATTATTCTCGCCGACGTATGGAAAACAACACCGTACATGGCGCTGCTTCTTCTGGCCGGCTTGCAGACCATTCCAAGAACCCTTTATGAGGCAGCGGAAGTGGACGGGGCGAATAAAATTCAAACGTTCTTTAAAATAACACTGCCGATGCTTAAATCTGCAATTCTCGTAGCACTCCTGTTCCGTACCCTTGATGCGTTCCGTGTGTTTGACTTGATCTATGTATTAACAGGGGGAGGGCCGGCAAACCGGACCGAATCCATTTCTGTTTATGCCTACAAGGTGCTGTTCGCCCAGCAGAACTTCGGTGAAGGGGCTGTCCTTTCTGTTATCGTGTTCGTCTCTGTGGCAATTATCAGTGCACTGTTTATTAAAATCATAGGGTCCGACTTGTTCGAAAGTCGCGGCGGCCGGGGATAAAGGAGGTTTTAAGCGATGGAAAAGAAAGCAGGCATAAAATTTTATCTATTCCTGAGTATCTTTGTATTTGTGATCATGTTTCCGTTTATCTGGGTGTTCCTCACATCCATTAAGCCGCCGATCGAGATCTTTGGAGGCTTTAACTGGTTCACTCAAAATCCTACATTTCAATCTTACGTGAACGCCTTTAACACGAGGCCGCTTCACATGTACATGTGGAACAGCTTTGCCGTCTCGACTTTGACAACGGTGATTGCGATATCGGTGGCTTCTCTTGCAGCCTATGCTCTTACAAGACTGCCGATTCGGTTTAAAGGGCTGATTCTGGGTGTCGTTCTTGCAGCAGCCATGTTCCCGCAAATTGCGATTATCTCACCCATCTACAACCTGATTACAGGTCTGGGTCTTCGCAACAGCTACATGGGTCTTGTGATTCCATATATTACAATCAGTCTGCCTCTGGCCATCTGGATTCTGGCTACGTTCTTTAAAAAGATTCCCTATGAGCTTGAGGAAAGTGCGAAGCTAGACGGGGCAACACCGTTTCAAACGTTCAGAAAAATCATTTTCCCGCTGGCGGCACCCGGTGTGTTTACGACAGCGATCCTCGTATTCATCGCTGCCTGGAACGAGTATCTGTTTGCCTTGACGATCAACACAGCGGACCGCTGGCGCACCATTCCGGTCGGGCTTTCCATGTATGAAAGTCAGTACACGATTCCCTGGGGGGACATAACTGCCGCTACCGTGGTCGTGACGATCCCAATCGTCATCATCGTTTTGTTCTTCCAGCGCAGAATTGTTGCCGGACTCACTTCCGGGTCTGTAAAAGAATAATGTGTATGCTGACCCGTCTCTATTTTGAGGCGGGTTTGTTTATGGGGAGAGGTTGGTTAGAAAACTTTAGTACCGAAACTTAAGTATCGAAACATAGGTATATACTATCTTAATTTGAAATATATTGAAGTTTAGTGGCGTTTATGTAGTATAATAGTCTTGAGCTTATATAGAGCATATACCCGGGAGGAGACGACGCTATGCATGGCATTCTAACAAATGATGCAGGAGTTCAAAAAAACGTTAAGATTGGATTCAGCTGGACGACATTTTTCTTTGGCTTTTTCCCGGCTTTGTTCAGAGGGGATTTGAAATGGGCAGCAATCATGTTTATTACTGCTGTGGCAATTGGGTTCCTGACAATGGGATTTGGAGCATCCATCCCAGGCATTATTTTTTCTTTTATTTACAACAAGCTTTACATTAAAGACCTCCTTGAAAAAGGCTATCGTCCTGCCAATGAGCAGACAAAACAGGAGCTTGAAGCAAGAGGAATCATTGCCAGAACAGTGAGCGTCGAACCTAAAGGCGCTTAGGATAGGAGTGACTTCGACATTTTGTTGAAGTCATTTTTATTTTGTAAAATGAAACGTATATTTCAATCATAACGTAAAGAAAGGAAGGATTGATTAGGAGGTAAACGATGCTCATTGCCATTACGATTCAACTCTTCAGTTTTTTAATTATATGGATTCCGGCTTATTTCATATACAAAAAGGGCGTTTATATGCTTTTGTCCGGATTCAATACCAAACCTGAGGAGGAGCAGCAGCGCCTCATTGAAAACGGCTATCCCCAGGCAGTCGGGAAAGCGATGATGAACTCGAGCTATATTCTTCTTGCAGGAGCGGTACTGGCGTTCTTTGTTGAACCGGATTTTGCAGTAGTTGTCTCCTGGCTCGTATGGATGCTTTATCTTTTCATCCGGTTAATCACGCTGAGCAAACTGGACAATTCAAAAACAAAAAAGCGAAATTTATCCATTCTTATTGGTGCAATGGTATTCAGCATAATCCTGGTCGCTGTCGTATTTTTGGAAGGAGAGCGCGAGCCTCGTTTTACTGTTTCTGACCAATCGGTTGCAGTGAGCGGAAGACACGGTGTGGAATGGTCTCTTGAGGAAATAACGGATATCGACCTTGTGGGGGAGGTGCCGGAAATCCGGTCCAAGATGAACGGATACTCCTTCATGGAACGCCGCCGGGGTCATTTTTCAATAGAGGGGCTGGGGCGCGGAAGGTTATTTGTTCATACGGGTACGCCGCCGTTTCTCTACCTGGAGAGAGACGATGATTTTCTTTTCGTAAATTCTAAGGATCCGGCAAAAACAGAGCAGTGGTTTCAACAGGTTCGGGGGTCAGTCGAATAAAAAAGAGTCCTGATTGTCTGACCTCAATTTGTGTGGCTAAAGGTTTATAAAAAATCGTATAAAAGATCCGGCAGTAAAAATTGCCGGGTCTTTTATTATGGGTGTATGGATTCATTTATTAGTAACACGAAATATCCTGCAATTTTTGACAAAATAGTCAGAAAATTAGTGTTATATTTTGTTGGAAGAGTACTGGGTTCAGCCTTTTAGAAGCGGGGGTGTGACTGAAGCATTCGTAAGACACAACAAAACAGGAGGCTATTAAAATGAGTAAAAGGTATGCGATTGGAGTGCTTTCTTTTCTGCTGTTAATGTCATTGGTTATCCAGCCGGTCAGCGCTGCCGCGGATGATTTACCGTTAAACGGGACCATTCCTGAAACAGGCACATCTTCGACCTACATAAATTTTGAAGATGGTGTAACCCAGCCGGTTTATTCGACTGAAGAAGCAATTATTGAAGAACTAATGGTTGAAACAACAGTGGACAGTGATGGAACCGGTGAAAAGGATCTTGTGTCCATTCGGGTCATGAGACCAAACACCGAAGAAGGGATTCAGGTGCCGGTTATTTATGAAATGAGTCCTTACAGGGCAGGTCTGGACTGGTCTGTGCCTTTTTTTGATGTAGATGTAGAACTGAATCCCGTACCTCATCCTGGCAAGGGCCGTGGCAGGGGACCTAATGCAGGGCCTCAGAACCTTGGTAATTTAGGAAACTACTATGTGCCGAGGGGCTATGCCGTTGTCCTTGGAGAAAGTATCGGCAGTGGAGAAGCTACCGGATGCCCGACGACCGGTGACTATAATGAAATTATGGGAACAAAAGCGGTTATTGACTGGTTAAACGGAAGTGCCCGTGCGTTTAATGCAGACGGAGAAGAAGTGTCCGCTGACTGGACGACAGGGAACGTGGGGATGATTGGTGCTTCTTATAACGGCACCCTGCCCAACGGAGTAGCTACGACCGGGGTTGAAGGACTGAAAACTATCGTCCCTATCGTAGCCATCAGTAACTGGTATGACTATTTCAGAGCAAACGGGGCGGTTGTTGCACCGGGCGGCTATCAGGGAGAAGATGCGAGTGTGCTTGCCGGGTTTGTTGCCACCCGTGATAACGCGGAAATCTGTGCTCCTTTCCTTGAGCAAATGGAAGAAGACGAGGACCGGATTACCGGTGACTACAATGATTTCTGGGCTGAGCGCAACTACCTCCCAGGTGTGAAAAACGTTGAAGCGAGTGTTCTTCTGGCTCACGGCCTCAACGACTGGAATGTAAAAACGAAGCAGTTTGCCCAGTGGTGGGAAGCTCTTGAACAGCACGGGGTGGACCGTAAGCTCTGGCTTCACCAGGGGGGACACAGTGCACCAGGCGGGTCTATTTGGCAGCAGGAGCAGCACCGCTGGTTTGACTACTGGCTCTATGGACTCGAAAACGGCATTATGGATGAAGACATGGTGAACATTCAGCGTGAAGACAGAACGTGGGTGGAGCAGGAAAACTGGCCTCATGTTGATGCTGAAACGACAACGCTTTATTTAACAGGAGACGATGAAAGAAGCGGGGCCGGCTCACTGTCAAACGCCCCGGTTCCCAACAGACCACATGAGAGACAGGAACTCTTGGATGACCCGCAGACAAGAGCGAATACCTTGGTAGCAGATCCGGAATCTGATCACCCGAACAGACTCGTGTATACAACGGATGCCTTGCTGCAGGATACTCATATGAGCGGTACCCCTGAGGTAAGTATCAGGGCGAGAATTGACGAGCCGGTGGCCAATTTAACCGCTTTGCTTGTGGAGTATGATGAAAATGACAATGCCAGAATCATTACCCGCGGGTGGATGGATCCTCAGAACATTCACGGTGAGGAGCGGTCAATCAGCATCGTACCGGGCCGTGATTATACGTTTGAGTGGGACATGCAGCCGCACGATTACGTATTTAAAGCAGGAAACCGGATCGGGGTTGTTTTCATCGCCAGTGATTATGACTACACCATCCGACCTTCAGGAGGGACGGAAATTTCCTTATTACCGACGAGAAGCAGACTGATTCTGCCTGTTGCCGGAGGGAAAGAAGCGTTTAATAACTAAAAACATTCATTGTTCTTCTCCGTTTAATATGTTACGATTCCTTTAACTTTAAGAGATGGAGGTTTTCCCTGTGACAGCATCAATGAGACTCCGATTCCGCACTTTGAACCCGTAATTAAATAGTTCAAAGAAAACCACTTTGTGCTGGCGGGACAGGTCTGTCTTTTTCCAGGGACCTCATAACGGTAAATATACTATTACAATCACGGCACAGGTGAAAACACCTGTGTCTTTTTTATTCAATCCCGAGGAACCGGAATACGTCCCTGCACCGCTGGCATCTACTCTCAAATAAAGGACGTGCAGGTTATGGAGAACAAAAAGAAACACATCATTCAATTGGCAGAAAAAAACGGCATGATCATAAACGGAGAAACACTTCAGATCAACGAATCAGGCCTGGACTTTCAGGTAGCATTTGCAAAAGACCAAAATGGGGAACAATGGGTTCTGCGGCTGCCGAGAAGAAAGGATGTAATCCCTTCGATTCAAAAAGAGAAGCAGATTCTTAAGCTCGCAGCGGAACAGGTTCGTGTGGAAGTGCCTGAATGGAAGGTGTGTACAGACGAACTGATTGCCTACAAAAGGCTTACTGGAAAGCCGGCAGGCACCGTGGATCATGAGATTCAGAACTATGTGTGGGAAATCGACCTTGAAAATATTCCTGAAGTGTTCCATCAAACCCTTGGGGAGGCTCTCGTTCCCCTTCACAGAACGAACGGGGAAACGGTTGCCGGGCACGGTCTTACCGTCATTAAAGCAGATAAGCTCAGGGAAACCATGAAAACAAGGATGGATAAAGTAAAAGCGGAATTCGGCGTAAGCAGGGAGCTCTGGAGCCGCTGGCAGACGTGGATTGATAATGAGGCTCTCTGGCCGAAACAAGAAGCGTTCGTCCATGGGGATCTGCACGCCGGTCATATTTTAATTGACGAAAGTACCAAAGTGACCGGGTTTATTGACTGGACAGAAGCTTATGCTGGTGATCCGGCAGTGGATTTTGTGTCCCACTACAGAACATTTGGAGAAGAAGCACTGCACAAACTCATCCACCATTATCAAAAAGCCGGTGGCTATGTGTGGCCTCACATGGCTGAGCATGTCATTGAACTAACCGCCGCTTATCCGGTGGAGCTCGCGGAGTTCGCTATCCGTTCAGGCAGTGAGGAGTACCTGGAGATGACCAGGCAGGTACTTGGTGCAGGTGAGGAGAAATAATTGGTTTGAAATGCAAAAGACACAGGAGCCACGGGCCTCTGTGTCTTTTGTCTGTTATCAATTTAAAGGCTTCTTGTTAACGGGGCTGTATGCTTCCAGCAGCCCTCTCATATCCTCATTCTTTAACTGTGGGACCTGATAATACCCATGTTTGTTTTGATAAAGAAAAATCTCGTAGCTCATTTCAATAACATTCGGTACACTGTCAGCGATGATCCGCCGGATTACCGGGTTCGTCATTTCGAGGGCTGTCATGGCCATGAGAGAGGCAAGACTTTTCGTCTGACCGAGCATATACGATGACAGGCTTTGATCCGTCACATCACTGGCAGACTGGATGGGAGAGACAGGTTTGCCGAGTGAAAGACCGTAAATGACGTTATTGCTCTCCGTCATTTTGTATACCTGAGTTGATGTTGAAGGCTTTTCCCCGGTCTGAAATGCCTCCAGCATGGTGTTGTAGAGTTGGGTCATATACTGGGACTGTCGGTTTAAAATATCCGTCAGTGCCGTGTCCTTGATTTGGTTTTCATATAGCTTGTACTGATCGAGAAGTGCGACAACGGCACTTAACACTTCGTGGACATCAAAAAGCTCATGTCCGCCGTGACTGAATGGCGGGGGCATCTCTTCAGATACTTTCTGGCTGGTTTGTTTGTTTTCCATAGTGCTCCTCCTTAAAACAAAGTCGCTCTTATCCTTTCATTTTTTAAGGAAAATATGTAAAAGCAGGATAATTACTTCAAATGTTTAAATAGTTACAGAATAAAGGAGGAATTCCCATGAAAACAAGGCAGGTTGTCCTTTTTAATCAGCTAAAGTCCTATCGGGAGGAACTGGTTAATATAGTTGAGGAAGTAACTGAAATGGAGGCAGACCGCATTCCCGAAGGCTTTAACAATAATATCCGCTGGAATCTTGGCCATGTTTATCTCGATCAGTATCTGTGGATTCAAGCACTTACGAGAGAAAAGCGTGCAGAAACGGCAAAGCTTAACGACTGGTTCGGGTTTGGTACCGATCCAGCTGATTTTACAAAGGATACGCCCTCATTAGACATGTTAAAAGCTTTGTTAAAACGGCAGCCTGATGTCATTGAAGAGGAGTATGGAGAGCGTCTGGAAGAAACCTTCCCGCCCATTGAAATGGGAATGGAGACGATAGAGCAGGTGTTGATCAGAACGATCTTTCACGAAGGCATGCATACCCAGGCCATTCTCGATATAAAAAAGTATTTAAACAGGGAGGAACGGCATATTTCTATATGAGTAATACAAGAATGATTTCCAGCACCAAAAGATAGTGGCGAGTTCAGGTGCTTGTACAATAGTATTGTCTGATAAAAGACAGCAAAGCGGAAATCCTGTTCCTAAAGAAACTTACCCCCAGTAAACCACGTAGCTCGCAGAACCGTATTTTACCCAGCGTTTTATTGTCTTTCTTGATGGTCTGCACACAGACTTTTGAGGCAGGGTTGATCTTTGAAGGTAGTGTTTAAGAAGTGTATCTTCCTTCGGTTTCTCTTTCACAGCCGTTCCCCCTCTGCTAAAATAATGTCTGCTAAACTATATGTCCCAAAAAATCAGGTCATGCATAAAAGGCTCTTGAAATGATTTACAATAAAAATGAAAACGAATACACTAACGTTAAGGCATAATCCGGTGGGGGAAATGATGAAACTATACAACGGGAAAGAGCTGGTTATCCGGGAATACCGGTCCAGTGATTTCAGTACGATTGCAGATCTCAATCAGGAGCAGGGCTGGAAAAACCTTGCGGACCGGCCTGAAGAGACAAAAGCAGCATGGGAACAGTCGCCGGTCCGCTTTATCGCGGAAGCTGAAGGAGAAATCATCGGCTACATCCGGGGTCTTACTGACGGGTTTATCAGTCTGTATGTTTGTGAGATTCTGGTGAAAAAAAGCTGGAGAAAACAAGGTACAGGCCGGGCTCTTTTAAACCATGCACACAGCCTGTATCCTGCAGCACGCCTTGAACTTCTCGCAACCGGTGAGTCCTATGATTTCTATGAAAAAGAAGGCTACCGGATGCTGTACGGATTTAGAAAGTCCAATGAGAATTAAGGGGGAAATGAATTGGATTTGTTTGCGATTTTGGTTTTTGTAGGAGCCATCTCAATAGCGGGCATGGCAGTTGGTGCTTATTCCATAAAAAGAGATTTTCGCCTGAAGGAAAAAAGGGTGGAGCTGGAGAAAGAAAAAGTAAAGCTTGAGCAGATGAAAGTCCAACTGGCACTAAAGAAAGACCAGCATCAAGAAAAGGCCTGACTTTTAAAAAAGGGGTGGGGGCTGTGAAAGTAAAGAACGGAAACGTACAAACCAATAGCGGAAAGATACCTTATTCTCTGATGAAGCACGAGAAAGATGCTGACGGTGTAGCCATCGTTCTGCCCGGAGCAGCGTACACAGCACAAGGACCGTTACTTTACTACGCAACATCAATTCTTTACAGAAACGGGTTTGACATCCTTCATATCAACTACGAATATACACGTGAGGAATTATCCGAACTTACAGAGGAAGGCTTCACTGCGGATGTGCGAAACGTCATCGATGCCGTTATCGGCGGTGCCCCTTATGAGGAAATCATAGCTGTAGCCAAATCTGTCGGTACGATCGCTTTATCCTATCTGATGGAAGAAGAGCGCTTCGCCCGGGTAAAAGCGATCTGGCTCACACCTCTTATTCAGAGGGACGACGTATACAAAAGTCTTTCAACAAGCTGGCATCCCGGGCTGTGTGTGATCGGGGACCGGGACCCTGTATTTGAGCGGGAGAGGTTTGTCGAAATTGACCGCAATCCCCGGATTCAGGGCGTTCTTGTGAAGGACGCCAATCACGCCCTCGAACTAGAGGGTGACGTCATGGGTTCTTTGGACGTGCTGAAAAACATCATGGCCGGCATTTCAGGCTGGGTCGCAAACAGATAAGCAAAGGAGCAAACACATGGCACGACCAATCATCATCGTCCTATCATCAGTTGGGACCGTATCAGGATTTGTCTGGCTCGTCATTGACCTGATCAGGACGGGAGGCTTTACACTCGGCGCTTTTATTTTGAGCATCTTTTCTGCCGTTGTTTTTTTCCTGGCACTGGCAAGCCGTCCGACCTTTAACGTGGTCGATCATGAAAAAGAAAAATAAGCACCTCCGCAGGGCTTTTATCGCGGAGGTTTTTTATATTCACTCATATACAGTTATATTCAGTTAAAATGAGAGATTATTAGTACTTAAATGCCATATGCTTTCAAATGCAAACGAATACTGGATATTAAACCTCTGTTTTGTCAATAGATTTCCTCAAAATTTTCTACCGTAAACAAAAATAAAATACTATCTTTTTACAAATTTCAAGATTATACTAATCTCGAAATACACAATCGAATATGTAGGAGGAATGGCTGTGAAAGGCTTGTTCATGTCACTGCTGGCTGGTTTGTTTCTTGTTGTTTTACCATCTGTAGGAAGTGCCGCACCATCTGAGAAGGAATTGAAGTCGTATTTACAGGAAATTGAGTGGACAAAAAGTGATTTAGTAGAATACCTTGATTTCTACGATCTGTCAGTTGAGGATTTTGAAGACATGGAGGACCTCAGGTGGTTCTTGGGACCGGTCCTCACGCCGGATACTTGGAAAGAACTGCTCGATGATTTAGGTATTACAGAAAAAGAAGCCCTTGAATACCTTGTGGCATACGGGGAACTCGAAGCTGAAGAGTCCATTTATGATGTGTATAAATTTGTATTCGACGCTGAAGCGGACCTGTACGACTTATCCCTGACCCCGCTTACCGACGCAAACCTGGCTGAACTGTTAAAAGAATACGAGCTTACATACGATGAGCTGGTTGCCCTGTTAAAAGAAAACGGGGATTCTCTTGACAACTACGAGTATTATGAAGACCTGGACGGCGCCGTCTGGTACTATCTTTACAGCGACGAATGGGACCTTGAATTTGAGGATATCGAAGGATTATTCGCTGAAATCGGCCTTACAATAGAGGAGCTAGAGCGCCTTTTTGCCCACCTGGAGAGTCTGGATACGGACAGCGACGCCTTCCTGGAGAAGCTTGAAGAGCTGGCCTGGCGCCTGATGGCTTTTGAAGAGTTTGATGAGGCATCTGAACTCACAGCCGATCAAATCGCAGAGCTTATCGCCATTTTCACAGAATTGCTCGACCTCTTTGAAATGGACGTAACGTTTTATCTTGTAAAAGGTGACGAGAAAAAGCCTGTGTCCCTTCAGTCACTCATGACCATGACAACGACAAACGGCTATGACCTTCTCATTGAGCTGTACAATAAACAAGGGGACTTCCTCGCTGACATCCTCCTCAAAGCAGAACTGTTCGGCTGGGAACTGATTAACGGAACCGGAAACGACCTTAAAAAAACACATGACGTGATTGAACACCAGGATCAGACCGTGGATAAAAAGAGCGAATCTCCTAAAAAAGCAAACGCAGAAAAGCCTGCTATGAAAACGGAGACCGGTGCCAAGCTGCCAAAAACAGCGACCAATACCGCCTCAGGAATCGCAGCAGGGCTCCTCATCATGATGAGCGGCATGCTCTTTTACCGCAGGCTGAATGTGAAAAATGGATAACCAAAAGAACAACCGGAGAAGAATGAAGCGATTCATTCTTCTCTCTTTAAGTATTGCCATGATCACAGGCGGGTTCTGGTTTACTACAACCACCGCATACACGTTCCTCAAAGGCTATATGCTCTTTAAGAGCGGGGAAGCTGCAGTTTCAGCGGAAGTGGAAGAAGAACCTGAAGTGGAAGAAAAGTCTCAAGTGGAAGAAAAGCCTGAACCGGCGGAAGAAGAATCCCCCGCTGTTGACGAGGGGGAGTCAGGTCCCCTGTACCCGGAAAGGCCTGAAATTGGCGATCTGATCGGGGAACTTTATATCCCGAAGCTTGAAGCAACGCTTCCAATTTATCACGGCACTGATGAAGACGAACTCGAGAAAGGCGTCGGTCACTTTGCAGGAAGTGTCCTGCCCGGAGAAAATGACAATGCTGTTTTAGCCGGTCACAGAGACACGGTCTTCCGGGAGCTGGGGAGTGTCGGAGTCAATGATATTCTGATTGTCACGACTGCAGCGGGCGAATTCGAGTACAAAGTAAAAAACGTCCGAATTGTAGACGAAGATGACCGCACAGTTATTGTTCCAAAGCCCAGGGCCACACTCACAGTGAGCACCTGCTACCCGTTTACCTTTGTGGGCAGTGCCCCCGAACGCTACGTTCTCGTAGCCGAGCTCCGTGGCGGGGGACGGGAAAGAGGAAGAAAGTGAAATAGTTGATTATCATGAGACGGTGGTCCTCCTTGATGAAAGAGTAAAGGAAGTGACGGTTTACCGATCCGAAGCTGTTGGTGCCTTCTCGGATGAAGAGCTTATGGCAATAACAAAACCCGATTTAACCAAGATTTTTGAGAGAGCGGTCAGATCTGCTGTAATAAGCAGCGGGACCCCCGGGGAGCAGTGTCCGACTATGATTTGATCATCAGCTACGGAGATGAATTTCCCCTCCATCCGATTCACCTTTGGCTCGGTGAAGAAGGTGAATTGGGCTGTTTCATGTATCTCGTCGAAGGGGACGGATTTTATGTAACTTCACGGGGAGTCACAGGGGATTTGAGAACGATGCTGCAGTGAGAAGAGTAAACACCTGAAAATGACAGCTGAACTGCCCCCAATCGTCACATACGATTGGAGAGGCAGTTTTTTTGAGTATATAAATCTATACGATCCAGCTCTCGGGGGTATATAAAAGAGGTATATAAAAATTACCTGCTTTCCCTTTATGGGAGGATAATAGAATCTGATTACAAAGGGGCATGGAGCATTGTTTGCATGCCTTTTTAATCATGATGATTAAGATATTTGTTCATAGCTTCAGGCAGGATTTCCTGTTCGAAAGGGTACCAGAATGGTGTTGTACCGTCTGTAAAAAGAGGAATCGTAAATAATATATCCTCACCTGTATAAAACACAAAATCAAAGTGAGTGGGGTCTTGTTCCATGGAGTATGCCTGGAATTTCGCATCCGGCTTGCTATCCATTAATAATCTCAGAAGCTCATCTTTTTCTTCATCGTTCCATGTCGCTGTAACAGGTGTGCCATTTTGAATATGGGTAATCGTAATCTGTTGTACATTCTCAATATCCAGCTCGTTAAATGAAAGAGGATAGTGATCAGTAATTTCATGTTGATAGAGTAAATAACCGTTGGGAGCTAAATCATCTTTTACAGCCAGTAATCCTGGATGACCTTTGACGTTGTATAATGTTGTCCCTTTTTGTAAAAAAGTAGCTTCACCATTACTTAAACGATAATTGCTGTGTACTTTACCTGCAACATCCCGTTTCACCGTTCCGGCAGGAGTGCCTATAATGCTTGAGTCCGCTACAGTTAAATGAAAACGATAATCATATTGTTTTTCTTCAATCTTTACTGTATCCGCCCAGGTTATCGTTTCCTCGTCAGATATACACCCTCCTAAGAGCAGCAGGCTTACGACTGTAATCAGTGTCTGCCACTTCACACCTGATTCCCCCTTCAATACCGTTATGTATCTTACAGTTGTTTTGTAACAATATAGTTATTCGACAGCTGCCAATAAAATCCTTTAGGTGTAGAAGAAGGGGACGTTTACTTACATAACAGTGTTTTTTAAGGCTCTTTCCAGCCACGCAAATTGCAAATCTTTTTTCTTCAACGCCTGTTTCGTTGCAGGATTCTTCCACTCCTTATTTTGACTCTTCTCAAACCGCTCTTTGTTTTAGACATGGACTTGCCGGGAATAGAGATGCTGTACACTCATTTTGGTAAAATCAGTGAAAATCAGCATTTTGAAAAGGGGATTTTTTGTATGCGAAACCAGCTTAAACATTACATTAACGGTGAATGGATTGAGTCAACGGGCTCAGAAACGATTGATGTGATCAATCCGGCAACGGAAGAAGTGATGGGCAAGATCAGCTCAGGCACCGAAGAAGACTTGGATAAAGCGGTTAAGGCGGCACGAGAAGCGTTTCCTTCCTTTTCACAATCCACAAAAGAACAACGGATCGAGTGGCTTGAAAAAATTGCGAATGGTTATGAAGCAAGGAAAGATGAGCTCATTGAAATCATGACAGATGAACTCGGTGCACCTCTGTCTGTGTCTGAAGAGGTTCATTTTCACATGGGGCTCGGTCATTTTAAACAGGCGGCTGAATCTCTCCAGGACTTTTCTTTCTCAGAGGACCGCGGCGGCCATACGCTTATAAAAGAATCGGTCGGCGTGAGCGGACTGATTACTCCGTGGAACTTTCCGACAAACCAGACATCTACCAAAATTGCCAGCGCTATTGCGGCAGGGAGCCCGGTTATTTTGAAGCCGGCCTCAAAAACACCTTATGCTGCCATGATTTTGGCGGAAATTATTGACGAAGCCGGTTTGCCAAATGGTGCGTTTAACCTTGTGAACGGCACAGGTTCAGTTATTGGAAACGGTATCAGTTCCCACCCCGGTATTGATTTTGTGTCCTTTACCGGCTCTGGCGCTGTCGGTGAAAAAATCATGAAAAATGCTGCCGAAACGATTAAAAAAGTAGCATTGGAGCTTGGAGGGAAATCACCTGTCATCATTCTTGACGATGCAGATGTGGAAGAGGCGGCGAAAACGGCTCTGTCAAATATCATGACAAACACCGGTCAGGTTTGCTCTGCAGGAACAAGAGTTTTTATCCCTCAGTCTATGAAAGACGCATTTGAGGAAAAAATTGTAGACCTGCTTCCAACCTTTCCTGTAGGAGATCCCCGTAAAGATGGAATCGCCACAGGCCCGCTAGTCTCAAAAGATCAGTGGGACACCGTTCAATCGTATATTGAAAAAGGGGAGAAAGAAGCGACTCTCCTTGCCGGGGGAACAGGAAAGCCGGAGGGACTTGAAACAGGCTATTACGTTAAACCGACGATCTTCACCGACGTTTCCAATGATTCCGTTATCGCCCAGGAGGAAATATTCGGACCGGTGTCGGCCATTATCACATATGAGGACCTCGAGGACGCTATTACTATGGCAAACGATACTGTTTATGGTCTTGCGGGCTATGTAGTAGGTAAAGATCCTGAAACGATACGCCATGTGGCTTCCAGCATTAAAGCCGGACGCATTAAAATCAATGACGCCGATACGGACTTCAACGGACCGTTTGGCGGTTTCAAGCAATCGGGAATCGGCCGCGAATGGGGTGATTTCGGGATCGAGGAGTTCCTTGAAATCAAATCGGTACATGGTATGCCTTCTTAATAAATATGACCGTACCAGCATAGTTTGCTGGTACGGATTTTCGGTTTTTTAGAAGGCAGCTTTGATTCAGTCAAAGACAAGATTACTACTGTTAAAAATACGATAGATATTATCAAGTCATTAATACTATCAAAAACAGAAATAATACTATCAATAATGCGATTAATACGATCAAAAACGAGATTTATTCTATCAAAAATCAGATTATTTCTTCACACAACCTTCCCCTGCACCAAAAGCATCTGTAATTCTGTCCAAAACAGGAATAATTTTGACCGTATTCTATGTATTTCTGCCCAAAAGACGAAACGAATAAAAAATTCACTATGAATTTTTAAATAATATAGAAAAATTATTTTATTTCTGTATAATGTGGAGATAATTCATCTAAAACTTTTATTCAGCACAGTACGAGAGAGGAGTTTGACCAGTGGCAGACAAAGATCTTAGAATACGCAGTAAAGACATCAGTGAAGGAGACAACCGCGCGCCGAACCGGGCGATGCTTAGAGCAGTAGGATTTGAAGACGAGGACTTTCAAAAACCGATGATCGGTGTTGCCAGTACGTGGAGCGAGGTTACACCCTGCAACGTACACATAGACAAACTCGCCATTGAAGCAAAACGCGGAGCCCGGGAAGCTGGCGGAGCACCGATGATTTTTAACACCATCACCGTTGCTGACGGGATTTCCATGGGCCACGAAGGCATGCGTTATTCCCTTCCGAGCCGGGAAGTAATCGCAGACTCTATAGAAACTGTAGTAGGAGCGGAGCGCCTTGACGGAGTTGTGGCCATCGGCGGCTGTGATAAAAATATGCCGGGCTGTATGATTGCCATCGGCCGCTTAAATTTACCAGCAGTTTTCGTATATGGTGGAACGATTTCACCAGGAAAATCACGAGAAGATAAAGACATCGACATCGTTTCTGTGTTTGAAGCGGTCGGTAAACACAACGCCGGATCCATGGACAAGGACGGCCTCCACGACATCGAATGTCATGCCTGTCCTGGAGCGGGGTCATGCGGAGGCATGTACACTGCAAACACGATGGCATCGGCCATTGAAGCCCTCGGAATGAGTCTGCCGGGAAGTGCGTCCAACCCGGCTGAAACAGATAACAAACATGGTGATTGCTACAGAGCGGGAGACGCTGTTGTGGAGCTTCTGCGTAAAGAAATCTATCCACGTGACATCATGACAAAAGAGGCATTTGAAAATGCGATTACGGTTGTTATGGCACTCGGCGGATCCACAAACGCCTTCCTTCACCTGCTGGCAATGGCCCATTCGGTTGATGTGGACCTCTCTTATGACGACTTTGAACGTATCCGCGAGCGTGTACCGCACATTGCCGACTTGAAGCCGAGCGGAAAATACGTCATGGAAAACCTTCATCAGGTAGGCGGTGTTTCCGCTGTCATGAAGCTTCTTCTTGAGGAAGGGCTGTTAAACGGTGACTGTCTCACGGTGACGGGTAAAACACTGGCAGAGAACCTGGCTGAAGTACCTCCGCTGCACGAAGGCCAGGAAATCATCCGTCCTGTAAGCGAGCCGTTTAAGGAAAGCGGTCCTTTATATGTATTGAAAGGGAACCTCGCGCCGGCCGGAGCCGTTGCCAAAATGAGCGGACTGAAAGTAAGCAAGCTCACCGGTCCCGCCCGGGTGTTTGATTCGGAAAAAGAAGCAACCGAAGCGGTTCTGGCAAATGAGATTAATCCTGGAGACGTGCTGGTGATCCGCTATGCCGGTCCGAAAGGCGGTCCGGGAATGAGTGAGATGCTCTCCATCTCTGCCATCATCGTCGGGAAAGGACTCGGAGAGAAGGTGGGCTTGCTAACGGACGGCCGTTTCTCAGGCGGAACCCACGGGCTCGTTGTTGGCCACGTGGCACCTGAAGCACAGGTGGGCGGCCCGATCGCCTTATTGAAAGAAGGAGACCTGGTGACCATCGACAGTGAAACACAGGAGCTGAACGTCGATGTGAGCCCAGAAGAAATGACAGCCCGCCTGGCAGACTGGCAGGCACCGCCGCTCCGCTACTCCCGCGGCGTGCTGAACAAATATGCAAGACTTGTATCCTGTGCCTCTAAAGGTGCGGTAACGGATCTGGGAGAAGAGTAGGTTTGATGATCGGGCGTCCCGCTGCTGCGGGGCGTCCGTTTTTCTTGGTGAACGATTGAAAAAGTGGTAGATAAACATATAAAAATGGTAGATAAACGTAAAAAGATGGTAGATATGTCCGTGCGGGGAGGACAGTCCGTGTGGAGTGAACACTTTCGGCTCAAAGGGCTGTGGATATTTCAATATCCCGATGAAATGTAGCAAAGTACCTGACAAATGAAGAAAAACCCTGATGAAACAGAGCTCATTACAGAAACAACCCAATCTATCTGATTGATTGATCAACAGTTCACAAATCAGACACGAATCCTTCACAGCTTGTTCACCTTTGTGAGTTTCATCACAATCTATCTCAGGGTATACTATAAGTGAAAGGAGATAGTGATCACAAACAATCCTTTAGCAAGCAGCTCTTATATTTACACCTTTATGTGAAATGTTGAGCAAACAAAACCATTCAAATGCTTTTTGACACACCGATCTCTTTTTTTTACCTTGTTATGTGAAATACTTCACAATAACCTGTGAAATGCAATCAACCTTAGGGGGAATGTTAAAATGTTTATGAATTTCTTGAGAGAAAACCGTTATGCTGCAGGGATTTTGACCGCTGTTCGTCTGTATATCGGATGGCTCTGGCTCACTGCCGGCTGGGGCAAGGTAACCGGTGGCTTCAGTGCAGAGGGTTATCTTATGGGCGTCGTGAATAATGAAGCTGTCATTGAGCAGTATCCGACTTACCACGCGTTTATTGAGAGCTTCGCGGTTCCGAATGCTGAACTGTTCAGTCATATGGTTGCTTGGGGAGAGCTTCTTGTAGGGCTTGGCCTCATTCTCGGAGTCCTTACTACCGCTGCTGCTTTCTTTGGGATTTTGATGAACTTTGCGTTCATGTTCGCAGGCACCATCTCTTCTAACCCTTGGATGATGCTCTTTACCATCTTCCTTCTCGCTGCAGGCTACAACGCAGGCCGCTTCGGTGGCGACCGTTGGGTGATTCCTTATATCCGCCAGCAGCTGTTTAACCGTAATGGCAACAAAAAGCACGCAGTCAGCAAACCGGCAGCTGCGTAAATCATTTTAACCAAAGGATGAACCCCACCAAGGGTTCATCCTTTTTTACTGGATTTTTATGTTAAAATAAAGAAGATTCAAAATGATATGACATAGGAGGGAAATGATTGATTATACATAAAGGTTATTTTATCGCTTCCCTCTCACTTTTCTTCGTTGTCATGGCTCTGAACTTCCCATTTCCTCATGCGACTTACCAGCGCGGGGTTCACTCGGCGGTGGTTTTAGGGATTCCGGTGAGTACAACGGATGGGATCATGTGGCTTGGATGGCTTTACATTACCATGATTGCAGCTGCGGTTGTGTTGCTCGTTAAAGCACTCGATAAATACAAACTGAGACTCTCTCTATTAAGCTTGCTCCTGGTGAACGCGCTGCCGATCGCAACGGCTTCCGCATATGAAAGAACGATTGCCTCTGGGGTGTATGCCGTGAGTTACGAAAGTGGGGAGAGTGTTTGCGAGTTTAATAGAACCGGTAACGAACCGATGAAAGTTGAGTGTGAGCTTATGTTTACGAATCACAGTAATGAAGCTGTCTTTTTTACACTTTCATTTATGGAGAGATATAGTGGGTATAAAGAATTTAATGAGGTTTTATCGCTCTTAAATGAAAATGGACCTTATGAAGTGAGCTTGAGAGGATCGGAGAGAAAGGTTGTTTCCATCTCAAAAGAAATGAATGTAAGTACCACCTCTAGTGCTGGTCGCTTTGGTGGGGGCAGCTTCAACGGACCCAACCTAAAGATCGAGGGTGATGATGGTAAAACGAGAACGTATTAAACGGATCCTCCTTGCAGGCACGATGTGCTTCGTTCTTTTTGCCTCAGAGGAGGAAAGCCCTTATGTTGAGTGGGCAAGTCATAGTGAAAGCCAGATTCAACGGCTTCAGGATGCTGCAATCATGTTCGAAGTAAGAGACGGTATTATTTGAATCAAAGAAAAAGATGTGACAAAAGCAGTCATGTGTTGCACATAAACGGAGGAAAAAAGAATGAAGACGATTCGAAAAGCAGAAGCGGCCGATCGGGCATTTATTGATCAATTATGCCAGTGGAGTTGGAAGGAAGAGACGCAAGGTCTTTCTTATCCCAGAGTGAAAGGGTTGGAGGAGCTTGAAGCGGAAGTGGCCGAGTGGGGGAACACGTACGGGGACACGCTTTATGTAGTAGAAAATAAAGATTATCCTGTTGGATTTTTCGGTTTTTTATATGAACCTGGAGACAAAGAGACGTATGTAATCGGACCGGTGTTTACAAAAGAAAATCACGATGAACGTGTATTTGAATGGCTTTTCGGACAACTGGAAGGTGAAATATCTGAACAGTTTGACACTGTCATTTTGAGTATTAATGAAAGCAACAGCCTTCTTTTATCCACGGCGGAGCAAAGAGAGTGGAAAAAGGGGTCCCGTCAAATCGAAATGAATATTGATGTTCAAGGATTTGAAGAGGGGACCAGCTTGATAAAAGTTCAGCCTTTACATAAAGGAGACCGTCACTACGAAGACGCGGCCCGGGTGTTAAGCCTGGCTGGAAAGTGGGAGAAGCCCGTAGAGCAGCTGGATGAATATTTGGGCGACTTTAAAATGGAAGCGGCATACGTGACCATTGACGATCGTGTTGCGGGGGCAATCCTGTGGGATCACATTGAAGGGACTACCTTTTACAGGCTGGAAGACGTTGCCGTTCACGAAGATTTTCGTAACCAAGGCGTGGCTTCGTCGTTGATCGAACACACGATTGAGAAAGCAAAAGAAGCAGCGGTTCACTCTTTATTTTTAAGTGTAGACGAAAAGAACGAAGGTGCAAGAAAGCTGTATCACCGTATTGGATTCTTTGAAACGATCGTATCTACTTCTTTTCGCTGGCAAAAAGGTAACTGATAGAGGAGAATGAAAAATTGCTAAATAAACAAGGATTTGATTTGTGGGCTAAAGCCTACGATCAGGACGTAATTGTAAGTGAGGAAAAGGACGAGTATCCCTTTGCGGGGTATCAGAAAAACATCAATGGAATTTATAGTGAAGTGATGAAGATAGATAAGGCAGACGTCTTGGATATTGGTTTTGGGACTGGTGTTCTTACAACGAGTTTATACGAATCCGGCCACCGGATAACAGGTATTGATTTTTCCAGTGAGATGATGGCTATTGCCCGCAGGAAAATGCCAGAGGCGAAGCTGATTGAATGGGATTTTGCAGAGGGGTTGCCCCAAAGCGTAGTGGAAGAAAAGTTTGACGCAGTGGTGAGTACCTATACGCTTCATCACTTGAGTGACAAGGGTAAAGTGCGAATGATTGAGGAGTTGTTGCCGCTTCTAAAAGAGAGCGGGAAGATCTTTATTGGTGACGTTGCATTTGAGACACGCGAGTTGTTAAGCGCATGCCGGGAAGAGAATCTTCACCACTGGGACAGTGATGAGGTTTACTTTGTGGCAGATGAGCTCAAAGACGCTCTTAGAGGAAGGTGTAAAGTGACGTTTCACAGGCATTCTCACTGTGGTGGGGTGTTTATTATTGAAGGTTAGAGTGAGGAGATTCTGTTTCTTTGCCGGATGCAACAGAACCGTCCCAGAACTGCGAGGTGACTTAGAGTGAACGATAGGCAAAGAAAAATCATGACGTTGTCGGGATTAATTGCGGGAGTGGCGCTGTTGGTTTATTTGTTTCTATTGAATTAGATTAAGAAAATTGGGAGGGGGGGTTCGTTGCTTCGCCGGATGCAACGGATCCGCCCCCCATTTAGATTCGCCTCTTATGTAACATGGCAGTGCCGTGGGTGACAATCATGTTAACAAGGGTTTTCCATGGGGAAAGGTCAGGATCGGGATCTTTCCCTTTTCCCATTCGTGCGAGTTGCTGTTCATACCAAGTGAGTTCTAACATGCTGGATATAGTGTTATCTAATGATTTAATGCCGGTTTTTATCGGTTTTGTGTTTACCGTTTCGTAGGAGCCATCGATGATTTGGTTCGGAAGATCAGGGTTTAAAGCAAACGGCTTTCCGATACCAACCATGTCTACGAACCCACTTTCAATGGCATCCACCATGGCTTTCCCAGATCGAAACCCTCCGGTAACAACAAAGGGGGCACGAATGAAATGCCTTGCCTTTTCAGCGTACTCTAAAAAATAGGCTTCTCTTTCCTTCGTACTTTTTTTCACGTCTCCACCAAGCATTTTAGGGTTTTCATAGTTTCCACCTGAAATTTCGATCAAATCAATACCCGCTTCGTCCATGATTTTAAGTACGTCCATGGACTCTTCTTCAGTAAATCCTCCCCGTTGAAAATCAGCTGAATTAAGTTTAATGCCTATGGGAAAATCATCGCCTACTTGCTTTCTTATTTCTTGGTAAACCTTTAAAAGAAATTGCATGCGATGGTTCAATTCTCCACCCCATTCATCTGTTCGTTGGTTATGATGTGGAGATAAAAATTGACTGATTAAATATCCATGGGCCGAATGAATTTGGACCCCTGTAAATCCTGCTTTTTTAACAACTTTTGCAGCACGTCCAAAGCGTTTAATGATTTCCCAAATTTCATGAGTAGTGAGTGCACGAGGCTTGTTAAAGGAGTATGTACCTCCAAAGAGGGGAACAGCACTGGGGGCAACGGGTTCTTTTGATACGGATTTTGGTGTTTGCTTCCCTGGGTGATTTAACTGAACCCAAAGGTGAGTATCATGCTGAGTGCCTGCGTTTGCCCACTTCTTTAACATGGCTAAGTCCCGCTCGTCTTCAATCGCAACATTTCCAGGTTCCCCTATAGCTTTTCGATCGACCATCACGTTCCCACTAATCAGAAGGCCTGCACCGCCTTTAGCCCAACGTGCGTATAAATCAATAAGTGACTCTGTAGGGTTGTTTTGTGATGTGGCGAGGGCTTCACTCATAGCAGCTTTAAAAAACCGATTTTTAATGGTGAAGGTTTTCGATTTTAATAGTGTCGTTAACGATGACGTTTCCATATTGACCTCCATTCTTTACAGTGCCAGGCACCGTAGGTAAACAGATCATAGCATGCATACTTCGATCGGGAAAGATATTTGAGTGTGGGGGGTTCAGGTGGAGTATTGACGGAAAAAGAGAAGACGGTTCCACTGCTTCGCAGGAAGCAAAAGAACCGTCTGAGACCACTGAGAAAGTAAGGCCCACCTTTTTCAATGCCTTTATTTTAATGGCAATGGATCCACCCGGTTGCGCGCCTGTTACGAGAAACCCCCTCGTATCAGGCTTTTAAAAGAGGCAACTGTTCCCATCATTGCAAAGAAGGCAATGTAAAAGGTAAAGACCGAACTTTTTCAGTGCCTTCACAAATACAAGAGAGGTGACTGAGGATGAGCGAAAAACAGCGGAAAATCATGACGTTATCGGGAGTGATTGCCGGGATTGTACTGCTGATTTATTTGTTCCTCGGCAGCTGTGAAAAAGAAGAAGAACCTGGTGCACGAAGCGCCAGGTCCTGTCTGTTATTATTGCTGGATGGCATCGAGAGACTGGACAAGGCCATGACCGTATTGGTTAGACCCTCCCAGGTTTACAGCTGTGTCGTTTAACAGGTTTCTTAACTCCACATTAGTCAGTCCGGGCTTTGCCTGCCATACTTGTGCGGCAACACCTGCGACGTGTGGGGAAGCCATTGACGTACCGTTGAAAGCAGCATAATTGTTGCCGGGAGTTGTGCTCAAAACACTCACACCAGGAGCTGAAATTTCAACAGCCGGTCCTGTACTTGAGAATGTCGCGCGGTTGTTGTTCTGATCGACAGCTGCGACAGCGATTACGGAATCGTATTTCGCAGGGTAGCCGACAGTGTCATTGTTGCCGCCGCGGTTTCCGCTGTTACCGGCTGCTGCAACAACGAGAAGGCCTTCTTCGTAAGCCAGGTTGGAGAACTGCTCAAGGATAGATGAACTCTGGGATCCGCCTAAACTCATATTGATGATATCCATTCCGTTATTGATCGACCATTCGATTCCTTGAGCGATACCGGCATAGGAGCCGCTGCCGTTGTTGTTGAGTACTTTTACAGCATAAAGCTCAGCCTGTGTCGCAACACCGACAACACCAAGATTGTTATCGACAGCAGCGACTGTTCCGGCTACGTGGGTGCCGTGTCCGTCAGCGTCGTAAAAAGGATCGTTGTTTGCTGAATCCGTAAACACAGAGTGTCCGCCTTTTACATTGGCAGCAAGGTCTTCGTGATTACGGTCAATACCAGTGTCAAGGATAGCGACTTTAAGCCCGGCTCCGGTGTAACCTGCGTCCTGAGCAGCCGTTCCCTGTACATGGGGAACCCCCCAAGGTACGGTCTGACCGAGTGCCTGCACTTCAGCATTTTCTTCGACAGCCGAGATCTGCGGGTGATTAGCCAGTCCGCGGGCCTGGTTGTCTGTAAGGTTTACATGGACGACAGGCAGGTGGTCGTATGTATGAAGGATGTCACTCTCATCTACTCCGAATGCTTTAATTAACCCTTTGCTTGCCGGTCCGTCAAACTGGACTAAATAATCCTGGCTTGCATTACTTCCGCCATCTGCAAATGCCCCAACCTGTACCGGGATGGCAAGTAACACCAATGCCAGCCATACTGTGAATAATTTTTTCAAATTGATCCTCTCCCTTATCTGTATGTTTTGTGGTTATAAAGCTGTTTAACTTTCATATGGCAGGTCCTGAGGCAGCGTATTGATTCCAGCCTGAGCATCAGTTACGCTCAATGTTCCTGCACTGATAAAGCCTGCGATGAATGCAATGACAACGAGTTTTTTCCACATGTGGCAACCCTCCTTTCAAAGATCTGGTAAACTGGTAAAAAAGAGTATAGTAAGGTGAAACGGTATGAATAACCAAAAGTTAGGCGAAGAAATCGTAAAGCTCCGCAAGCAGCACTTTCTTTCACAAAAACAGCTTGCTGAAGGGATCTGCAGCCAGTCAGCCATTTCTCAAATCGAGCGGGGACAGATTTTTCCGGGAGTTGATACGCTGTATAACCTGTCAGCTAAACTTCATGTACCAATCGACTACTTTATCCAGCTCATGCTTGAAGACGATATGGATGAAAATGAGGATCTCATAGCCCATGTTGAACATTTGTCCGGCGAGCAGAAGTTTGAACAGATGTATGGGCTGCTCAAGGGAAAATTGGACGAATCCATTAACTGCTACTGGATGACAAGCTATCTCACGTGGCATTTTCACTTAAGTGCCTATCAGACAAAACGTGTTTCAATAGAAAAAACCATTCAGCTGCTCAAAGACCTACACGATGAGAAGAAAACACCTGTTCAGTCAAAAGGTAATCTGCGGAACCGGATTCTTAACTCGATTGCCTACCTGCTGGCAACGAACGGGCAGTATAAGGAAAGCCTGTATTACTATGACAAAATCCTTAAGAATGAAGACCGGTCATCAGCGGTTACGTCTGTTCTGACTCCCGATATTTTCACAATCAGGGTTATGTACAATAAATCTAAAACTCTCTATGACATGGGTGCTTCAGAAGAGTCACTCGCGACGATTGAGGACGGTATTAAGAAGTCACTGGAAAAGGAAAATATGTCTCTTCTGGGCCAATTCTATTACTACCGCGGTCAGTGCTTTGAGAGACTCGGCTCGGATGAGGACGAAATTAGAGAATGTTACCAAAAAGCGCTCTTCATTTTCGAACTGCTTGATAAGAAGCTGTACAGCCGGCTGCTATGGAAATATAAAGAAAGCTACCTGAAGTGAATGATTTTTCTGAATATTTGTTTTATATCCTACCTAGTTACAGAGGTTAGTACAATAGGGTTTTGAAAGAAAATTATCAGTAAACTTATCGTTAATGGATTTTATTTACATAAATAAATCATTCTGTTAATTATGTGGGGAGGAGTTCCTGTGGATCTCTCGGGACGTTTTGTACGTTTTGCTGAAAAAGAGTGTAAAGGATCAAGTCCGCTTTACGAAAAATGGAGTAAAGAGGTTGCGAAAGACCGGCAGCTCCTTGACCTGGCTTCGAACGCCGGGGAGGGACAGCCGGTTCCGAATCTGTTTTTTGGTGCTGTTCAATATCTGCTCCTTAAAGAAAAAGAGGATGGGATCCTGGGGGCGGATTTTAAGAGATTTAAAGAATTCTGCATCGAGAACAAATCAGAGATTTCGCGTCTGTTAAAAACAAAGCGTGTACAAACAAATGAGATCAGACGATGTGCGTATCTTTATCCGGTGTTTTGCTCGATTTTTCAACAGACGGCCAAGCCTCTCTCTTTGATTGAAATCGGGACGAGTGCAGGTCTGCAGCTCCATTGGGATCGTTACTCGTATGAATATGGGGACGGTTATACATATGGGAAGGCGGATTCTTCTGTCCGGATTCGCTCCGAGTTTAAAGGGAAGCCTGTTCTTTTGCCCGAGAGCCCGCCTGTTGTTTCAAGAGTAGGGGTGGATCTTTACGTGAATGACGTAAGAAAAGAGGAAGATCGCATGTGGCTGAAGGCACTCATCTGGCCCGAGCACGAAGAACGACGCGTCCTGTTTGAAGAAGCCGCACGGGTGATGAAAAAAGATCCTGTTCAGCTCATTGAAGGAGACGGAGTCAGTCTGTTGCCCGAACTGGCGGAAAAAACCGAGAGAGATTCGACCCTCGTTGTTTTTCATACCCACGTGGCTAATCAGATGCCTGTCAATGTTAAAGAACAGTTGGAGAAAAACATCCACTTAATCAGCGGTTGGCGTGATGTTTTCCATGTGTACAACAACATGTGGGATGGTTTGCTGCATGTGGATTCAATAATAGACGGGATTGAGGAGAAAAACACCATTGGCCGCACGGAAGGGCACGGCCAATGGTTTGAGTGGAATCTTTAGGAGGCCGGATGATGCTGAATTTTACGATTTGTTTTATTAAAAGGGGAAACGAAATTCTTTTGCTCAACCGGGAAAAAGGATCATGGATGGGCAGGTGGAACGGTGTCGGTGGGAAAATTGAACCCGGGGAAACACCTCTTCAAGGGGTGCTTAGAGAAGTAAAAGAAGAGACGGGGCTGGTGCTTACTGACATCGACCATAAAGGAAATGTAACGTGGGTGATAGACGGTGCAGATTATGGAGGCATGTATGTGTATATTGCTGAAATTCCGGAACAGACATCGTATCCAACACCGGTAAAAAGAGAAGAAGGGATTCTGGACTGGAAAACGAGAGAGTGGCTTATTGATAAAGAAAACACGGGCCTTGCTGATTTTATGTATTTCCTGCCACAGATGCTTGATGGGGAAAATAAACATACATACCGGTATTATTACGAAGGAGACCTGCTCGTAAATGTAGACGAAAATCCACTGGAGAAGGTGTACAGCCGGGTTTAGTAAAGGAGAAATGAACAGGTGTTAAATAAACAGGGATTCGATTTGTGGGCAAAAGCCTATGATCAGGACGTGATGGTTATTGAAGAAAAGAACGAGTATCCCTTTGCAGGGTATAAGAAGAACATCAACGGAATTTACAGTGAAGTGATGAAAAAAGACCAAGCAGAGGTTTTGGATATCGGCTTTGGGACAGGTGTACTGACCACAAGCCTCTATGAAGACGGCCATCGGGTTACGGGGATTGATTTTTCCAGTGAAATGATAGCCATAGCCAGGGGGAAAATGCCTGATGCGACCTTGATTGAGTGGGATTTTGCAAAAGGACTGCCTACGGAAGTGAAGGAAGAAAAGTTTGACGCCGTTGTGAGTACATACGCCCTTCACCATTTGAGTGACGAGGAGAAGGTAAGGATGGTGAGGGAGCTGCTGCCGCTGTTAAAAGAAGGCGGCAAAATTTTCATCGGGGACGTGGCATTTGAAACGCGGGAGCATCTGAACACATGCCGGGAGGAGAATCTTCATCACTGGGACGGGAATGAGTTTTACTTTGTGGCTGATGAGCTGGAAGAAGCGTTAAGGGGAGTATGCCGGGTGACGTTCCACAAGCATTCCTACTGCGGCGGTGTGTTTGTTATAGAGAAGTAGGGCGAAGGTTTATCGGTTTTAAGTAAGTGTGTGATTAACGGCTTAATATTTTTTAAGTGGTTTTAACTGTATGATTATCGGTTTTAAATATGCAATCACCGGTTCTTAAAATTTTGCATCCATTTTATCCCCTAAAAAACCTCACCGGCCCGCGCCGGTGAGGTCCTTTTAATTCTTTTTATACTGGGCAATGAGCTCCAGTGCTGCCTGGGAAAATTCGACGGACTGAAAAGAAAAAATGGAGACGGCTGCCACTGAGAGAAGACCTGCAAAGCTTTCGACGATCAGGTTCATATGCTTTTGCCCCCCTGTTTTCTGGTTTAGCTTATTATAGCAGGTGAACAAGGCGTCAGGGCGTGAAAAATCGTGTAATTTAACCACTCACAATGCTGGGTGACAGGCTCCGCATATTCCCTCCGGACAAGTCATATAGTGTATTAATAAGTCTCAATGGTATGCAGAGGATGGGGGAAAGAGAATGAAAAATCGGGCGGAGAAAATAAAAAGAATGATGGAAGCAAAGCGTAAGCGCCGGCAGCCCGGCAGAGCACGGGAAGGGGAGCGGAGACGGGACCGGTCTTCCTATCCGCCATGGATTCAGACGAGCCATGACGAGGCCAGGGAAGAAACGGACTTTTACCGCCCCGGTGCAAGGGATAAGGAGCAGTCTGAACCTTTCTTTAAAAAGGAGACCATCATGTTTCAGGTACTCTCGAGTGTGTGCCTGTTCCTTCTTGTTGCAATCCTTTTCAGTCTTCCGGCAGGGCAGTTTGATACCGCCCGTCAGTTTGTTCATCAATCCTTTAATCAGGACTTCGAATTTGCTGCGGTGTCTGACTGGTATGAGAATCAGTTCGGCCGTCCCCTTGCTCTCCTGCCCCCAAGCATGGAAGTAGCACCGGCACCTGAGGGGGAAGACATGGAACTGGCATACGCGTTACCTGCTAACGGGACCATCGCCGAGTCCTTTGAGCAGAACGGACGGGGCATTTATGTGGAGACGAATATTAATGAGTCTGTTGAAGCGGTCCGGGGTGGCGTGATCAGCTTTGTAGGTGAAGACGAAGCAAAAGAGTGGGGAAAAACAGTGGTGATCCGTCATTACGACGGGGGAGAATCGTGGTACGGCATGCTCGACAATATCCAGGTAAATCTCTATGACCATGTGGAAGCAGGTGATCTGGTCGGGTACGTATCACCGGCTCGTGATGACGATTCGGTTGGTGTGTATTACTTTGCATTAAAAGAAGGGGAAAGTTTCGTTGATCCGATTGATGTGATCGCACCTTGATGGATCTTTTGAAGATCGTTAAAGTTCACCCGCTCTTCTGGGTCATTCTAGGCTCCGGGGTCATTACCGGTTATTTTAAGGAAGTCATCATGATGTTTTTGATCGTGTTTATTCATGAGATGGGACATGGATGGACGGCGAAACGGTTTGGCTGGCGCCTGACTAAGATTGAACTCCTTCCTTTTGGTGGTGTGGCAGAAACAGAGGAGTACGGAAACAGGCCGGTGAAAGAAGAAGCGCTTGTGATTATCGCCGGACCCCTGCAGCACCTCTGGCTCATTGCCCTGAGCTTTATCTGCCTACAGTTTCAATGGTGGAGTGCTTCGGATCATGCCATTTTTCTGTTTCACAACCTGACAATTCTGGCCTTTAACCTTCTGCCGATTAAGCCATTGGACGGAGGCAAATTACTGTTTGTTCTTCAGACTGCGTTCCTTCCATACCGGAAAGCACTCTACACATCGTTTTATTCTTCTCTCGTGTTTTTAACGCTGTTCTGGTGTGTTGCTTTGAGCATTCTTCCCTTCCATCTGAATTTAATCGTCGTCCTCAGCTTCCTCGCTGTTCATCATTATCTTGAATGGAGACAGCGGCATTTTATTTTCATGCGTTTTCTCATCGAGCGTTTTGAGAAAAAGGCAAAACTCGTGAGCCGGATGAGGCCTTTGTTTGTGAATGGGGACGAGAAGGTCGCTGATGTGATTAAAAAATTGAGACGAAACTGTCAGCACATGATTGTCCTCCACGATACTGGAAAAGCAGTTGAGGAAGAAAAAATCCTTGAAGCTTTTTTTAATCAGAAAAAAAGAATGCTCCCCATAGACGCGGTCTTTTGATCGACGAAGGGGAGCTTCTTATTTTGAGAGGATGTGCAGATACGAGATTTCAGCAACCTAATTAGCAACTAACCGTTCTTGAAAAGGCAAATTTGGTCTTCACAGAATAATGCCTTAAAGCCTTTGGTGCTCCAGCTGCACCCTGGTTTTAGACGTTTTAAGGGAGATGGATTTAGCCGGCTTCTTCATCTTCTGTAAACAGGGGATATTAAAAATCCTATATCAAGTATTTTTCATAAATATGAGGAATGAAGCGGAAGGCGGCGACTCCCGCGGAAAGAGTCCGCCTGCAGTGCAATGGACTTTGAGTATAAAAGAATGTTTGAAACTATTCTTTAAATAAAGCAGAGGGTAAAAGGTCTAAAAAGCGGCAAATCGTCTGATCATGTATAATAACGGTAATCAGACAGGAAACGGAGCGACAGACAGTGCTTGAAATCATATTAAATACAATTACAGATGAAAAGCGAGGCGCCATTCTTGAAAACGGCAAAGTCGTGGAGTGGCTCGTGGAGCTCCCGGCCGGAACGGCGAGAGTAGGCGATATATATAAAGGGAGAGTTACAAAGGTGCTTCCGGGAATGGAAGCGGCGTTTGTGGATCTCGGAATTGGAAAAGACGGCTACTTACATAGTAAAGACGTGAGGGCGACAGACGGTGGGAAAAAGCCGATTGCCTCGTGTGTGAAACAGGGCCAGGAAGTGCTTGTCCAGGTTGCGAAAGAAGAGATGAGTACGAAAGGGCCGAAGCTCTCGGAATTTATCCAGCTTCCGGGGCAGTCCATTGTTTACCTTCCCTACTCTGATTACGTGGCTGTATCAAAGCGCCTTGGGGAAGATGAGCTGAGAAAAGAGTGGCGTACGTTCGGGCAGGAGACGGTAGAGGCTCCGGAGGGGATCATTATCCGGACCGTTGCAAAAGAACTGAGTATGGATCAGGTAAGGCAGGAGCTCGATGTGCTCCGGGAGATGTTCAGGGACAGCCTTGTGGATTCGAAGGAGAAAGGAGCCCCGGCACTTGTGTTTGAGGGGGGATCGATGATTTTGCAGGTGGCAAGAAACTATGCCCACCGGCCGAATACGAAAATTACGATCGACCATCCGAAAGACTACACCTTTTTGACCCGCTGGCTGAGGATGAATCCCTTTGAACAGGCAGAGGTACGTTTGCATAAAGAGCGTGGAGGCATTTTTACGGTCTTCGATCTGGAAAAAAAGCTTGAGCATGTGTTCAGTAAGCAGGTGTGGCTGAAAAACGGCGGCTCTTTAATAATAGAAGAAACAGAAGCAATGACCGTCATTGATGTGAATACGGGGAAGTTTACCGGAAAGACGTCCCTTGAGGATACGGTGGTTAAAGCGAACTGTGGGGCGGCGGTGGCTGTGGCTGAACAGTTGCGTCTCCGGGATCTCGGCGGAATTATTATTGTGGACTTTATTGATATGGAGGACGAAAAGAGCCAGGAGCTGGTATTAAAGACCTTGAATGATGCTCTCAGAGAGGACCGGACAAGAACGACTGTGATTGGGTTTACAAAGCTCGGGCTTGTGGAGATGACCCGGAAAAAAGCGAGGTCGACGGTGGCGGAACGGCTTACGGAGTCATGTACGGTTTGTGAAGGGAAAGGCCTCGTGAGATCGGCACAGAGCCTGTACTTTGCTCTTGAGCGTGAGCTTCTTGAGATGCAGGATACAGAGGCGGTTGTCATCAGCGCAGGAAAGGAACTGGGGGAGTATCTGGATACGGGTCGTCACAGACATTCTCTTGAGGAGAAGACGGGAGTGCGTGTTTTCTTTACCCAGACAGAGGGTTTGGGTTACTCGGTTCGTTTTGCCGGTGAGTTGGAGGATGCGAAGGGTTTTTGGAATCGGCAAACTGGTGATTGACACTGATTTTGCCGTTGTGATATGATATTTCTTGTTAGTTGTTTGGTTGCACCCAAAGAACTGCAACCGCACAGAGCAGGTTTTTAAGCGAACTGCCCCTCGGCTGAGGGATAGAAAGCACCTGCAATGGCGAGTCTGAGTAATTAAGGAGGTGCGCATGATATGTACGCAATTATTGAAACTGGTGGTAAACAAGTGAAAGTAACTGAAGGCCAAGAGGTTTTCGTTGAAAAGCTTGATATTGCTGAAGGTGAAACTGTAACGTTTGACCGGGTAATCCTAGTTGGTGGTGACGAGACGAAAGTTGGTTCTCCATTGGTAGAGGGTGCTTCTGTTTCTGCTAAGGTTGAGAAACACGGCCGCGGCAAGAAGACAATCGTTTACAAAATGAAGAAGCGTAAAAACTATCGTCGTAAGCAGGGTCATCGTCAGCCTTACACGAAAGTAACGATCGATTCTATTACCGTTTAATCGGGGGCTCTTATGATCAGAGTTACGGTTGAGCGAAATGAAAATAAGCATATTTCGTCGTTTACGATGAAGGGACATGCTGATTCCGGCCCCCATGGTCATGACCTTGTGTGTGCTGCAGCGTCTGCTTTGTCGTTTGGGACGATCAATGCCATTGCTGAGCTTTGTGAACTCGAGCTTCCTGTAGAGATGGGAAGTGAGGGTGGTTTTCTCCGCTGTCAGGTTCCGGGTGACCTCGGGGTTGATACGCATGAGAAAGTACAATTGCTCTTAGAAGGGCTCTTCGTATCGTTTTCCATGCTGGTGGAACAATACGGGGAGTATATCCAAGTAAACAGGAGGTGAAAGTTATGTTTTTGAAACTGGATCTTCAATTTTTCGCACAGAAAAAAGGGGTAGGTAGTACGAAAAACGGTCGTGACTCAATCTCTAAGCGTTTAGGTACTAAACGTGGAGACGGTCAGTCTGTTACTGGTGGATCTATCCTTGTACGTCAACGCGGAACTCGCATTTACCCTGGTGTAAACGTGGGCCGAGGCGGAGACGACACGTTGTTCGCAAAAGTTGACGGCGTTGTTAAATTTGAGCGTGTAGGTCGCGATCGCAAACAAGTGAGCGTATACCCTGAGGTTCAAGAAGCGTAAGTCAATACATGAAGAAAGCCCTCGATGCCGCTTAGGTGGTGTCGGGGTTTTTTTGTGTTTTGGAGGAGGGGGAGCAGTGGGGGAGCGGCGTTTAGTCGAGTTAGCGGTGGGTTTAATCAAGTTAGAGGGTGGTTTAATCAAGTTAGGTGGGAGGGGCGGTTTTTTGAGGTTTGCGGGCAGCCTCACGCGCCACTTAAACAGGTTCCCCGATCGTTTGAACAGATTCGGCACCGATTTAAACAGGTTACTCCGCCGTTTAAACAGCTTTCTCATCCATTTAAACAGGTTAGCCTTTCTCACGTTGTGATACACTGAGAATACAGACTGTGACAGGGGTGATCGGAGTGGGAAAGGTCGTACTGTTTGACGGTGAGTGCAATTTTTGTGATGGGAGCGTGCAGTTTATCATAAAGCGTGACCCGGATAAGGTGTTTTCATTTGCGTCCCTTCAGAGTGAAGAAGGAAAGCGGCTTGTGGAGAAGTCGGGTATTCCCCTGGGGACAGACAGTATGATCCTTGTAGAAGAGGATGGGAGCTCCCACATGAAATCAGGGGCGGCGCTTCGAATCGTCCGGGAGCTTAGGCGGCCGTGGAATTTATTGTGGGTGTTTATCCTGATTCCATATCCTTTGCGGGACGGGGTTTACAACATTATTGCCCGAAACCGGATAAAGTGGTTTGGGAAAAGGGCGGCGTGCCGTGTTCCGACGGCTGAAGAGCGGGAGCGGTTCCTGGATTATTAAGGAGCGAAACGAAGGACGTTGCAAGTGCGTTTAAAAAAGGAGGCTGATTGATCGTGAAAATTACAGTTGTCGGGTTTTGGGGAGCCTATCCGGAACAAGAAGAAGCCACATCGTGTTATCTAGTGGAGCATAATGGAATGAAAGTAGTGATCGACTGCGGAAGCGGGGCCGTGTCACAGCTCCAGAGATACACGGAGCTGAAGGACGTGGATGCAGTGGTGTTCAGTCATTATCACGCGGATCACATTGCGGATTTGGGAGTGATTCAGTACGCAAGGATTGTGGATAAAGCGCTTGAACGGACGAGTGACAGCCTTTTAATGTACGGACATCAGGAAGACAAAGCGGCGTTTCAGTCATTGACGAAGGAGCCGGCGGTGGAAGGCTTGCCTTACAGTGAAGGCGAGTCGCTTCAGTTTGGCGAGATGAAATTTACGTTTTGCCGTACAGATCATCCGGTACCGTGCTTTGCCATACGTGTGGAAGCGGCGGGGCGGTCAGCTGTTTACACCGCGGACACTACATATCTCGATGAACTTGTTCAGTTCAGCAAAGGAGCGGATCTCCTGATTGCGGAAACGAGTTTTTACGCAGATCAGGACTCAAAGCCCTTTGGTCACATGAACAGCGTGGAAGCCGGGCGGATGGCCCGAAAAGCAGGTGTGGGGCATCTGGTGTTGACTCACCTGCCGCACTTTGGAAATTATGAAGACTTGGTTAAGGAAGCCCGGGGGGAGTTCGGCGGAGAGGTTGAGCTTGCTGCCGGGGGGAAAGTATTTAAATTGTAAATGACGTAATTATTATAGAATTAGCGGTTTTTAGAAGAAGGCTGTGTGAGAAGGTGAGGTTTTACCTTCCTGCACAGCCTTTTTCTATTTGTCTCAAATGATGTTCAGAAAAAACACTGCAAAATCTGACAAAAATATATGAACACAATATGAACACCGGGAAGCGATGAAGATTATCAACAGTCCCCTATCAATTTTATGAAATCCTCCCTGTACCGCAATTTTACACAAAATTGTGCGGGGACAGACCCCCTTCCTTCCCTCTCTTCTTTTTTTGAAATTTACAATACCTTCACAATTGCTTTACACAGGGTTTATTTCTCCTTAATATTCGTCTTTTATACTAGCAATTGTAAGAGAGTTAATCACAGAAATAAGAGAATTTACTCGATACGAGGAGGAAATTGACAGTGAAAAAGTTTGGCTTATCAGTATTAGCAGCAGGATTTATGGTAGTAGCAGCAGCTTGTGGTGGCGGGGAAGAAGAAGGGAATACAGGAGATGCCGCTGCAGACTCTAACGGTTCATCCGATGAAACAACAGAAGAAGCAAACGAAGATCTTTCAGGGTCAGTAGCAATTGACGGGTCAGGTACTGTTTATCCTCTAATGGCACGTATTGCCGAAGAGTTTATGGTAAATGAACAACAAGGAGTGAGCGTAGAAGTGAGCCGTGCTGGAACAAGCGCGGGTATGCAGCGTTTCGTGAACGGTGAAACGGATCTTTCAAACGCTTCACGTGAAATCAGAGATACTGAAATTGAAGAACTGGAAGCCAACGGAATTGAATCCCAGGAGTTTAAAGTAGCTTTAGATGGTTTGACAATCGTGACTCACCCTGAGAATGACTGGGCGACTGATTTAACAGAAGAAGAAGTAAAAGAAATGTTCGTAACAGGCAACTTTGCAGATGACGATGTTGTTATGTGGTCTGATATCCGTGATGAGTGGCCGGATGAGGAAATCAATTTCTATGGACCGAACGAAAACCACGGTACAAACGAATTCTTCGTACAGGAAATTATTGAAGAGCAGGACCTTGTAGATACAATCAATCTTCAACAGGAATACTCTACTCTTGTTAACTTAATTTCTGAAGACGAAAACGGTATTGGATTCTTTGGATTCGGTTACTACGCAAACAACACTGATAAGCTTAACGCAGTGTCAATTGACTTTGGTGATGGTCCGGTAGAACCTTCTCTAGACACGATTGCAGAAGATGGCGACTATGCTCCATTTACTCGTCCTGTATTTACTAACCTAAGCATCAACTCCACACAGGAAAAGCCTGAAGTTAAGGCATTTGCAGAGTACATTATGCAGGTTGCCAATGACTTTGCCGGAGAAACTGGATTCGCTCCACTTCCAGACGAAGAACTGCAAGAGCAGTTGGAGCAAATTCAAGCAATCGATTAGTTAATGAAATTATAAATGTGATGAAGGTGGGGGGCGAGAGCGCTTCTCATCTTCAATCATGTAAAAAAGATAACAAGGGATTAACAATCAAGAGCAGCATTTTGATTGAAAGGGGAAGTAACAAATGTTGAAATCAGGCAGTGTAAAAGATATGATTCATCGCAACAAACAGTCTGTAAGTAGTACGACACTCATCGAAAAAGTCGTTCCGATCTTATTGTTTGCTGCCGCATTTATTTCTGTTTTAACAACAATAGGTATTGTTTTCACATTGATTTTTGAGACAGTTTTATTTTTCAGGGAAGTTCCCGTAAGAGAGTTCTTTACAGGAACGGTGCTAAGACCCCTCAGTCCGGTAGAACCACAGTACAGTATTTTGCCTTTGATCATGGGTACAATGCTCACGACGATCATTGCTATGTTTGTAGCTATTCCTATAGGGCTGACTACAGCTGTTTATTTAAGTGAGTATGCGTCAAAAAGTGCCCGCAAAATCTTAAAACCGATGATTGAAGTTTTAGCAGGGATACCAACAATTGTATATGGTTTCTTTGCATTTACGTTTGTCACCCCTGTATTAAGAGAAATTATTCCAGGGCTTTCAGCCACAAACGCATTGAGTCCGGGGATCGTAATGGGAATTATGATTATTCCTCTCGTTGCATCACTATCAGAAGATGCAATGAACTCCGTTCCCAATTCAATGAGGGAAGGCGCAATGGCGTTAGGTGCAACGCAACTTGAAGTAACATTTCGTGTTGTTATCCCTGCTGCAATTTCAGGAATCATAGCCTCATTTGTTTTAGGGATCTCCAGAGCGATAGGAGAAACAATGATTGTAACGATCGCAAGTGGAAGCTCTAAAAATTTCACCTTTGACGTTACTCAATCCATGCAAACCATGACCGCTTATATTGTCGAGGTAACAAGTGGAGATGCAGCTGCCGGGACAACGATTTATTACAGTCTCTATGCTGTAGCGATGACGTTATTCCTGTTTACATTAACGATGAATCTCCTCGCAAGATATATAAGCAAACGGTTCAGGGAGGTTTACTAAGCAATGGAATATATTGACTTGAATTCAGTGAAAAAAAGAATGGATAAACGCATTTTCTTAAATAAATTAGTGAAAGTTTTATTTCTTGGATCAACATTGTTCGGTCTGGTCGTTCTGGCTATTCTTCTGTACCGGGTAGCTGTCGACAGTATGGGTTGGCTTTCAATGGACTTCCTGACTAACCTGTTATCTACAAGTGCAGACAGAGCAGGGATCAGAGGTGCCATCATGGGTACGTTATGGCTCATGCTCATTGTCGGCCCTGTGACGATGATTTTAGGCGTAGGAACTGCCATTTACCTTGAAGAGTATGCAAAGCGGGGGAAATTGCATTCTTTCATTCAAACAAACATTGCCAACCTTGCCGGTGTCCCATCGATCGTATTCGGTATTTTAGGATTAACGATATTTGTCCGTATGTTTGGTTTCGGTGCAAGTGTCATTGCCGGGGGACTGACCATGTCGCTTCTTGTATTACCTATCGTTGTTGTTGCCGCCCAGGAAGCCATCCGCTCTGTTCCGGGTTACTTAAGAGAAGCTTCGTTTGGGATGGGGGCTACCAAGTGGCAGACGATAAAGAATGTGGTTCTGCCAACGGCTATACCCGGTATCTTAACTGGTGTCATCCTTGCATTATCCAGAGCGATTGGGGAAACAGCCCCACTTGTTGTTATTGGAATCCCGGCATTACTCATCCCTGTTCCGACAGGTATTACAGATAACTTTACTGCTCTTCCAATGCAAATCTATTATTGGACTCTTGATTCTGTAATGACTGCAGAATATGCAAACCTGGCAGCTGCTACGATTGTCGTGTTGCTTGTCGTCTTGTTCCTGTTAAATTCAGTTGCGATCCTGATTCGTAACAAGTTCCAAAAACGATTCTAAACTGAGGAGGATGTAACATGTCTTTAACATCATCAGCCAGCAAAAAACAAGAAATTAAATTAGGTGAAATTAATAAACCTGATAAAAAAGAAAATAAAAAGCTTGTTTACAATACGAAAGGTTTAAATCTTTACTACGGCAACACGCAAGCACTGAAAGATATTCATCTGCCAATCCGTGAAAACGAAGTAACAGCAATCATCGGCCCTTCCGGATGTGGAAAATCAACCTACATTAAAACCCTTAACCGAATGGTGGAGATGGTTGCCGGTGTCAAAGTCACAGGAGAAGTAATGTACCGTGATAAAAACATTTTTGACCGCTCTTACCGGGTGGAAGAGCTTCGTACACGGGTAGGGATGGTTTTTCAAAAACCAAATCCGTTTCCAAAGTCCATTTTCGACAACGTTGCTTATGGACCCCGTGTTCACGGAATCAGAGATAAAAAGATGTTAAAGCAGATTGTTGAGAAAAGCTTGCGTGGAGCTGCTATCTGGGAGGAAGTTAAGGATCGTCTTGGTGAAAATGCATACGGTCTGTCAGGCGGTCAGCAGCAGCGGATCTGTATTGCCAGATGTCTGGCGATTGAACCGGATGTGATCTTAATGGACGAACCTACTTCTGCACTGGATCCAAAGTCCACAATGAAAATTGAAGAATTGATCAAAGAATTAAAACAAAACTATTCGATTGTCATTGTCACCCACAACATGCAGCAGGCTGCACGAATTTCCGACAAAACGGCTTTCTTCCTTAATGGAGAAGTGGTTGAGTATGATGAAACAGACCGTATTTTTTCAAATCCTTCTGACAAAAGAACAGAAGATTATATTACAGGCCGGTTCGGATAAACGAAAGGGGAGTCAGAATAATGTCAGTAAGAGTGAATTTTGAATCACAGCTGCTAGAATTAAAAAAAGAAATTATGCTCCAGGGGGCCATGGTTGAACGTTCCTTTACAGAAATGATGTCAGCCATTAAGGACAATGATGAAACAAAGATGAAGGATATCATACTCCAGGACCGGCATATTAATGAGCTGGAACTTGATATAAATGAGAGAGCAACGTTAATGATCGCTAAACAGCAGCCTGTAGCTTCTGACCTTCGCCAGATCATTGTTGCTTTAAAAGTATCCAGTGACTTGGAAAGAATGGGTGACCTTGCTGTGGATATGGCAAAAGCAGCGAAACGAATGACTAAAACGGATTCCGTTACAAAGCATGAAGAAGCTCTGATGAACCTTGCTTCTAAAGCTCAATATATGATGAAAGAAGTGCTGAAAGCATACCGTAACAGAGATGTACTTGAAGCACAGCAGATTGCTTCTCTTGATGATGATGTGGACAAGGAATACGGTCAGTTTGTAAAGTCTATTTTTAATGTTGCGGTTGCAGAGAATCAGGACATTCAGCAGATCACTCAGATGGCATTTATCTCTCGCTACATTGAACGTATTGCTGATTACTGCACGAACATTGCAGAGTGGATTATCTACGAGGTAAACGGTCAGCGGTTCGATTTGAACTGATTTTAGGGACTGGGAAGAAGTGCAGTTGTGGAGGAGGGTTTTTGTGGCTCATTCGGTGTTAATTATTGAGCAGGATCAACCAACGATTGACATGATCGAGAGTTATTTTTCCAAGTCAGGGTTTGAAACATATGTTTCAAAAAACGGACACGAAGGGCTCAGGCAGGCTTCCATTATCCAGCCTGACGCCATCGTTACAGAGCTTGATCTCCGGGGTTACAGTGGTCTCGATATTTGCAGAGAGCTGCGGTTTGTTAAAAATGACTGGACACCTATCATTCTGATATCTGAAAAAAAAGAAGAACTGGATGCCGTACTCGGACTTGAACTGGGAGCAGACGACTACATGACCAAGCCTCTCAGGTTAAAAGAACTCGTAGCAAGAGTAAAATCTACGATCCGGCGGGGTTCAAAGTGCTGTAGTCAAGAAGACCAGAATCATGGGTCTTCCGAGCATTCCCGAATCATTAAAAATGGTGAATTGACCATCGACCCGGACCATTTTCTTGTTTACAAGAATGATCGTCCGGTTGATTTAACGAGAAAAGAGTTTGAATTGTTGTACTATTTATCCAAAAATAAAGGCAGAGCGCTGTCCCGGGAGAAACTGATGCAGGAGCTTTCAGGCGATGAGGTTGAACTTGATGAGCGGATTATTGATGTGTTTATCAGCCGGATAAGAAACAAGATCGAGCCTCACAGGAGAAATCCAACGTATGTTAAAACAGTAAGGAATATTGGGTATATGATGAACGTAGTGAAAGAGTCCGTGCCTTCATAGAAATGTGAGAGTGAGGCCAGCAGAAGAGAAGCTGGTCTTTTGCTTTGATCAATTTGACAATCTCTTGAATACATACTCATCTTCTTTACCTGGAACATAGAAAACGATATACTACATAAAGCATGATATTTTGTTTGAGGAGGTTATGACTTGTGTACGATGGAATGATACATACTCACACCCTGGCATGGTTTGTGATGCTGATTTTGTTTGCAGTAACAATGATGCTGTTCAAATCAAACCGTCCAAAAGGGGCAAAAATTGTTCAGATGACGCTGCGTTTGTTCTACGTATTCGTCCTGGTTACCGGCGCGACACTGCTTATCATGAACTTTTACTGGGCGACAGCGGTAAAAGGTATACTGGCTGTTCTGCTGATCTTTACAATGGAGAAGGTTACGACAGGTACGAAAAAAGGAACGCTTCACGGTTCTCAGAAGATGATTTTCTGGGTACAGTTTGCCATTTTAACGATCGTGGTTATTTATTTCGGATATTTTGTAGCATAGGTTTGAGGGACAGTCATTCTGGCTGTCTTTTTTTCTGTTCAGAATTAGGCACATTTTGGCCCGGGGCGGGTATTTGATTAATGGATTTCTGCCAATAGAGTTGGCTAGAAAAATCCAAGTTGCGGAGAAGGTATTTTATCAAAAACCAGTTTAATTCTATCGATAAGGTACTTTATTCTGTCAAAAAAGTAATTAATTCTATCAAAAACCCAATTTATTCTGCAAAAAGAAGTGCAGCATGCCAGAGGGAAGTTAAATCGAAGGATCTTTTTAATATCAAAGAAAATACCGTTGCCAGCACTAAAGGGTACGGAGGATTCATGTATATTACACATTTTCACACACAAAATCTGTTGCAATTTCCATATAGTGTTATAAGATAAAAAGTGTAGCACCAAAATTAACCAACATTAACGAAAGGAGGTCGTTCCCATGATGCAGGTAAAAATGATTTCAACTGTAAAACTTCATAACGTATCATCGGGCGACTTCTCGTATAAATTTGTTAAGGTTTTTTAACCAAATGGCAAAATACACAGACCGGTGATGATTGGTCTGTGTATTTTGTTTTATGTAAAATTCAGTGCACAGACCAGCGGACCGGTCTGTGTTTTTTAGTACGCTCTAAAATACCCTGAGGGGGTATAAGGACAGGGTAAAAGACAGTGCATCATTTTTACCAAAGACTAAATGAAGATCGGTGACTTTTGACTTATTATTTCGGTTTCCGGAACAAAAGGCGTATCGAACAGCGATCTTTCACATACGTTGATGATGGAGTAATAAAAGGAGGTGAAAAGATATGCTATTGACATTGTTTCACTATACAGTATCAATCACGCGTCAGCCATACAGCAGCGAAGAGCTTGAACGGGAACAGCATTATGAACGGGCGTGCAGACGTATTGAAAAGCAGCGTGCCCGCCAGGCAGAATTTTTCCGCATGATGTAAGAAGGGGAGTCGCATTTTTTACCAAAAAGAAAAGGAGGCGTTGATGATGAAAATCAGAGTGGTTAGTCAACTGGTATGGTTACCTGAGGGGGACGGCTTTGGGTAGCTGGGCTCCATGATCTGGCTTAAAGCAGAAAGAAAGCAGCAGAATCAGCTGCTTTCTTTTATTTGGGAAAAAAAATTGAAATTCAGCTTCGTTGAACGGAATACGCTCCCTTTTCTCGGACTCGCGCCGAGCCTCCTCAGAGCTTTGCCCTAAAGGGGTCTCGCCTGTCTCGGACTCCCGCAGTAGTGTAGTGTCGCGTATTCCGCTGAATTAGGCATAATGCGCTTTGAAAATCAGACAAAAAGGATATTCATTCAAAAAAGCAGTATGCCTAATTTCATGCGTTATGGTGCGGATACATTCGCATTGTTGGAGATCATTGTTGATTAAAAATCGTTGATTGCAGCGAATGCACGACACTCCTGCGGGAGCAATGAGCGTTCACATCATGAATGAGCTTCGAGTGGCTTCGACGCAGAAAGCTGCCAAGAATAACTGGCAGAGGAAGAAGCAGGTGTACTTCTTCTGCGAGGGGGGTCACCTGCGCCTTCGCGGAAAGGGATTGCAATGAGGGTATTCAACACCTGAGTTTAACAGAGCCTTTAGTTTAGGTGTGTCAAACAATTCTCTTACGAATAGCTGAGCTTACGTAGTCAATGACGGTAACGACAAAGATAATGATAAGGAGGGCCATACCCACTTCATCCCAGTTCCGGTTCATGGTAGAGATCTGGATCATCATACCGATACCGCCGGCTCCGATCAGACCGAGAATCGTTGAGGAACGAACATCGATTTCATAACGGTAAATAGCGTAGGAGAGAAATTCAGGAATAACCTGAGGAATGATTCCGTAGAAAAGAATCTGCGCTTTATTTGCCCCGTTTGCTTCGAGTGACTCAACAACGTGCATGTCGATGGACTCAATCACTTCAGAGTACAATTTCCCGAGCATTCCAATGGACCCGACGGCAATGGCGAGGACCCCGGCGAAGGCTGATGGTCCGATTGCAGCTACAAAAATCAAAGCGAGCATGATTTCAGGAAAGGCACGGATGCCATCAAGTGCCCATTTAGCGGCAGTGTTGACGATGCGGCTGTCCACCATGTTTTTAGCGGCAAAAAAACCAAAGGGTACAGCGAGCAGCGCGGCCATCAGTGTTCCTGTATAAGCCATAGCAAGGGTTTCGCCCATCAGTCTGAGAGCGTCAGGTGCAACAGCCCACTCAGGTGAAAAGAGCTGTGGGATTACCCGGCCCATGTTATTGAGTGTACGCTCGCTGACAATCTGTCCCCAGTTAACGCCGATGCTTGAGAACGTCCATGCATACATAGCAACAAGAAAGGCCGCAATGACGCAGTTTCGGATGACTTTTTTTCGCGGAATTTTCTTTTTCGGAGGCAGTGGCAGTGTAGTTGTCTGTTCCATTAGAGAATCTCCTCCCTGATTTTTCCGCTGATGTATTCAATGATTACAACGGCAACGAAAATGATAATGATGATTATCATAGCGCGACCGTATTGGAAAAAGCTGATCGAGCGCTGAAGAAGCTGTCCAATACCACCTGCACCTACAAATCCGAGTACCAGTGAAGCCCGGACGTTAATTTCAAATACATATAGTGTAAATGACGTGTATTGTGGAAGGATTTGCGGTATGACTCCGTAAACAATCACCTGAAGGGTATTACCACCTGAGGCACGAATGGCTTCCAGGGGGTTTTTGTCAATCGCTTCTATCGTCTCTGCGAGCAGTTTTGCCAGAATTCCCAGAGAGAAAATAATTAAGGCAATGATACCGGAAAACGCTCCGATTCCGAAAATTCCGACAAAAATAACCGCAAGCAGCAGATCGGGTATCGTACGGAGAATGTTCATGATTTGCTTTGTAATATTGTAAACCCATTTGTTTGGAGCAATATTTGACGACGCCATCAAACTGATTGGAATACAGAGAATTCCGGCGACCGTTGTAGCAATAATCGCCATCTGAATCGTTTCACTCAGCCGGCCCCACGTCTCAGTTGCATAACCCCAGTTTGGCGGGAACAGTTCGCCTACCATACGCCAGACGTCAGGCATCCCAAACCAAAGATCAATGAGGCTGGAGTTTGTCTGCCACGAAGTAAACATGTATACGAGAACGACAGCAGCAAATACAAACGTAAGCTTCCACTTGGCCTGCTGCGTACGTAAGCCTGGTGGATTTGAAGGGTCGAATGATTCCTGGCCTGGATTAGCCGTTGTTTTCGTCATCTTCATCTCCTCCTACCATGTCTTCTTCACGGATCTTACGTCCATAAATCTCTTCAAACGTACTTTCTGTTACTGTGCTTGCAGGGCCGTCAAATACAACTTCACCTGCGCGCATGCCGATAATGCGGTCAGCATACTCCATTGCCATATCAATAAAGTGGAGGTTTACAAGAGTGGTAATCTTGTCCTCTTTGTTCACTTTTCGAAGGTACGTCATCACCTGGTGAGAAGTCGGAGGATCAAGACTTGCTACCGGCTCATCGGCGAGGATGACTTTAGGCTGCTGAGTGAGTACGCGGGCAATACTGACACGCTGCTGCTGCCCGCCACTGAGCTGATCGGCTCTTGAATGTACTTTTTCGTCGATGTTGACACGCTGCAGACTCTGGTAAGCCAGTGATTTGTCTTCATTTGAATACAGGTTCAGCACACTTCGCAATGTACCCGTATGGCCAAGCCGGCCGGCGATCACATTTTTCATAACAGTAGATCGCTTAACGAGATTGTAGTTTTGGAAAATCATTCCTACCTTTGTACGGAGGTCGCGGAGCTGACGTCCATTGTAGGAGAGAATATCCTCACCATCGACGAGGAGTTCCCCGTCAGTCGGCGTCACCATGCGGTTAACACTGCGGATGAGAGTGGACTTACCTGCGCCTGAAAGTCCGACAATTACGACAAACTCTCCTTCGTTAATTTTAATGTTTACATCTTTTAGTCCCTGTGTGCCGTTTGGATAAACAAGTGACGTGTTTTTGAATTCAACCATTGTTGTATGTACCCCCTGGATTGTGTTAGGTGGAAAGAATCTCCTTTTTATTTTCATAGACATAGAAAAGAGGCTAGGGCAGAAAGGTTTAGTGAATCCGAACAAACAATGTGCAATGCATATAAATCGCTCCTTGAAGATACTTCGCTTTCCGCGGGAAGCGGCTGAGCCTCCTCGGGCTTTGCCCTGCGGGGTCTCATCTTCGCTTTTCATCCCGCAGGAATCTACGTATCTTTCATCCGCTATGTTCGCTCATTGTTCGGAACTACTGCTAAACACTCTCTTTATGTCCCAACCTCTTTTTCCTATTGTCATCAAATGATTAATTAGTTAAGCGGATCAACTTCGTCTGAGAACAGCTCATAAGCTTCACGGACGATGTCGTAGTCTTCGTCAGCAGCTTCAGCAATGCCGTCCCAACGGTAAACTTCCTGCATGATTTCAATCATTTCCTCATTATCATTGAAAGAAAGGAAAGCCTGCTGTATTTCATCTTTAAAGCTTCCAAGACCAGGAATAACAGAGATTGTATCGTTTGGAATTGGCTCAGTAAATCCAAGTTGAATTAAACCAGTTTCTTCGTCAAATACTTCAGGGTAGTCATCAGCAATAACGTCACGGGCATCTTCAAACGTTGTTGCTACATCGGCATTACCTACGAGTACAGTGATAAGGGCGTTATCGTGGGAACCTGCTTCAAGGAGGTCAGCGAAGAAATCATCTTCGTCTACACCAAGCTCAGTACGAAGCTGGGTAGCAGGGAAAAGGTAGCCACTGGTAGAAGCTACATCAGGGAATGCCCAAACTTTGCCTTCGAGATCTTCAAGACTCTCAATACCGGAATCTGCTCTCACAGAATATTGAGCGCGGTAGCTGTCTTCACCGTTACGGATAGACTTTAAAATAACCTCGATATCATGACGTTCACTTGCCAGTACATAAGCAAATGCCGGGATAAACCCTACTTCAACCTGCCCGCTTCCCATTGCCTCAACCAAAGCGGAGTAGTTTGTCATAACTGTACCTTCAACTTCAATTCCAAGCTCTTCAGAAAGGCGTTCTGCAAGTGGCTCTACAGTCGCCGCAATTTGATCGGAATCAGTAGAGGGAACGAACCCCATTGTAATGGAATCAGGTCTGTCAGCAGCTTCTTCTTCCTCTTCAGAAGCGTCGTCTTCAGACGCATCATCGTCTTCTGTTGTTTCTTCAGTATCAGTCTCATTGGAAGCTGTTTCTTCCTGAGCTCCTTCAGACTCTCCGCAGGCAACCAACCCTGCAACGATCACTGAAGTCATTAAAACCGTGAATAACTTCTTCATCTTGCAAAACCCCTCTTTTCTTTTTTTCAAAGTATGTAAGTTTTTTACTTACAAATGCGATTATGCAGGAAGGGAGGTTGGAATACTATAGCTTTTACCGTTTCCTAACCGAACCTTTACAAGAATCCACAAAGCCTTTGCAAACTTTACAAAATAGTCAAAATCCGTTTATTTTTTTGCTGATTTCCACATCTCTCGAATCCTTTTTACTAAAATCTTGTAGAACCTTGCGCTCGGGACATAAAAAGATTACTCTAAAAAGTAGTGTTTACGAATCTTTCCGGGGGAGAGTGTGGCAATGCAGGTTGAGAAATTATACATTTTTGATTTAGACGGAACGCTATATGAAGGAACGGACCATTTTGATTATTATGCGAAGCGACTTGCGATAGATGTAGCAGAAGAGGATAAAGAAGCATTCTGGGCAGACTATGAAAAGTCTAAAAACGGAGAACATGTCCTTGAAGTAGGGAAGGCTTACGACGTGGAACATGATGCGGTTCTGACTGTCGATCCTATGACCCTTTCAGTAGTGGAAGCACACAACTGGGATGGAACAAAATGGCCATTGGAAAAAGTGAAAGATACATATAAAGGAAACCTTGAGTTTGATTTTGAAACCATCGTTGCCATTGGTGACGGCTGGTGGCTTCCTTTTGCCTGTGCCAAGCACTACGGCGTGAAAGACTGCTATAAAAGATATTGTGAAACAAAGGAATACATGGTGACAGACGAATTCCAGCTTGATCCGATTCCGGGTCTCCGGGAGTTTTTGCTTCAATTAAAAGAAAAGACAAATATTGTTCTCATGACAAACAGTGATGCAGATGACGTTGGCCGTTTGTTCAGCGAGCTCAATTTAAAAGGCGTGTTTTCAAAAGTGGTTACATCGGCGAAAAAGCCAAGCCTGACCGATCATTACTTCAATGAACTTACAAAAGAGTTTGGTGTGAAGCCTTCAGAAACGGTTTCTGTAGGTGATAACTTCATAAACGAAATTGCACCGGCCCTTTTGCAGGAAATGAAAGCGGTCTACATCTCCGGAAGCAGCCAGGCAATGGAGCACGATAACCTCGTCCAGGTAAAACGAATTACGGACTGGGTGGAGAGTGTTAAGATATAAGGGGTTTTTAAAAAGAGCAGGCCTGTTGAGGTCTGCTCTTTAATTTGTTTATTACGATTTCACATCACTATTACATTAGAAAATACATCAGAAAGCTTGACAGAAATGTTAAAAGGGAAGAAAGAAAATAAGGATCAAGGCGATAGATACCATCCTGTGATTCCGGGGTATACATCACTCTCGTATCCACAGGTGCATCCCCTTCACTAACCACTGGCGGGGGAAAGGAGCTCGTTCCACCATACGTCAGGAGAGCAGCGGCTGCACCAACCGCAAAGGTGACATTCATCATGCTGAAGGTAAAGAAATAGGTAATTGTGGATATAAAACGACGAGGCCCGTCAGAAGTTTGAAATAGAACGCTTTTTTCAAAAGGTGTCACCTTGATGAAAACATCTACGAGTCAGAGTGAGGCGAAGTATCGATTTACTCAAACAAATAAAAAAGACCTAGTATTGATTTCTTATTTAAATTGAAAGCGCTCTATTTGTTTTGTATGATTATGGAAAGTGTCGAAAAATAGAAAATTTTGAATGAATGATCATTCAAAAGACACATTTCTTTGTAAAGACAAAACAAGGGGTGTTACACATGAGGGAGAAAAGAGAGCATCATGATAAACGGAACCGGCTGATGATGAAGCTGTTATGGGTAGCATATGCCATAGGGCTGTTAAGCAATTTTGCAGCACAGGTACCTGCCCGGGGGCTGATTACATATGCGGCCGTTGGATTCTTCGCTTTAGGAGTCATTACGATTATAACGTTAAAGGGCTGGTTTCCGTCTTACGTTCAGTACATTGTTGTATTCAACTTTTTAATACTCATTTACTTTATGGTATCAACCTCGCCGAAACTATCCAATTATATTATGGTTTATGTGTGTGTGGCCTTTGTGACTCTCTATCACAACTTCCGGGCCATTGCCATGGCAGCTGTCGGTGGGCTTGCTCTTACAAATTATTTCTTTATCACGTTCAGGGAAGAAATGTTTATGGGGCTTGGAAATGATATTCTCGTTTCCCTGAATATTCTCTTTATCATTACAACGATTGCTCTTGTTGCCCAGGCAAAAATGGGGGAGAATATGCAGCGGAATATGAGCACCCAGCAAAACCATATAGCTGCGGGAAAAGAGAGAGTGGAAGGGATGCTGAGTGAAATTAACCACTCAATTGAGATACTCACCAAGGTTACGAGCCGGGTCAATGATCAGATGAAACACACGGGGGCGATTTCCAAAGAGATTACCCTATCTTTTACAGAAATGTCCAAAGGCATTGAAAGCTCGGCTGCGAGCATGACAGACATCCATCAGTCCGTGTCACATACGGGATCTGCTGTTAAGAGAGTAAATGATGCAGCTAAATTGATGTATACCCTTTCCAAGGAAACGGCTTCTTCCACTGAGGAAGGTCATAAAAAAATGAATACACTCTCATCGAGGATGAAAGAAATCCATGGTGGGTTTGAGCAGCAGACAAGCGTTGTGGACCAGCTTTATCAGGAAAGCAGGGAAATCGGCAACATGGTAAAGGCAATCAAGGGAATATCCGACCAGACCCACCTGCTGGCACTGAACGCCTCCATCGAAGCAGCCAGAGCCGGGGAGTCGGGAAGAGGTTTTGCTGTGGTTGCAAATGAAGTACGGAAGCTTGCAGAAGACTCAAATGACTCTACGAAAAAAATCAGTGATAAATTAACAAAAATTGAAGCTGATATTGCTATGGTAAAGGAAGATATGAATGTGAACCGCGAGTTGGTAGCTGCAAACTTAACTGAAACGTTCGAAGCAAGCAACCGCTTTGATGAATTAATGAAGCACGCAAATGAAACAGCCTGTAAGAGTGAGGAAGTAGAAGCGCAGATGAATGAGGTGGATGATGAAACAAAACGGATTATAAATGAGTCCGCCACTGTAAGCAGCTATACACAGCAGTCCAGTGCAGCAGTCGAAGAAGTACTCGCTTCTGTTGAAGAGCAGTATGCTTCCATCGAAGACACACTGGAACAGATAGACAAACTAGTCTCGATTACAAAAACCCTGGAAGAAGCAGCCGCAGGAGAATAAAAAAGAACCGTCCGGTAATCCAGATAAGCACTGGTTACGGACGGTTCTGTTGTTTGGCTCTAATTAAAGCACATTCTCAACAGGCATGTAGTCGTAGCCAAGATCACGTGCCACTGCTTCGTAAGTGACATGACCGCCCGCTGTATTTACGCCTGGTTTTAACGCAGGGTTCTCCTGAATCGCTCTTACAACACCTTTGTTTGCGATCTGTACCGCATATGGCACAGTCACGTTTGTAAGTGCGATTGTAGACGTTCGCGGAACAGCACCAGGCATATTCGCAACAGCATAATGAACGACACCATGCTTTGTATAGGTTGGGTTATCGTGAGTCGTAATACGGTCTACTGTCTCAACGATTCCGCCCTGGTCAATGGCAACATCCACAATAACAGAGCCCGGCATCATTTCCTTAATCATATCTTCAGTAACAAGACGAGGCGCCTTTGCTCCGGGAATTAATACGGCCCCGATGAGAAGGTCTGATTCTTTTACCGCTTGAGCTATGGAAATCGGGTTACTCATAAGTGTGTTGATTTCCGTACCGAAAATATCGTCCAGCTGACGGAGGCGTTCCGGATTCACATCAATAATCGTAACGTCAGCGCCGAGTCCCATGGCAATTTTGGCTGCGTTTGTTCCAACAACTCCGCCGCCAATAATGGTAACTTTTCCACGTTTAACACCCGGCACACCTGAGAGGAGCACGCCGCTTCCGCCTTTTGGCTTTTCAAGGAACTGGGCCCCGATCTGAGCAGCCATACGTCCGGCAACCTCACTCATTGGTGTAAGGAGAGGAAGCGTACGGTTTACTTCCACCGTTTCGTAGGCAATGGCCGTTACTTTGCTCTCTGTAAGTGCTTTTGCAAGCTCAGGGACTGCTGCCAAATGGAGATATGTAAATAAGACTAGTCCTTCACGGAAATATTGATATTCGGATTCGAGAGGCTCTTTTACTTTCATCACCATGTCTGCACGATTCCAAACATCTTTGGCTTCAGTCAGAATTTCTGCCCCTGCCTCCTGGTAATCCTCATTTGTGAAACCGCTTCCAATTCCTGCATTCTTTTCAACATAAACATCATGTCCGGCCTGCTTTAAAAGCAGTACACCCCCAGGTGTCAAGGCAATTCTGTTTTCGTTATTCTTAATCTCACCGGGTACCCCTATCTTCATGATAAACCCTCCTTAAACGTCTCTGTTACTGTAAGTCAGTTAAATGGTCAAACTTGCCACCTCCATTTTATCGAAAGTCCGGCAGCTGTTCCACCTTTTATTTCCCCACTCTAATTAAAAGAATATTCTGCTTCAAGAGTGGGGATAAAGGATTATCTTCCTCTGGGTCATTTCTCTAGTTCATGCGCTCAGAGCGGTAATCCAGGGCAATCTTTGAATCGATAAAACCGGCTGTGTCTGCCGTACCTTGCAGTGCGACATAATCGGCCTTTTTAACACCGTAATATACAAGATATTCTCCGTTTTGATACCTGACATGGAGCTGCTGGTTCATGTCATCATAAGCCAGCGACTTGACCTGCTGATCATTGATCTGTACAAATTCCATTTCCATACTATACGCCTCCTTGAGAAATATAAGGTAAAAGTCCTTATTGTTAAGATACCCGACATATTAAAAAGAAAACGGACACAGTCAGAGTGGTAGAGGAGAATAATGTAAAAATGATGTAGAGAAAAGGGAGATAGACCCTTGTGCTTTTCTTTGTCTGAATATTACAATATTATTACAAAGGTAGCGGAGAGTGATTGTCTTTATGTGGGCACTTGGACAATCAGGAGCTGGTAGTGCAACCGACCTTAGTGTTATTAAGGTCGGCTATTTTTATGCAGTTGGCCATGAAAGAGGAGGACTACAATTTGTATAAGGGACTCGAGTTCAATAAACAAAACCTTGCTTATTTTATAGAACGTCTCAATCAGACTCTTGAAGAAGACGCTATTTACTTTATGGTTGATGGACAGGAAACGATCAGGTATGCAAGCGATTCGTTTTTTCACTTTACCGGACTTCATCACCACCATGTGCTTGGGACAGACCATCGGAGGTTTCTAATCCTGCTGAGAGGGAAAAAAGCGATGGTTAAAAGCGCAGAAGGCGTACTTCTTTCCTTTACGTTCTCAAAACTTACAATGCCGAAATACAATCCACTTGACCCGGCATTTTCGTTCTTCGTTTTACACCCCTGCGAGGAAATTACGGCTTCCTTTATTGACGAAAGGACGGGCCTTCCGAACAAACGGGCACTTCTTGAGGTGATGAAGAAGCACGAAAAACAGCCGTTCACCCTCGTTTACGGCAGGTTTACTGAAAGAGAAGACAGGTGGGCAGAAGGGTTAAAAAAAGCCCAATCTCATGAGAGAAGCATTTACGTAATCGATGAATTTACCTTTTGCTGTTTTGTTAAAGGCAGGGTGAGTGAGCAAGAGGCAGAGGAAAAAATAACAGAATGTCTAAACCCCTTCAAGTGTATTCTCACAGCAGTGGTGAATGAACATTCATCCAGTGGTACCGAGGAACTTTTGAAAAGAGCAAAACAGAAAAATGATACCGGGCAAAACAAAGAAGAAATGATGGAGGGAAGGCTGAAACAAGCGATACATAATCAAAGTCTTTCCCTGGTTTATCAGCCCCAGGTCGATCTCCATAAAGAAAAAGTGATCGGGGTGGAAGCACTCCTTCGCTGGAATGACGAAGTGCTGGGATGTGTAGCTCCTCTCACGTTTATTCCAGTTGCGGAAAAAACAGGCCTGATTAAGGACATTGGTCTCTGGGTCCTGGAAGAGGCATGCAGACAGGCTTCTCTATGGAAAAAAGAAGGTCTGCCTGTAAGGATGTCTGTTAATATATCAGCAGTCCAGTGCAGGGATCGGGAATTCATTCAACAACTGGGGGAGATTATCCGTAAAACAGATATGAATCCATGGTTGTTAAGTCTTGAAATCACGGAGAGCTTTCTTCTGTCTCAATTGCAGAATGGACAGGAAGTGCTTGAAGGAATAAAAGAACTTGGTGTCCATTTATCCATAGACGACTTTGGAACCGGATACTCTACGCTCAGCTACCTGAAGAATTTTCCGGTCGATTCATTGAAAATTGATCAGTCATTTATCAGGGATGTCCTTATTAAAGAAAAGGACGAAGTGATAGTTACCTCTGTTATTAAGCTGGCACGTAACATGAATGTCAAAGTGGTTGCAGAAGGGGTGGAGTCCAGTGAGGTACTTACGTTTTTAAAGGAAAATGACTGCGATGAAGTCCAGGGATACTTGTACTGCAAGCCGCTTCCGCCACACGAGGTTACACCTTTTCTTCTGGACGGTTCTGCACGGCAGATTCTCTCGTGAGGCTGCAGTTTCTGACAATCACGTGAACAACCTATACGAATCGCCTCTTTCGTATTATGATAAGTCCATATGTTAAAATAGGGGAGATGCATCCGTGAAAGATAATAAAGCAGTTGAATATGGACTTTTTGCTGCATGGGCCATCGCATTTACGGCAACGCTCGGATCTCTTTATTTTTCAGAAATAAGAATGTTCATTCCGTGCGAACTGTGCTGGATTCAGCGGATTTTTATGTACCCGCTTGCGATTACCCTTGCCATTGCAGCAGTAAAGAAAGACGCAAAACAGGCTGTTTATGCCCTGCCTCTCAGCGTAATCGGGGCTTTGATTTCTCTGTATCACTATTTGGTACAGAAAGTGCCGGCTATGGCACAAACATCTGATTTTTGCGGCGTCGTACCTTGTAATTATCAATACATCAACGTATTTGGTTTTATCACGATTCCGTTTCTTGCTTTTATTGCTTTTGCTGCAATTTCTGTATTATTGATCGTTGTACTGGCTAAATCGAAGGAGTGAACAACATGAAGAAAATCATTATCTTCGGGGTTGCCGTTGTGATTATTTTTGGTGCACTTGCATTTGTCACGTCGTATCAGAATCAGCAGCAATCTGAAGGAAACCCATATGGTAAAGACCGTCTTCATCAGGAAACGATTGATACCCTTGATGACCCGAATTATGACAACATCATTCTTCCGGATGAGCTGGATGAAAAGATTGAGAATGAAGAGGATTTTACTGTTTATTATTTCAGCCCTGCCTGCCAGGCTTGTAACCAGGTAAGTCCTGTTATTATTCCAATGGCAGATGAAAAAGATATTGACCTGCACTTATTTAATTTACTCGAGTTTGACGACGGGTTCAGTCAATTTGGCATTGAAGGAACACCGACGCTGATTCATTATGAGAATGGTGAAGAAGTGGAACGGATATACGGTGCTGCAGACCAGCCGACATATGAATGGTTCTACGATGATATCGTACTTGGTGAAGAATAATTCATAAAAAAGAAGCTGCCTTTGAGGTTTGTTAGTAAACCTTTAGGGGCAGCTTTTTTTAATTGGGTTAGACAACTTTTCAGCTTCGGTGAACGGAATACACTCCCTTTCCGCGCACTCGCGCCGAGCCTACCCGGGGAGATGTAAGGTCTCGTCTGTCTCTCACTTCCGCAGGGATTTCGCGTATTTTGTTCAACTACGCACAATGCGCTGAAAAATCAGAGGAACTGGGTAACTCAGCTGAAAAAAGACAGTATGCTTATCTTCATGCTTTATGGTGCGAATGAATTAGGTTTGATGGCTGTTTGATAGCTGTGTTAAAGAGCATTGCTGATTTATTATATATGGTGATTGCAGGGAATACACTACACACTCATGCAGAAACTGCTGTTTATACTGACATCGTCGGTTCTTTTTCAGGGGTATCGTGTTTTTCGGTTATGACAGGAAGCTGGATGATGAACTCTGTTCCTTCTCCGACCTTACTGTTGACCTGTATATGTCCGCCCCAGGAGCGGATAATACTGAATGACACCATTAAGCCAAGGCCCGTTCCTTTTTCCTTGGTGGAATAATACGCTGTGCCCAGCTGTTTGACTTCTTCTTTGGTCATACCACTGCCTGTGTCTGCAATTTTAATTCGGATGTGCTGGCCGGTATGGACGGCAGACAAAAACAGCTTTCCCCCTTGTGGCATCGCTTCGATACCGTTTTTGGCTAAATTTAAAACAACCTGGGTGAGCTCTTTTTCATCGCCTCTGATTTTTAAATGAGACGGAACGTCAAGATAGACCGAAACATTGTTCATAAGGGCGTAGGCCTGAATGGTGTGCCTTACTTTATCCATCGTAAAAGCAACATTGATCGTTTCAAGTTCCACATCTTTTGGCTTTGCGAGGGATAAATAGTCACTGATAATCAGCTGGGCCCTGTCAATTTCAGAGAGGGTAAGCTGCATGTATTTCTTTTCGTTTTCCGTCAGGTTGGCATTCGATTGAAGAAGCTGAATGAAGCCTCGTGCCACTGTCATAGGGTTTCTTACTTCATGTGCAACAGAAGCAGCAAGCTCGCTGACAAGGCGGAGCTGTTCACTTTTTCTTAAATCACCTTTAAGACGTTCGTTTAAAAGGATCTTTTCAAGTGTATAGATAACAAGAAATGATACACATGAGTAGATAAAGAAGAACTGTACCATGTAATACGCAATTTCAGTTCTCGTATCGGCAAAGATCGTAGAAGGGAACACCGTCGCAAGAGAGGCAACGATCAGGAGCACCAGCATATAATAAAGAATTTTTTTCGTTAATTTAATGGAATGATAATACTTTGAAAAACCAAGAAAAAAGAGATATACTAGTGAACTGAAATAAATGGCGAACAATATGCTTTCCATTCCAATCCAGATGGCACGATAAGCGTTCTGGAACAAAAGTAAAGCAAGCCCCATACCCCAGCCGCCGTAAAGTGTTCCGATTATCAGGGGAACATGCCGGAGGTCAAAGGTAATTCCATTGTTTAATACTACAGGAAAGGTCATGGAAAGGACCATGGAGCTCACACAAAGGATAAAGAAGAATATTCTTGTCATTTTCCGGTTACGCTGAAAACCAAAGCCTCCCCAAAAGGTTACATAAAGAAAAATGGGAGTCAGGATGTAAAACAGGTTGTGCAGAAAATCCTTAAAAACACTCATGAAGACTCCTCCCACCTCCAAAACTTTCCTTTATTGTACGAATAAATGCGTGGTAACACAATGGAATTATGGGATAATTGTCAAAAAATAAGGAATATGCCATTATTGTTTTAAGAAGGAGTGGTTAATATGGCACGTTATATTATCACAGGTGTTAGCGGAATCGTCCTTTTATGGGCCATTGCCCTCATTGTTAACTTTCAGATTTACCAGGAAACGACGGTACAAGGGACCGTTATTCATCCGATTGCCGATGGGATCATCTTTTTCCTCATCTTACTCGGTGTTGTGGCTCTGTTTACATTTGTGGTAAAAAAGAATGCAGTAAGAAACGGGGCTGTCGCAGCACTTGGAGCGGCCTTTATCATCCTCGCAGTTGTTCTTTTTTAACGGGGTGATTGGATGAAAGAATAAATATCCCGGATGCCGGAAATGATTATGTCTTAAGAAGCCTTATCCAGTCAGGGTTTACCTGACAGGGTGAGGCTTTTTATTTAATGTTTTTTGCATATTAATAAAAAAACATGTTGATTTATTCACTAAGGACGATTATATTATTGTTTATGCATAAAAATCAGGTTCAACCAATAAACAAACCAAAACAACCAATAAGATTGAATATTCAGAAAGGTTATTGATTGAATCAAAGGGTGAAAATCCTTTGAGATAGATAGTTTATGAGAAGGGAAGGGGGTTATTTTTAGAATACTTAGAACTTTGGCATCAAAATTGCAGTGTATATAGTGTGAATATGAAATTAATGTTGAGGGGGAAATGAACATTGAAAAAAGTTAAAGCGTCCTGGATGGCACTTGCTCTTTCATCCGTCCTGGTACTGGCAGCATGCGGCGGTGAAGAACCCGCAGATACAGGTGAAGACGACACAGGCACAGATGAACCGCAAACAGAAGAAACGGAAGATGAAGGTGACGAAGGAGAGGGAGAAGCGGCTTCAGGGGGAGACCTTACTGTAGGTATCGAAGCCGAGCCTACTTCGATGGATCCTCATAATACGACAGACGGCAACTCCGCTACGATTCAGAGTACGATGATGGAAGGGCTGCTAAGATTCAATGAAAATATGGAAATCGTTCCTGTCCTTGCAGAAGACTATGACTATAGTGACGACGCTACCGAAATTACCTTTTACTTACGTGAAGGCGTAACCTTCCACGATGGAACAGAATTTAACGCTGAGGCCGTAAAAGAAAATATCGATTTTGTCCGTGATACGGATAATGGGATGGCAAGGTCTTCTTTCTTTTCATTTGTAGAGGAAGTCATCGTGGAGGATGACTACACAGTTACAATCGTAGCTGATGAGCCAAACTCTGCCATGGCCTCCTACATGGCCCACTCTTCTGCGGCATTTAAATCAGTAGAAGAGCTGAATAAGAAGCTGGAGGACCCGGATTACAACCTTGACCGTGAAGGTGCTGTTGGTACCGGACCTTTCCAATTTGTCGAGTGGCGTGACAGTGAGCACGTTGTTGTCGAGAAATTCGATGACTACTGGAATGAGGAGGAAGCAGCAAGAGTGGACGCCATTACCTTCCGCCCTGTTCAGGAAGCAAGTACGCGGGTGAACATGCTTCGTACAGGCGAAGTGGACGTCATCACACCAATTCCAACCTTAAATGCCGCTGAATTGGAAAATGAAGAGGATCTTGATCTTTACACAGGGTCAAGTACGGATCTTTACTATATCGGAATGAACTTCCAAAACGAAAACTACGATGACCTTAAAGTGCGTCAGGCTATGAACCATGCAGTAGATAAAGATGGTCTTATCGCCCAGGTTCTTGACGGCTACGGTCAGGTTGCTGATTCTGCCATTGCTCCGGCCGTATATGGGTACGCAGGGCAGTCTGTCTACGAGTATGACCTTGAGCTTGCTCAGGAACTGATGGATGAAGCAGGGTATGAAGACGGGTTCGAAGCTACCCTCTGGACACGTAACAGCACCGAGTTTCTCAGTGTTGCAGAGTACGTGGCTATCCAGCTTGCTGAGATCGGCATCGATGTGGAAGTAGAAGCTTATGAATCTGGTACGTTGTTTGACATGCTCGATGCTGGTGAAGGCACGGATCTGTGGATCGGCCGCTGGTCTCCTGGTACCGGTGAAGCTGACTATGGTTTACGTCCGAACTTCGCCTCTGACCGGGTGCCGCCTAACTTCAACAACTCAGGATTCTATGTTAACGAAGAGCTTGATGTCATGTTTGATGACGCCATCTCCACTCCTGATGAAGACGAAGCAATGGAAACATACGCTGAAATCCAGCAGGTGATTTACGAAGACGCACCGTGGGTATTCCTCCACATTCCGGATGCACTGATTGCCAAAGGTACAAACGTACACGGCATTTACGTACTTCCTTCTGGTGCTGTTCACTTAAACCTGGCGGAAATCCGCTGATTGTCCGGTAAAAAAGAAGAGGGGCTTCGTTGATGGAGCCCCTTTTTTATCAGTGATGACGATGGCGGCGCTTGTGGTCGAATTTTGTCGAATGACCGATATATTCTGATTAAGGGTCGATAAACCACAAAGAAGGCTCGATACATTCACTTACCGTGGTGAAAGTATCTACCTTGAGTGCAACCGGAATCCCCTGATTTAAAACTCTAAAACCTTCATTCAGAAAGAGGTGAGACCATGCTTCAATTTGTACTTAGAAGACTCATAGGCATGATTCCGATCTTATTTATCATAACAATCATTTCTTTCCTGTTCGTTCACCTCACACCGGGTGATCCGATCCGGATTATGTATGGAGCGGAGATTGACCAGGAGACGTATCAGACGCTTCGTGAGCGTGAAGGCTTCAACGATCCGCTTCCTGTTCAATACGGCCGTTATATGAAAGATATGCTTGTGCATGGGGACCTCGGACAATCGTACCGGACACGGGCAGACGTATCCGAAGAAGTCATCCGCCGGTTTGGCTATACCTTTGTCCTAACGATACTGAGTATGTTCTGGGCGATTTTAATCGGAGTTTCTGTAGGTATTATCTCTGCAACAAAACGAAACTCCATCTGGGACAGAGCGGGGATGGTGTCGACCATTACAGCACTCAGTATCCCTGAATTCTGGTTTGGTCTGATGCTCATGCAGATTTTCGCTGTTCAGCTTGGCTGGTTTCCTACAAGCGGAGCCGGAACACCACTGCATATTTTGCTGCCGTCGATTACCCTCGGGTTTGGTGTGGCAGCGACCATTGTACGATTTACCCGCTCCAGTGTCCTCGAAGTGATGCGGGAAGATTACGTGCGGACCGCCCGGGCAAAAGGGCAGAAGGAACGTGTGGTCATCTGGAGTCACGTCCTGAGAAACGCACTCATTCCTGTTGTCACCATGGCAGGTCTGCAGTTTGGCTTTCTCATTGGAGGAGCTGTCGTTGTTGAACAGGTTTTCGCCTGGCCGGGGCTGGGGTCTTATCTGATCGATTCCATTTTGTCCCGTGACTATCCGGTTATACAGGCATTGATTCTATTATTCTCACTGCAGTTTTTAGTTATAAATCTACTGGTGGATATCAGCTATGGATTCTTAAATCCGCAGATCCGCTATGACTGATGGAAAGGAGACAGCCTATGAACACGAATGAGACGAAGCCCTATTCTCCTTTCAGGGAATTCCTTACGAAGTTTTTAAAGCAGAAGATGGCTGTGGCCGCTTTTGCCGTAGTCATTCTGATTTTATTTGTGGGCTTGTTCGGATCGCTACTGGCGCCATACGATCCACACCGCCCGGTTACGTCCCAGTATCCTGGTAAAGGCATAGACCTGGATCAGCTTACCAATGCGTCGGTTACGATTGAAGGGGTTCTTACAGACGGGTCAACCATTGAAGGAGCGGAGATTGCGCAGCTGACGGCCGATTCGGAAAACCGGAGAATTGCATCGATCCGCCGTTCCGCGCGGGGCATTTTAGTGAACGGCAATACGTCGGGCTTTACAAATGCCACAATTGAAAGCGGGGATGTGAGCTCGTCATTCCAGGTAGTGGTGGAAGGGGAGTCTCTCCTGGAAGGAAAAGAGCCGGTAATTTCACAGCTGATCCCATCACAGCCTGAGGGTGTCCTCTCTCCTGGAGATGAGTTTCAACTTAATGTTACGGCCATTTTGACCGATGGAGAAGAGATCACAGAACATGCAGACATTCACGAACTCGCTTTACGTTTGTATGAAACAGAAGAGTCAGAAGAAGTATCTAGCGGCTTCAATGCTCCGGCAAGTGACGCCGAAGCCATTGAAGGGCTGCATTTTTCTTCACTTGATGAGGATGTGGCCGAGGTAAGTGACACGGGCGTTGTTACCGTAACTGGTGAAGGGGACGGGGCGATCCGTATTCAGACGGGTCCTGTAAGTTCCGTTGTTCAAATTGCGGCAGGGGAACAGGCGGAGCCGGTTCTTGCCTACTTAAACGTTAGTGAGCCCAACGTTACGCTCACCGATGTGTATAAGCATCAGCCTCCGTCATCCATTCATTATTTTGGAACAGACCACCAGAACCGTGATATCTTCAGCCGGGTCATTCACGGCACGCAGGATACACTCTTAATCGGATTTGTTTCTGTGGCGATCGGTGCGTTTATCGGGACCGCCCTTGGTCTTTTGGCAGGATTCTACGGCCGCTGGGTGGACAGTGTGGTTACGAGAATGACAGACGTTCTTCTTGCTTTCCCGGGGATCCTTCTAGCCATTGCGGTTATTGCCTTTCTCGGTGCGGGCATTACGAACATCATTTTAGCCGTGGCTGTCTTTACGATTCCTGTATTTATCCGTATTGTCCGTGGTTCAACGCTGGCTTTGAAAGAAATGACCTATGTAGAAGCAGCTCGCTCGATTGGGGTAAAAGATCCGGTTATTATTCTCCGGCATATCTTCCCAGGCACCCTTTCTGTTGTGATGGTTTATCTGACAATGCGGATTGGTGTGGCGATTTTGATCGGGGCCGCCCTCAGTTTCCTTGGACTCGGGGGAGACATTACGGCGCCGGAGTGGGGATCAATGCTGAGTGCTGCAAAAGACAACAGTGGTACTGTGTTTCATGCTACGTTCTTTCCGGGACTGGCCATTGTCATTACAGTGCTGAGCTTCAATATTCTGGGTGACGGGCTTCGTGACGCCCTCGATCCGAAGCTGAAAGAATAGGTGATACAAATGGCAAATGTACTTGATATAAAAAACCTCGAAGTGAGTTTTAAAAGTGACGGGAAAGATGTGAAAGTCGTAAACGGCATCAGTTTTTCCATTAAAGCCGGTGAAACTGTCGGCGTGGTAGGAGAGTCGGGGTGCGGTAAAAGTGTTACATCCCTATCCATCATGAGGCTGATCCCATCGCCGCCGGGGCGGATTTCCGGCGGGGAGATCCACTTTGATGGTGAAAACCTCCTGGATAAAAAAGAGCGGGAAATGCGTAAGATCCGTGGAAATGATATTTCAATGATTTTTCAGGAACCGATGACGTCGTTAAATCCCGTCTTCACTATCGGCAAGCAGATCAATGAAGTGCTGCTTCTTCATAACCGTATGACCCATGCCGAAGCCAGAAAGAAATCAATAGAAATGCTGAAGCTTGTAGGTATTCCCCGGGCGGAGCAGATATACGACAGCCACCCTTACCAGCTGTCGGGAGGCATGAGGCAGCGGGTAATGATTGCCATCGGTCTCGCCTGTGAACCGCGTCTTCTCATTGCTGATGAACCGACGACGGCTCTGGATGTGACAATTCAGGCTCAGATTCTCGATCTGATGCGTGGTCTAAAGGAAAAGACGAATACGGCGATTATGTTCATTACCCACGACCTTGGTGTAGTGGCGGAAATGTGCGACCGTGTGGTAGTGATGTATTCTGGTGAAATTGTAGAAGAAGCAGATGTAGATACGCTCTTTAACGATCCCAAACACCCGTACACGGTCGGACTTCTCGGCTCACTGCCGAAAGTAGATGAAAAACAGGACCGGCTCTTTTCCATATCCGGTCAGGTTCCGGCACCCGGTACTGTGGAAAAAGGATGCCGCTTTGCGGGGCGTTGTGACCATGTGATGCCTCATTGTACACAGGAGGATCCTCCTTTTCTGAAAATGAAGGACGGGCATCATGCCCGCTGCTGGCTTTATGACGACGTACACGGACGAAAGGAGGAAGCAAAAGATGGGCAGACCACTCTTGGACGTGAAAGACCTTAAAATTCATTTTCCCCAGAAAAAGGGCGTAATCAAAAAGCACGTCACCTATGTGAAGGCGGTCGACGGGATTTCTTTTTCCTTAAATGAAGGGGAGACTCTCGGGCTCGTTGGAGAGTCCGGGTGTGGAAAGTCCACTACAGGACGTGGCATTACCCAGCTTGTTCCTACGACTGACGGTGAAGTTCTTTACGAAGGAACAGATATTGCTTCCCTTTCCAAATCCGATCTTCGTGTGCAGCGTAAAAATATGCAGATGGTGTTTCAGGATCCTTATGCCTCCCTGAATCCCCGTCTTACGGTTGAAGACATTCTTGCGGAGCCGTTGAAGGCCCACGGAGTGAAAGATAAACAGGAACGCAAAAAGCGTATAGAAGAAATGATGGATGTAGTAGGATTAAACCGGGATTTTATCCGAAGATATGCCCATGAATTTTCAGGAGGACAGCGTCAGAGGATCGGTATTGCCCGGGCGCTTATTCTAAACCCGAAGCTCATCATTGCTGATGAGCCTGTAGCGGCCCTGGACGTCTCGATTCAGGCACAGATTCTGAATTTACTTAAAGATCTACAGGAAGATTTCGGGCTCACCTACCTGCTTATTTCCCACGATCTGAGTGTCGTCCGTCACCTGTGTGACCGGGTGGCGGTCATGTATCTCGGGCGTATGGCGGAGATCGGCAATACGGATAAAATCTTTGAAAACCCGCTGCACCCCTACACCCAGACGCTTCTTTCTGCTATTCCGATTACGAACCCGCGAGAGCGGAAAGAACGGATCATTCTCCAGGGGGATGTCCCTTCTCCGGTAGATCCTCCCAAAGGGTGTGCCTTCGTCGGCCGGTGCCCTAAAGCACATGAACGTTGCCGGGTGGAACGTCCGGATCTTCAGAAGATGGACGAGGACCATTATGTAGCCTGTCATTTGTATGATCCGCAATAGAAAGGAGGGAGTGGTATGACAGTAAAGCATTCGATTGAACAAGGGCCGGGTCAGATGGGGCATCTGGCTGTGTACCACTCCTTGAATGGCTGTCAGTATAAAGAAGGGAATGGAGGTGTGGAAGTGAACCTTCCTTCCCTCCTTCAGCCTTTTTACGCGTTACCCCTTTTGACAACCGGTGCAGCGGAAGCGTATCTGTTAACGGACAGGGAGCTGGCTGTCTGCTGTGGTGTGCAGTATGATTCACCTCTTCAAAAAGATATTGAGCTGTCCCTGCTGTTTCGCTTTGGAATTGAACCGGATGAATTTTATGCTTTTACTGACGATCACACTAGTTTACCTGCATCTTATGTAGGAAAGGCAGGTCTGGCCATGTACCTGCAGCACGACTGGCGAGGGGTTTTCAGCCGTACGCATCCGGTCAGTCAAATGACAGAACAACTCTTATCACGGTGGTCCGGTGAAGTGGGGCGTTTTTCTGTATTGGGTGTTTCGAGAATGTTTAGTACACTGGGGGATGTAACGGAAGTCAGGGAACATTCCCTGAAAAGAGCCATCGTCAAGCTCAGCCATGTAATGGGAATGAGCTGCGGGCCACATACTGTATCTGCTGGAATATCTCCCTGGCAGATTTGGAGTGATCATGTTACATACGCCGGCATATGGGTGCCGGGGAAAAAAGCAGGTGCTGCTGTTTATGCGCCTCGCAATCACGACCCTCTTATGTTTGAAGAGATGAAAAAGCGTGTGGTCAATAGACTTATCACACAACTGATTTGAGGAGGTGGAATACGTGCTTAAGCTAATTAAAGATGTAAGCGTTTATCGTCCGGAATTTTCAGGGAAAAAAGATGTTCTCATTACCGACGGACGAATCGCTCTAATTGAAGACCAAATCAATCTTGAGAGTCTGGACCCGTCATCGTATGATGTGACAGACGGATCGGGGAAACGGTTAATGCCGGGTCTGATCGATGCTCATGTACATATTACCGGGGGCGGGGGTGAAGGGAGTTTTAAAACAAGAACCCCTGAACTCATGCTGTCCGACTGCATCGCAGGTGGAATTACAACGCTGGTCGGCGTCATCGGAACCGACGGAACAACCCGGACGATGACAAATTTGATTGCAAAAGCAAAAGCCCTTAAAGAAGAGGGGATCTCGTGTTATTGCCAAACGGGTTCGTATCAGGTTCCCGTGAAAACTTTAACCGGTTCCATCGAGCAGGACATCATCTTAATTGAAGAGATCATCGGGGCAGGGGAGATTGCCATCTCCGATCACCGATCCTCACAGCCGACCCGGGAAGAGCTTGCCCGTATTGCAAGCGATGCAAGGGTTGGAGGGATTCTGTCCGGGAAAGCGGGTGTTGTGAACGTTCACCTCGGAGATAGTCCCGACCGGCTCAAACTGATCGAAGAAGTCGTGGAAACAACTGATATACCGATCACCCAGTTCGTTCCGACTCATATTAACCGGAACGAAGGGCTGCTCGAGTCCGGTATCACTTTTGCAAAGAGAGGCGGCTACGTGGACTTTACGACGAGCACAACAAAGGAAATTCTCGAAGGGGACGAGACGAAATGCAGCCGCGGCCTAAAGAAGATGATCAACAGCGGTGTCCCTGTTGAGCAGATCACCTTCACATCAGACGGCCAGGGAAGTCTGCCGGAGTTCGATGCAAAAGGGAACCTGACCGGACTTAAGATCGGCCGCGTGACGAGCCTTTACAAGGAAGTCCGGGATGCTGTCCTGGAGGAAGGCATAGCCTTTGAAGATGCCATTAAAGTAGCCACATCCAATGTAGCCGACGTGTACAAGTTTACCGGGAAAGGGCGGGTGGCAGTCGGCGCCGACGCTGATTTGCTTCTCGTGAATGAATCGGATCTGGAAATCGAATCCGTCATGGCCCGGGGGCAGTGGATGATGAAGGACAAAGAGCATTTGATGAAAGGAACATTTGAATAGACGAGAGTTGCAACCCCGGCTGGTGCCGGGGTTTTCATTTTGGAGGAGGCATGAACGGTGCTAACTTGACTAAAGAGAAGGCTAAATGGATCAAGTGGACGTGTAACTTGATTAAACCCTTTCCTAACTCGTTTAAAGCCCCGTTTCGCATCTGAATAGAAAATGGCTATTCCCCGTTCCCCAATAAACCCATTTAATATCGCACTATGCTATACTTTAAGCAGAGAGGTGGCGGACATGAGAGAACGGAAATTGGTTGTTTTGGCAGGCTCGGAAGAAACGAGGAAGACTCTTGTGGCCCAGTTGTCGGAATTTATCGGAACATTTGTGCAAATTGAGAGCTATGCCGTGGATGAAGGGATCGGCCGTGTCATTCAGAACCGGGTCGTCTTATTATCTTCATATTTAATAGAAGAAGAGGTGGCTGCTTTTATCGGGAAAGGATGCCACCTGATCACAGCGAAACGGATCGTCAATTTTCACAATATCGATCAGTTGTTTACAGTCCCTAAAGGCACAGAAGCGTTATACGTAAACGATTTCCCTGAGACGGTCAATGAAGCGATTGAGTCGTTAAAGAACCTCGGTATCGACCACATCAAGCTTTATCCTTATTTTCCAGGAAAAAAGATGGTCAAAGACGTATCTCTTGCAATAACCCCGGGAGAGATGGAGCTTGTGCCGAACTCCGTTAAAGAAGTGATTAACATCGGCCCGCGGCTCATTGACATGACAACAATCATTACTGTTCTCGATAAGCTCGGGCTTCTTGAGGAAAAGCAGGAGGAAGTCTCAACCCGCTACATACAAACGATCATTCAGCTCAGCCGGCGTCTGGCCGTAGCTACGAGCGAAGCAAATCAGGTAAGTGAACATTTGAAAAAGGTCGTAGACGGTGTCCATGACGGAATTCTTGCTGTGGATCGGAAAGGGAAAATTACGGTGTTCAACGGCATTCTCGAGAAGCTTCTAGGCTTTGAAGGGAAACGTGTGATCGGAAAGAACATTACCGATGTGATTTCGAATAAAGATCTGGTCACGTTTATTATGGCTGAAGATGAAAAAGAAGCGAATCGTTATTTTACCGTTGAATATGCCGATGTCATCGTGCACCGTTTTTCCATGGAGGCAGAAGGGACCATTGTTGCCACGTTTAAAAATGCGGTGGAAACGATCGAAATGGAAAGAAAGCTCAGAAGAGAACTGGTCAAGCGGGGCCATTATGCAAAATACACGTTCAATGACATTATCGGGCATAACAAACAGTTGCTGGAAACAAAAGAGATCGCAGAGAAACTGGCAAAAACCCAGTTGACCATTTTAATACAAGGGGAGAGCGGGACTGGAAAAGAGCTGTTTGCAAGCTCGATTCATCACGCTTCAAACCGCCATAACGGTCCTTTTTTGGCCGTGAATTTCAGCGCCCTCCCGGAAGAACTGGTTGAAAGCGAGCTGTTCGGCTATGAAGAAGGAGCGTTTACGGGAGCGAAAAAAGGCGGACGAAAAGGGTTGTTTGAACAGGCGAATGGAGGAACGCTTTTTCTCGATGAAATAGGGGACATCAGCTTGAAAGTACAAGCCCGCCTGCTTCGGGTCCTTCAGGAAAAAGAGCTTCTGAGAATCGGAGGAAGCGAGATTATTCCTGTGGACGTAAGAGTCGTTGCAGCAACAAATAGAAACCTTCTTGAACTCATTGAAAAAGGAGAGTTCAGGGAAGATCTGTATCACCGGTTAAAGGTGCTGTTTATCCACTTGCCGGAGCTCAGGAAGCGAAAAGACGACATGGAGGCGCTGATCCGGTATTTCATGCACCAGTCCGGCCGGATGGATGTGAAAATTGAGGCTGAAGTTCTCGATCAGCTTAAGCGGTATCATTGGTACGGCAACATTCGTGAGCTTAAGAACACGATTGATTACATGCTTGCCGTCTGTGAGGATCATGTCATCCGTATAAAAGATATTCCGAACGAGAGCTTCTTTCAGTCAAAACGATTCGGAACAAATGAACGTGGGGTAAAGCAACATGCCTATTCTGAAGCCCCTGACACGGGCTCTACAATAGAAGAACAGGAACTCATTACCGTGCTGCAAATCATCAGAGAGATTGAAGAGAAAGGCCTGGGAATCAGCCGCCAGCGAATCTCCGAGTTCAGCCGGAACTCCAGTCTTCCCCTCTCAGAGCAGCAAGTGAGATACCGAATGGACCTTCTGCAGGAGCGTGGGTTTGTGGAAAAATCAAGAGGACGTCTCGGCTCTAAAATGACCGAAAAGGGCCGGAACTTTCTCAGCACCATTTATACAGGAGAATGAGTAAACTGTCCGAAAAGGTAAACTGTACCTTTTCGGACAGTTTTTTTATGGAGGATAACATTTCACACTTTGTTCACACCTGTTTGTTTGACTTTGAAAAGACTGGGAGATTATAGTTAAGAAAGTTAACGGTTAACTTTCTTAATTTTTAGCTGTTTTCGGATAACTTGTTAAAAATGGAGCGAAAGGCGGCGATTCCGGCGGGAATAGCATCGACTACTAGCGGTTACACCATGTATTAGCTTCGAGTTGCTTCGACGCAGATACTTCGAAGACTAAGTGAGTAGGAAAAAGCAGAAGCCAACTTCCCTGGGAGGCTGAAGTGTTGTCTGCGGAAAGCATACGCCTGTAGCGGAATTACCCATTGTAAGAGGAGCGATTTTTACGAAAAGGGCGTCATTTTTTTGGGTGAGAAGGGACGATTGAAATGAAAATAGAAGATACAGTGCTTGAAATTGAGCAGCTGGTTGTAGACGTAATGATGATGATCCAGCATGAATTTGGTACAGAATATGACAACCGTCTGTCTTCAAATCAGCAGGTGCTGCTGTATTTAATCGGCCGCCACGAGGTGAAGTATGTAAAAGATCTTTCCCATCACCTGAATGTGTCGCCGAGTGCAGTCAGTCAAATGCTTTCAAAACTTGAGCAGATGGAGCTTGTTAAACGAAAGCCCAACGAAGAAAACCGCCGTACGGTTCCCTTTGAGCTGGACGACGAGGGCATTGTGCTTCTTGAGCATATGGAAAGAACGAGGCAGACGATCATGACCAAATACTTAACGAAGATACCGGAAGATGATTTGGCTCATTTCCGTGATGTGTATAAAAAACTCAGAGACATCATGTTAGAGGAGAAAGAGGGGAGTAAGGAATGAAAATAACGAATTTTTCAATACGGAGACCAGTCTTTACCTTGGTAGCAATGACGCTGTTTTTGCTGCTCGGACTCATTTCACTCATAAACATACCATTAAAGCTCATCCCGGATATTGATCCGCCGATCGGAGCAGTAGTAACAAGCTACCCTGATGCTTCGCCTCAGGAAGTAGCTTCACAGGTTTCTGAACCGATGGAAGAAAGCCTGTCGACGCTGCCAGGATTGAATAATATCAGTTCCATTTCAATGGAAGGCTCATCTCTCACGTTGCTGGAGTTTTCATGGGCCACTTCTATTGATGATGTGGAAAATGATATTTTGACAAACATGAATCAGACGCCCCTCCCTGATGATGCGTCCGATCCAAGGTTCTTAAAGTTTGACCCCTCTCAGTTTCCGATCATCCAGATGTCTTTGTCTTCTGTTACAGGCGATGCCTCTGAACTGGGTGAACTTGTAGGAGACCTTGAACAGGAGCTTCTCAAAATTGACGGTGTTGGTTCCATTGATACATTAGGTGATGTTGTCGATGAAATTCGCATCAGTTTAAACCAGGATGACCTGGAAGAGTACGGCCTTACCCAGGACGAAGTGGTTTCTGCCCTGCAGGCTCACAATGTGACGCAACCGGGGGGGAATGTAAGAAGCGGTGATTTTGAACTGACGACCCGTGTATTGTTTGAACTCACAAGTGTAGAAGATATCGAAAATGTTGTTGTCACACAGGATCTTGAGAGTGGAGATGATGTGACTGTTTCGGATATTGGAACCGTTGAACTTACGCCTGAAGCGAGCGATGTTGTGACACGTACGAACCAGGATGCTTCGATTCTCCTGAGTGTGCAGCAACAGTCCGATGCCAATACGGCTGAGGTTTCAAGGGCGTTTAATGAACGCCTTGAGGAACTGCTGGAAGGTGACCGCTACCAGGATATTGACACGGCCATGCTGTTTGACCAGGGGGAATTTATAGAAGAGGCGATTTCTAACGTATCGATGGCACTCATTGCCGGTGGTGTGTTTGCCATGCTCGTTCTTTTCATTTTCCTGCGCAGCTTTAAAACACCGTTGCTGATCGGAATCGCCATTCCGTTTTCGGTTATTGTGACATTCGTTCTTCTTTACTTTACAAACTTCTCGTTAAATATTATGACCCTCGGGGGACTCGCCCTTGGTATCGGGATGCTTGTGGACAACTCGATTGTTGTTATTGAAAACATCTACAGGCATCTTAGTATGAAGAAAGACCCGGCTCAGGCTGCCCGGGACGGAGCCAAAGAGGTTGCCGGAGCGATTACGGCATCGACCCTTACGACCGTTTCTGTATTTTTACCGGTTATTTTTATTACCGGAATTGTAGGGAACTTGTTCCGTGAGTTTGCCCTCACCGTATCATTCAGCCTGTTTGCCTCACTTGCCGTAGCACTCACAGTCGTGCCGATGCTTGCGGCAAGATGGTTAAAGGAACCAAAAGAAAATGAAGAGGAAAAACGCCGGAACTCACGCTTTGTGATGATGTTTGACCGTTCAGCACGATGGTCCCTCCGCCACAGGTTAGGTGTGTTGTTTATCACTCTCCTTCTGCTTATTGGAGGAGGCGTGGGGGTAACGACTGTCGGCACAGAATTCCTGCCTGCAACAGACGAAGGATTCTTCCAGGTGGAAATTGAAATGGAAAACGGGACGCCCCTTGAAGATACATTTGCTGTTATTGAAAGCGTAGAAGAAGTACTCGATGGGGAGTCGCTCATCAAGGATTACACGAGTGTGACTGGCTCTGGCGGTCAGGAAGACAACGTTATGGGCAGCGGGGGCTCAGACGAAGGGTTTATCTATGTGTCTATGGTTCCGACTGCAGACCGTAACGTCACAACGATGGAGTTTGCAGAATCCCTCCGCCGTGACATCGAACGGGCAGCTGAAGACGCTGAAGAGGTGTCGATTCAGCTTGAAGCTTCCTTTGGGGGCAATCCTAATACGTACACATTCAATGTAAGTGATACGAATCCGAACCGGCTCGATGAGGCAGTTGAGGAGATTTATGAAGAATTGTCCGGAATGAGCGAATTCCAGGAAGTGAACAACGATCGTACAGATACCGTGCGTGAAGTGCAGATTTCAATTGATGATGAAGCCGCTCGTGAAGAAGGCTTCACTCCTGCACAGATTGCGAATGCTGTGAACTCCATCATGCGTGGGACCACAGCTACGCAGATTGTAACGGGGGATAATGATGTCTATGAGGTGCGTGTTCAGTATGAAGAAGAATTCATAGAAGACCTGGAGGCACTTGAGGATCTCCTTATCCGCAACAATGAAGGGGACTACGTAGCTCTTAGTGATATTACTGAAATTGAAGAAGGTGACGGTCCGGTACAAATCAACCGGATCAACCAGGAAGAAGCGGTTCAGTTTACCCTTCTATACGGTACACAGTATAACCTGGGGGACATTGGCCAGCTCATCCAATCGACCATCGACGATCTGGACCTGGATGAAGAAACGACGGTTGCTGTTACCGGTGACCAGGAGCTTCTCGATGATGCCCTTGGTGATCTGGTCTTGGCCTTGATACTGGCGATTGTGTTTGTTTACCTGGTCATGGCTGCCCAGTTTGAGTCTCTTCGTTATCCACTGGTCATTATGTTCAGTGTGCCTCTTGTTTTAATCGGGGTAGCGATTGGACTTACTGTAACGCAGACACCAGTAAGTGTGATGGGCTTTATCGGCTTTATTGTTCTGGCCGGTATTGTCGTCAACAATGCGATTGTACTGGTGGATTATATTAACAAACGTAAAGAAGCAGGCCTCAGAAGCTATGATGCGATCGTTGAAGGGGTGAAAGACCGTGCCCGTCCGATCTTTATGACAGCAGCAACAACGATCCTGGGTCTTGTACCACTGGCACTGGGATTTGGTGAAGGAACCGAGCTCCAGCAGCCGCTTGCGATTACAGTTATCAGCGGTCTGATCAGTGGAACGTTCCTGACGCTGTTCTTTATCCCGGTTATCTACAGCTTCTTTGATAAAGAAACACGTAATCTGAATAAGAAGTATGTGACACCTGATGGTCAGCTCGTACCGGCTTATCTCCTTGATGAGCGGTATACAAACGACCAGGGGAGAAGCCGGCAGAAGATGATTGCTGATGGGAAAAAAGAGCAGGAGGAACTTGACTTCCAGGAGTTTTACCGGGAAAAAGAAATTGATTCCCGTGAGTCAGCTTATCTCGATGAGCCAAAGGATGTGCGGGAGGCTGAATTCCGTGAGGTTGACAGGAACGGAGAAAAACAGGATGACCGTTTCATTTATGACCCGGACAATCCGCCGAAGTTTCCTTCCCGCAAAGACCGTCACCGTCTAGACAACATGTCCAACGATGAATTCCTGGATATGCTTGACACCTTTGTAAAACGCAACAAACGAAGAGATGATGAATAGATAACTCAGCGCGGGTCCCGGAATGGGCCTGCGTTTTTTTTAGGAATTTATCTTGTAATTTTCTGATAAGTAAGTATAATGTATTTTAATCCGAGTAAACCCATAAGGATTATACAATATATTTTGTGAGAGGAAGATACATAATGAAAAAAACGTTTTTGGGTACAGTTAGCGGCATAGCTTTAACATGGATCATCGTGGGGTGTGGAAATGAGGAGGCTGCATCAGGAAGTGAAGAGGGAGATGGTACGCCCCACGTTCTGGACCTGGCTACTGTGGTTACTGCACCTCATCCATGGATTGATATGGCAGAGTATTTTGCAGAAGAGGTAGAGGAGAAAACAGGGGGAGATGTGGAGGTCAGAATCCACCATACAGGTACCCTGGGAGATGACGAAGGGAGCATTGATGAAATGAGGCTCGGAACGGTGGATTTTGTAATTGGCGGGACACAAAACGCTGCGCCTTTTCTCAGAGAGTATCAGCTGTTCAGTCTGAGCTATTTATTTGAAGATATGGGTCATTTTCAGGAAGCCATCGCTCATGACAGCGAACTGACAGAAGAGTTTAGAAATCTCCATGATGAAAGGGATTTAGGGTTTAAACTTCTTGCTTTTGCAGGTGGAGGAACGAGGAATCTGGCTAATAGCATTGGCCCGATTGAAGAACCGGAAGATATAGCAGGGCTCCAGTTACGTTTACCTGATTCCCCATTAGAAAGTAAAATATGGTCAGAATTAGGTGCAGTGCCTACAAGTCTTCCTTGGAATGAGATTTATTCTGCTGTACAGACAGGTGTGGTTGATGGCTTTGAAAGTACATTGAGCGGCTTTAAAGGAAGTAATTTAAATGAGGTTACTGATTATTTAAGTGTTTCTGAGCATCAGTTTATGGTATCGCACTTTTCCATGAGCACCCTCACCTATGAACAGCTACCTGAAGAGTATGCAGAGATCATAGAACAGGTTGCGGTAGAAAGCGGGTATATTGGGACGGAGAATGGAATCGAGTATGATGAGGAGATTCTTGATGAGCTGGAAAGTCTTGGAATGGAAGTGAATGAAGTTAACAAAGATGCCTTTATTGAAATCCTGCAACCACTGCATGAGGAATTAGCTGAAGATATTGGTGCGTCAGAATTGCTTGATATGATACAAAACCTGAATCACCAATGACCGTTAAAGGAGAAGTCATCAGATGAAAGTAATTAAAACATTCAATGACTGGGTAGAAAAGGGACTGATATCATTATCAGTTTTGTTATTTATCATTTATATCAGTTTAATTTTACTTCAGGTGGTTTCAAGAAATTATTTACACTTACCTGTTTTGTGGGCTCAGGAAGTAGCGATCTTCTGTTTTTTATGGACAATTTTCCTTGGTGCTGCGATTGGCCTCCGGCAACGCAGGCATTATTTAGTAGAAGCATTTCCAAAAAAGATGGAAAAGACAAATCACAGCCTTTCATTAGTGGCCCACGTGTTAATTTTATTTTTTGTCTATGTGCTAATAATCGGAGGATACGATTTTGCGAGAATGGGTTTAACGAGGTTATCGAATGCGCTGGAGATTCCGCAGGCATATTTGTTTGCAAGTATTCCTGTGTCCGGATTAGTGATGTTCCTGTTTATTATCGAGCTTATTTCAAATGATCTCAGAGCACTTTTTCGAAAGGGGGCTGACTGATTGCAATGGATCCGTTAATCATCTTGCTGTTAAGTTTTTTTGTTTTAATCATCCTGAGAGTTCCGATTGCTTTTGCTCTTGGACTGTCTTCCATGCTGACGATATATACACTTGGGCTCCCTTTTACGACCATTGTGAATCAAATGTATTCCAGCGTAAATTCATTCCCGTTGCTGGCAGTCCCGTTATTTCTATTATTAGGACGGCTGATGAATGATGGGGGAATTACAGACAGGCTTGTGAACTTATCCAGTTCTCTGGTCGGTCACATTCGTGGCGGACTTGGACACATTAACGTGACAGTAAGTATGATGTTTGCAGGATTATCGGGGTCTGCAGCAGCAGATACGGCAGGAGTGGGAGCAATGATGATTCCTGCTATGAAGAAAGCGAAGTTTGATCCAGCCTTTGCAGTAGCCCTCACAGCTGTTTCGTCTACACTGGGTGTCATCATTCCACCAAGCATATTAATGGTTATTTATGGGGCAGTTGCCCAGGTGAGTATCGGAGCATTGTTCCTTGCGGGAGTCGTACCCGGGATTTTAATCGCTGTTATGCAGATGGTCTATACATACGTCCTGGCAGTAAGAAAGGGTTTTCCTGCTTCCCCTAAAACGAGTGTCCGGCAAAAGGGAATGGACCTGTGGAAAGCATTGCCCGTCCTGCTTTTGCCAATCATCATCATCGCAGGGATCACAGGTGGAATTTTTACAGCTACTGAAGCAGCTGCAGTCGCTGTGGCTTATGGATTTATATTAATGATTTTTTACCGTTCCATAAACTTTAGAAAACTCCCCGGAATTCTGGCAGATTCTGTTGTGAATTATTCGTTGCCGATGATGGCAGTGGCAAGCGCTGGAATCATGGGATGGTTAATCGCCATGTTAGGTGCACCGGAGATAATTGCAGGTTTTATAACAGGAATAACCACAAACCAGACAGCCGTGTATTTGCTCATTGTTCTTTTCTTACTTGTGATTGGCACCTTTTTAAGTCCGGTTACAAGCGTAATTATCTTTATGCCGATCATTCAGGAGTTAGGGCAGGTAGCCGGGGCTCATCCTCTTCACCTTGGTATTATTGTGATTTTGACGTTGTCGTTAGGTATGGTTACACCTCCATATGGAATTTGTCTGTTGATTGCTACACAGATTGGGGAAGTGAGTACGCCTAAAGCTTTCTTAGCGATACTTCCTTTAATTGGCGTTACACTTGGAATCATTATTATTGGATTATTAGTTCCCGACTTGTTCATGTTTTTACCGAGAATGCTCATGCCGGATGTTGTGGTTTATTAGCTTTATGGATCGAGTATGAAGGTCAGGGGGACTTGGAGTTCAAAGTATACATTTAAAAAGTTGTAAAAAAGATAAACAGGGGGATTTGTATGACTTTAAACAAACAAAAAGAAATTGAAGATCGCCAGAAACAACTTGGTGAAGTCGTTCATTCATTTGAGATTAACGCTGAAAGGCATGACCGGGAAAGAACTTTTCCTTTTGACAATATAAACGAATTAATCAGGATAGGCTATCCTTCCTGGACGGTTCCCGAGAATTTTGGAGGACCGGGGATTTCACTTACGGAGATGCTTCAGCATCAGGAAACAATTGCAAGAGCGGATGGCCCCACCGCGCTCTCCATTGGATGGCATATGGGGATCACAAAGCATCTGGGTGAGAATCGAATATGGGATAATAAAACCTACAAAGCGTTTGCAGATGATGTTTTTTACCATGGTGCATTATTGAATAATGCCGCCTCAGAGCCGGCTACTGGGAGCCCAACCCGAGGAGGGAAGCCGGAAACAAGAGCAGTAAAAGACGGGGATAGATGGATTATCAATGGTAGAAAGAACTTTACTACCATGGCCCCAATCCTTACCTACTTTGTGGTAAGTGCATCAATTGAGGGTTCTGACCGGATAGGGAATTTTCTTATTAGAAGAGAATATGATGGTGTTGATATTGAGGATACATGGGATTCAGTTGCGATGAAAGCAACAGGAAGCCACGACCTGGTGCTGCATGATGTTGTCGTAAATGAATCAGATTTAGTTGAGTATATTTCACCTGGCAGGAAAGAGCCGGCGGGCTGGCTGCTTCATATTCCTGCCTGCTATATTGGGATTGCAAGAGCAGCGCAGAGGTACGCAACAGACTTTGCTAAAAATTACTCACCTAATAGTATAGAAGGAACGATAGCAGATCTTCCTAATGTGATACAGAAGATTGGGCAGATGGAGCTGCTCGTTTTAGAAAGCCGGCACTTCTTATATTCAGTGGCGGAAAAATGGGACCGAAGCGACCTCAATGTCAGGCAAAGTATGAAAGCTGAATTAGGTGCTGTTAAATTATCAGTTGTAAACAAGGCGATGGAGATTGTTGACTTGGCGATGCGTATTGTCGGAGCAAAAAGCCTGTCGGAAACAAATCCACTTCAACGATATTACCGGGATGTAAGAGCCGGGCTTCATAATCCCCCGATGGATGATATGACAATTAACCAGCTGGCAGTGGATTCTATTAACAAGACAGAAAAGAGATAATTGATCGATACAGATGCTCAGGATACACATATCCTGGGCACTTTTTGTTGCTCTTAATATTAGAAAAATATGTTAATATTTAGAGAGGCAGTTTGCCAGACTTTCCAACATTCATATAACAAAAATTAGGTGAAACTCTGGAACAGCCAAAACTGGATATTCCAAAAACGGTGATGGAGAAAAGGGTTGATGTGGGTAGTTTATTGGTTCTAGCCTTCACCGTCGTATATGTAATCGTTATGTGGAAAGCCCTGCCTGACACTATTCCCATTCATTTTAACCTGCAAGGAGAATCGGATGGCTGGGGAAGCCCCGGTACGTTATTTATTTTACCGTTGATTACGGCGGGACTGTGGCTTGGGATGACAGTTTTGGAAAAGTATCCTCATACATTTAATTATCTGCATTTGACCCGGGAAAACATGAGATTTCAATATGAGAACATACTTATGCAGGTAAATGTGATGAAGAATTTTATCGTTGTCTCTTTTTGCTGTCTGACATGGGTAATTGTACAATCAGCTGCGGATGGCGGTTTGAACCGGGGTTTTTTACCCGTTATGATCGGTGGAATTGGTGGAACTTTTGGGATCATTGGATTCTTTTTAGTTCGTTCATTGAGAAAGGGGGAAAAAACATGAGCAATAAAACGAGGATAGTTCTCAGTTTTATAGGCAGTCTGTTGGTTTTGGGCGTTGGAATTTACAGGCTGGCGTTTGAAGGTGTAGACGGAGGCTTGCAAATTATCGCGGTTGTCTTTGTGGTTGTGGGAGTGCTCGGTACTTTAGGTAATATCAGTGAGTGGAAAAAAGTAAAAACGGAAGAAACGAAAAGGGGATAATGGCTTTGGACAGGCAGGTAGCAGTGATCACTGGAACGAGCAGCGGCTTCGGGTATCTGACTGCACTCGCCCTGGCAGAAAGGGGATACTGTGTAGTCGGGACGGTCCGGGATGAGGAAAGTAAACAGAGACTTCTGAGGGAAGCGGAGAGCCGGGGCTGCGGAGATTGTCTGGCAGTTTTACCACTCGATGTGACCGATTCCAGACAAGTGAATGACGTGAGGGATGAAGTTAAAAAACGTTATGGGAAAGTGGACGTGCTGATTAATAATGCAGGCTACAGTCTAGGTGGAATGACGGAGCTTGTGGACATGAATGAGTGGCGCGGGCAGATTGAGACCAACGTTTTAGGCGTGGTAGGTATTACGAAAGCGTTCCTGCCGATGATGCGGGAGCGGAGAAAAGGAAAAATTATTAATCTAGGAAGCATAAGCGGAAGGTTTGGGTTTCCGGGCCTTGCTCCCTACGTAACTTCAAAGCATGCTCTTGGTGGTTTCAGCGAGTCGTTGAGGCTGGAACTGCTGCCGTTCGGTATTTATGTAAGCCTGATCGAAGCCGGTTCGTTTAAAACCCGGATTTGGGAAAAGGGAATGGCAAACGTTACGGTTGAGAAGGATTATGAACAATACATAAGTAAGTTATATGTAAATGCCGAGAAGACGGTGGAGAAGGCTGCCGATCCGCTGGATGTGGTGAAGTTAATTGAGAGAATCTGTGGAGCTGAAAAGCCGAAATTTCGCTATCAGGTCGGAAAAGGAGTCGGGCTAGGCATTTGGCTGAAGAGTGTTTTGCCCTGGGCTGTGATTGAATGGGCAGTAAAAAGGAAGATGAAGTAGATGAGAGACTTTCAGAGGGGGAGGTGGGAATGAATCGTGAAGCTGCCGAGGTGCTGGTCGTGTGATTATTCGTTTTTGTGGAAGGAATTGCTCGTCACAGGGTTCAGAATAAAGTGCCCGAACTGTGAAAAGGAGCAGTTTGTGACGGCTAAAGCCAGAAAGCGGAGTGGTGTTTTTGGGCCGCTTGTGGTTGTTCTTATGTTTGTTTTGATGAACGGGTTCAGTCTGAATGTGTGGCAAAGCTTGCTGGCCGGGGTGGTTTTACTAGCTGTCATCCTGTCTTTCTCCCCTTTTGCTTATGACTTTACTGATAAGGATGAGCCTTTGTTTTAGCAGGTGAATTGGAGCTTTTATTCTAATGATCTCTATTTATATGACGGGTTTTAGTATGCGGGGCGAGGGGAGCTGTTAAAAAATGATTGAATACAAAACGGATTTGGAAGGTATTACGGAAGAGATGCTGGATGGTTTTTTTGTTGGCTGGCCCGATGCACCGAGTAAAGGGACGCACCTTAGGCTGCTGGAGAGCAGTGATAAGCGTGTCGTTGCGCTGGAGCGCGGAGTGGCGGTTGGGTTTATTACAGCTGTTTCAGATGGTGTCCTCAGTGCATATATCCCTTTTCTGGAGGTGCTTCCAGACTATCAGGGAAGAGGGATTGGAGAGACGCTCGTCAAGAAAATGTTGGAGGAGTTGGATGGCCTGTATATGATTGACCTCATGTGTGATCCGGAACTGCAGCCTTACTATGAACGTCTCGGCATGCAGCGATCACACGGGATGGTAGTCAGAAACTATCAGAATCAGTCCGGAAGGTAGAGAGAAGAGTTTGGGAAAGGGTTATTGTGAATTTTTCACAAGGGGTCTGACCCTGTGTGATCGAATTCACAAAAATAGGAGAGGGGCAAAGGAAGATGAAGTGGAAGAGATTGTTGAGGAACTGGAGGATCATCTTCTGGAGGCTGAACGTAACGGAAAAGATGTGTCTCATATTACGGGTCAAAGTCCAAAGGAACGTTTATCGTATTCGCCATTTGGACGAAAACCTGGGCAGGTATTGTCATACCGATCATGCTGTTTACCCCGGGTCTTCTTCTTCGATTGACTTCTGTTGGAGATGAAACAGCACTCATTTCAGGGTGGATTGTTAGTATAACTGGGATCGCAGTCTATCTCTATCTTGTCTATCGAAATGAAAAGAAGAAAGAGTTTGCACGCTCATAGGTGAACAGAGGGTCAGACCCCGGGAAATTATTTCCCGGGGTCTGACCCTCTGTTACGTTTTTCACAAGCATTGTATCTTAGTACATTTTTATACGAATGCGTTTTGTTAGTTTGCGGATGGCAAAGAGGATCAGGGTGATGAGTATGATCGATGATGCAAGGCTGACTATTACTGATGCGCCTTGGAATTCGACAGGAAGTAATCCTGCGACTGGCTGTGGAGTATTGAAATTCCAGAAAAAGTCGGTTACAAAAACGAGAATCAGAGCAGCTGCTATAGTGGCAAACCCGCCTGAAGCACCGTATCCGTAAAATCCTGCACTGATCAGCCACCCGGCAAGAAAGTATATGAAGATGACGAGAATGTAGGAAATGACTGTTAACACCCATTGCGGTTCTGTTCCTCCAATAGTTGATAAGGTGACATTATCAAACAGAGTGGTGAACCGCTCTGTAAAGGTAAGAAGCCATGTAACGACTGCGGTGATGATTATAATGGATACGGCAAGTGCGATGCCTGAAAGAGAAGTGGCCAGGAAATAAGTTCTTCTAGTAAGCCCCTGTTTTACAAATAATGTGAGGAATGCAAAACAAGAGAGAATCCCGCAGACGAGCATAAAGATTGTAGCTGTTTGAAACACAAAGGTAAGAAGGGACATTTCTTTTACTTCAGGTTCTGGAACAAATGAAATCACAAGTATATAAACAATATAAACGATCGGCAGGTACCAGGCAGCCCATTTCATCTGAGTCGAATAAAGGACAGTTGAGGCTTTCTTAATTGTGTCATTCATTTATTTTCCCTCCTCATCTTTGGTAAGTTGAATAAACAGATCGTGAAGGGAGACGGACCCTATTTCAAGACCTGCTCTTTGTGCATTTGCAAGCTGCTGTTCGGATAAAGAACCGTAAATCATGACAGACTTTGTCCCGCCAAGTCGCTGTGTGCTTAAGGTTTTCAGGTCTTTAACAAAAACATCTATGTTTTCGGAAGCTCCGGTAACTGAAAAACCTTTGCTTATAAGGTCTTCGATCGGTTCATGAGCAATGAGCTTTCCTTTATGCAGAATCAGGACTTCATCAAACAGGTATTCCATTTCAGACACTAAGTGAGTGGACAAAATGATAGTCCTCTGGTGCCGGGCCTGCTCTTCAAGTACTTCCTTGTAAAAGAGGTCCCGGGTCGGTGCATCCATACCAAGATACGCTTCATCAAAAATGGTAACGGGAGACCGGCTTGCCAGTCCGATTGTGACATTTAAAGCTGACTGCATCCCGCTCGACAGTTTTCCAAGAGGTTTATCCAGGGGCAGTTTAAAGAGCGCTGCCAGTTCATTTGCATAATCCATGTCAAAATCAGGGCGGAATAGCATCGCTAACTCAAGATATTCTCTACCGGTATCGTATTCATGGTCGTTATCTTTTGTATTATAAATAAAGGTTACCTGAGGCATAATCCTTTCATTTTCAAATGGATTTTCACCGTCAATTTTGATTTTTCCCCTATCCGGCTCCTGATAGGATGCCAGCAGGGAAAGAAGGGTGGTTTTACCTGCACCGTTTCGTCCGATCAAACCATAGATTTTACCCGGGTCCAGGCTGAAAGAAACATTACTCAAAGCTGAAAATTCTTTATTTTGAACCGAAACACCCTGCGCCTGAACATTAATGGTCATTACGATCACGTCCTTTTAAATCTTGGATTAAATGTGTTATATCTTCATCAGACAGACGAAGCTTTTTTGCTTCCTCAATCATAGGAAGAACAAAATCATCTGCAAATGCTCTTTTTCGCTGCTCTATGAGCCTTTCTTTCGCTCCTTCTGCTACAAACATCCCTACACCTCTCTTTTTGTATACAATTTCTTCGTCCACCAGGAGGTTAATCCCCTTTGAAACCGTAATATGGTTGACCTTGTAAAACTGAACCAGCTGGTTCGTCGAAGGAATCTGGTCGTGCTCTTTCAATTGATCATTAACAATTTGGTCCGTTATCCGGTCCTTGATCTGTAAAAAAATCGGCTTTTTATCATCAAATGACTTCCGCAAATCCGCCATCACCACCTATTCGTAAGTACATGTCTGTCAGTGACTCCTATATGGATATATAGTTATGTATATAACCATAATAGATGCATGTCTGTCTGTCAATTAATACTTCACGGAGGGTAAGACCGGTCTGACCCTGTGTTACGTTCTTCACATACTGTTGCAGGTGAGTGTGGTGTTGATGTGGAACTTATAGAAGTTGGTTTTATTGAGTGGGGAGTGGGATGGTTAATGGCTTCATTTAAACAGTGCGAAAGGTTGCTTCGTTACTGTCAGATTTTAAGCGTCCATAGTTTGTAGCTGGGGGCTGGGCAGTGGATCTTCACTTGGGAAGGCGGACCACGGAGCATCATGATGTTGAGGTTGCTGTTTTGTGAGAAGATCAGAGGGCTGTGAGAAACTATTTGAGTGACTGGGGGTTTAAGAAAGATAGTAAAAGGACAGTTCCTTCCCTGGTATGAAGAGGAGGATCTGCAATTGCCGGTTCACGAAATTCATGGGAGAAGCCGGGAGAATGAAGAAGTGGAGATTCTTCTGAATGAATCAAAGGATGGGGTTTGGACATTCAGGAGGGCCCGGTAACAGAAGTGTGGAAATGCAATGAAGGCGGTACCTTATTTAACCCCTGAGATTGTTCTCTAAAGCAAAGAATCCCCGGCAGAAAGATGAAGACGATTTTAATGCACTTGCAGGCATTGTGGCAACCGAAGAAAAAAGTTAGCTTAAAAAAGCGTTACAAATACATCAGCCAGATCATTCGCGGATGGAACGGATTACATTATTTACATAATTAATCCAAAATAAAAAGCAGGAATGTTATGATAAATATCCGTTGAAAAAAGAGGATCTTGTTAAATATTTCACAATTATGCTAGGGGGATTGGAGAGTTGAAACGGAGTACAATTTTATTTTTCATCTTGTTTTGTAATGTTTTCTATGTGATGAACTTTGTTTACAATATTGTCTTGAACCGTCTGTTTCATGTTGGGGCGGGGAGTGTTTCAAGTATGATTAGTTTATTTGTCCTTTTCCTTGTGGTAGTTCCTCTTGCCTTGGTGACTGCAAAAAAGCTGACGGAATTTTTCATTCCGAACAGTGAGGTGTAGCCCGGTGATTGTTAAGGAAATGGTGTCATTGTCAGACATGAACCACCTGCTGGAGGAAAGTGAAAAAGAGGGCTTCAGGTTTTTACGGAGGCTGGCAGATGACTATGACACAGGGGCAAACAGATTTAATGAACTAGATGAGTTCCTTTTAGGAGTATATTCAGGTTCCGGACAGCTGGTGGCCATTGGCGGATTAAATCGCGATCCTTTTTCAGGTGATCAGGCTGTCGGCAGGATCAGAAGATTTTATGTGTCTTCTGAATGGCGCGGCCGGGGAATCGGGAGGCTGCTTCTAAACGAACTGATTAGGCAGGGGAAAGAGCATTTTCATGCCTTTACATTGTTTACGGATACTCCGGAGGCGGATAAGTTCTATATATCATGTGGATTTAAAAAAGGTACGGCTTTTCTGAAATCTACGCATTTTTATCTTGTATGCCAAGAAAGTGATTTTACTTGAGGAGGTAGATATATGGATGTGAAAGACATACCGAATTTTAAGCAGGCAAAATCGGTCAGGGAGATTACAAAGGGGTTTTCCCATGATAAAAAGCTGGTGATCGACGAGAAATATCTCGTAAGGATTTTTTCCGCTGAGGAAGGGAGCGATGCGAGGAAGAAAGAGTTCGAAACAATTAAGGCTCTCTCTGCCCACTCAGCGAGAGTGCCCAAGGCAATTGAATATGGCTTTTTGAACAAAACGCGTGAAGGGTACATGGTGTTATCCTACCTTCAGGGGGTAGATGGGGAGGCGGCACTGCCGTGTCTGTCGGATAAAGAGCAGTACCATATCGGATTTGAAGCGGGAAAAGAACTGAAGAACCTGCACAAACTGAACGCGCCAGATCACATTACACCTTGGGAAAAGGTGAAGAAAAAAAAGAGCGACCGCTACCTTGAGGAGTTAAAAACAATCCCCGTGGCGGAAGAACTGAAGGAAATGCTGGCGACTTACATTAAAGAGAACGAGTTTCTGATACAGGGGCGGCCGAACCGTTTTCAGCACGATGATTTTCATCCTTCGAATCTTTTGATTCACAACCACTCGTTCTCGGGAATTATTGATTTTCAGCGGATGGACTGGGGGGACCCCGTTCATGATCTCTATAAGACCGGCTTTTTTTCCAAGCAGGTGAGTGTTCCGTTTTCACGGGGGGCAGTGGACGGGTACCTGGAAGACTGGGGCGATGATACATTCTTCTGGAAGCTTTATGCCTTGTACAGTGCGATGCACCTTGTGTCTGCACTCGTCTGGTGTGTAAAACATACACCCGATCAGTTTGACAAATTTCATAAATACTCTCTGGAAGTCATCGATGACCATAACGGATTCACTAAAACCACTCCCTTATGGTATAGGTAGAAAGTAGGGTCTGACCCTTCGTGAAAGGATGCACAAAAGCTGTGCAGCCTTTGTCAGTTATTTCTGTATATAATAATCTGTTACTGACATGTTAATTAACTCTTTTTCGGATTCAGGTGTTTTTGAGTCTTTGATCTCAGTCAGGATTTGTGACAGTTTTGAGATGGTAATGTCATCTTCTTCGAGTACGCTTACTGTTGATAGGAACACTTCTTCTATGTCTTCATAGACATCCCAAAAAAAACCATAGAAAGGATAGAATCTGTGGGAATCAAAGTCATCAGGGTTCTGTTTCTGCCATTCTGTTTGAAGTTCCCTGATCGTAACTATATCAGCTTCATTCATAGTAAGAGTGCCTTTCAGATAGATAGCTTTACCGTTTTGCAGCTTTCCTTTCCACCTCATTTTTTCCTCTGTTCGTTCAGTTGAGGTTATGAGGAGGTTAGAATCCGTAGAAATTAAAACATTATTATAGTTAGAGATCTCAATCTCTTCATCTTTTCCAGAAAAAATAGTAAGGTCTTCATAAAGGTAATAATGGTCATACAGCCTCTCAAAGAGGACAAAACATACGATTGTAAGGAGACCTGCAATGCTGTTAACTAAGATTCTTTTGAACTTGGTTGTGGTCCCATCGATCAATTTCTTAGCTATAAAAAAGAACAAAATTCCGAAAACAACCAAAAATCCCGTTTGAAGAAACGGATATAAAAATCCAGGAATCTGAAAAGTCACGCCTATCACCTCAACCTAGTTAAAATCACCTTCACTTCCCTGTTTTTAACATGACTATCTGAAAACTGATCAACTATTTGTGAAAGACCACACACAGGGTCTGACCCTGTGTGTGGTCTTTCACAAACTGTGGAGGAAAAAAACCCGGGTTATTCGAGAATTTCCCAGGCTGTGAGGTTGATGTTGAATGTGTCTCCGTGTGGAAGGGAGGACTTGATATCTTGTATTATCGTTTCAATTGTATCGTTGGTCAGGTCTGCAGTGGAAGTGGATGATAAGGCTTCGGTTAAGCGGCTTTCCGCTTGTTTTTCAAATACGTCACGAAAGAAGGTCGTTGATGAAAAGTAAGGGCCGGCGAGCTCAATGCCTTCAATTGCCCAGTCTGTATGCATGGAACTGAGGTTATCAACAGGATGGCGGTCAGCCTGAAAGGAAAGTTGCATGGCCACAGTGAGGGCATCACTCGTCTGAAACTCATATTCTTTTGATTGATCGAGTCTTCGGGAAACAAGAATCACCGTATTTTCATCGCTCGTGACAACAATGTCATTTTCCCTCTTTGGCTCAAGGATGTTCCCTTTTCCGCTCAACACGACTTCATCCGAAGCCACATAATGCTGCTCGAACTGGCTTTGGATCAAAACAAGGCTTATGAACGTGCAAATCCAAATGGCAGTAACGGGTCTCCAGCCGCGGGGGTTTCCGGTTAATTTATAGAAAACATAGGTCCAGATCATGCTGAATGAAAGTGCTAAAATGACGATTAATCCCAGCCGCATCACAATGTAAAGCCAGACAGGAATAAGAAAGGTCATGGTTTTCTCTCCTTATCGCTTCAGATGGTAACATTTATTCCCATCTCTTAAGTATTCCCCATTTTGCAGGTGCCCCAAACGGTTACCTTACTTTATGCGGATAGAAGAAAAGGAATAACTTTCCGGCATGACTGAATACTAAGGATAGGTAAAAGATAGGGGGATCAGTGTGAAAACAGCTTACATAAACGGTCTTTTTTTTACGGTAAATGATAATTACGATGTATATGAAAATGGCATGCTCGTAGTTGAGGGTAAGTTGATTACCTATATAGGGGAGTACGATCAACAGGAACGGGAGAAAGCAGACGAGGTTGTGGACCTGCATGGGAAATGGGTTTTGCCAGGTTTGGTAAACACGCACTCCCATATCGTGATGACCATTCTTCGGGGGATCGGGGATGACATGCTGTTAAAGCCATGGCTGGAGCGGAAAATCTGGCCACTGGAACAGCAGTTTACACCTGAAATTGGAAAGACCAGTGCTCTCCTTGGGGTATCTGAAATGCTCAAATCCGGAACGACGACCTTTTCGGATATGTTTAACCCGACAGGTATTGACAGCGATGCGATTATGGAAGCCCTAAGTGAGACAGGTATTCGCGGGGCTTTTTCCCACACGGTGTTCAGTTTCGGATCAGAAGGTGAGCAGAGGCAGAACCTGAGGGAAGCGGAGCGTTTTGCAAAAACGTACAGACATTTTGCCGATGGAAGGCTGACAACGATGGTTGCGCCTCACAGTCCGTATACATGCAGTCCACAGGCACTTGAGGAGTGCGCCCGGATAGCAAGGGAGTATGGGGTGATAGCTCACATCCACGTTTCGGAAACGGAAGGGGAAATTGAAGAGATCGTCAGTCGTTATGGCGCAAGACCTGTTGAACATATAAGCAGGACCGGTTTGTTCAACGGACCGGCCGTCATGGCTCACGGGGTAGTGTTAAATGATGAAGAAAGGGAATTCTTGAGGGAAAAAGACGTGAGAGTAGCCCATAACCCGGTGAGTAACCTGAAGCTTGGGTCCGGAGTGGCTGATGTGGCAGGTCTATTGGATGCAGGCATTAAAGTGGGGATTGCCACAGACGGGGTAGCGTCCAATAATAACTTCGATATGTTCGAGGAAATGAGGATTACAGCTCTGCTGCAAAAAGGAACGCGGAAAAACACCACCATTCTGCCGACAGAAACGGTACTGCGTCTGGCTACAAAAACAGGTGCGCAGGTGCTCGGCATGAATCATACAGGATCACTTGAAAAAGGAAAGCAGGCGGATTTTATCACCATTGATCCAGCGGATAAACCACATCTGCAGCCTGTTAGTGAAGCGAAGTCTCACCTCCTATACGCCGCCGGCGGCCGGGACGTGAGTGATGTGTTCATTGATGGCCGTCAGATTGTAAAAAACGGTGAGTGCCTCACCATTGATGAAGAACGTATCATTAGCGAAATAAACCGACTGCGAAAAACATTAAAAGAATAATGCTAGAAGGCCTGAGAGCCGGTGCTCAAGCCTTTTTTTATTGTCAATAGAACACCGCCAATTGTGCGGGGACAGACCCAAAAACTTTTTTGTGAGATTTTGTAATTTTGATGGTGGAAAAAGTAAAAAGAAGGGTAATGGGTATTTAGTGAGATTAAGACAAAAATTTTGTGGGTCTTTTGGACAGGAGTGACCTGTGAATTAGCCCCTTTCTATTGAAATGACGCATTTTACAGCAGGCGAATAGTCAGATTCACTCACGAAGTTTTTGGATATTTATGTTAGTATCATTTTTGTTAACCATTTTATAAAAGGCTGTTGTTCATTCAAAGGTGAAGCGTCAGAGGGCGGCATAGCTCGTAAAGCCGGGCGGGTCTTTTTTAGAGAACGCGGATTGAAACCAATAATGAACGATAAAATGCCTTGATGAAAATTACATAGCTGGGGGAATGGAGGATGAAGTATCGTTTTTTAGCCGCGGGACTGATAGTGCTGTTAAGTGCCTGCTCATCAGACGCGGATCAGGAAGTCGTGGAGGATGGAGCAACAGAGGAAGAAAATACGGCTGTTGAAGAAGAAGAGAGCGATGAGGCCAATCAGGAAGAAGCTGCCGCTGAAGGAGAGGCGAATGAACCTGAAGAGCCGGAGTATTATGAAATCGAAGACTTGTCCCGGGAACTGACGGATATTGAAGAAAAATTGATGAGAATGCCGGGCCCTTACCACGGTGATGATTTTGATGCTGACGCTGTAATGGAGGAGCTTTCTCACATCGATGAAAACACGAGCGAGGATGAGGCATTCCAAGCGATTTTGAACCTCATTCACGAGCCTTATTATGAAGACGTGGAACAGGTTATTGCTTTTAACCCGGAAATTGAAGTCGATTCTGAAACACCGGAAGAAGAGGCACCGGAGGATGAACTTCCTTCAACGTCCCATTTCTCCATTCTGCTTGATGCAAGTGGAAGTATGAACGCCAGAAACCAGAGCGGGACGCGGATGGATGAAGCAAAAGAAGCAATTGAAGCTTTTGTCGGAACACTGCCTGAAAACAGCACCACATCCCTACGTGTTTACGGACATGAAGGTGACAACACCAATGCGGGTAAAGAACTGTCCTGCAGTTCCACAGAAACGATTTATCATGGAGAGACCGATGCAGATGCATTGAGTGAGGTCCTTGATGATGTGGATGCAGTAGGGTGGACGCCGATTGCACAGGCGATTGAAGATTCCCAGGAAGATATACCGGAAGATGCAACCGACGTTATTGTCTATATCGTAAGTGACGGGATTGAAACATGCGGAGGTGATCCTGTAAAAGCTGCGGAGGAACTGGTCGATCAGGATATTGAGCCAATCATAAATATCATTGGTTTTCAGGTGGAAGACGATGATTACCAGAGTCTGATTGATGTAGCGGAAGCAGGGAACGGCGAGTTCACGTTCGTAGATTCCAAGCAGGAACTCGAAGACTATTGGGAAGAAGAATACCGCAGAATGATGGATGCCTGGGATGAGTGGAAGCGAGCAGCCATGGACGAAGTAAATGAACGTAGTGCCGAGCTTAAAGACCAGGCAAATGAGTTGAAAGACTCCATTATGGATAAGTCCGAGGGTGAATTTGCCAATGCACAGGTCATTATTGACAGGCTCGTTCAAGAAGAGCAGATTGAATCCTCGGTACGAAGAGACCTGTGGAGCGGATTTTACAACCGCAAAAATGATATTTGGAGCTACGGTTACAATACCGGAGTTGTAAACTGGTCGAATGCCTACAATGAAGGGATCGACAGATGGAGAGAAGTCTATCACCTCGGAAATGAAAAGTGGTCGGAGTACTATAACAAGTAAGGTATGTATTATGAAAGGAGGCTCCCGAAAGAGATGGGAGCTTCCTTTCTTACTGTTTGGACGGGAAAACTGACTCTTCTTTTAATAGTTTCTTCGGCAGGGTACTATTGGTGGGAAGCTATTGTGTTTGATTGAGAGTATAAGGTATTGCAGGGTTGCCGTCCCCTCACTATCAATATAAAAGTCCAATAAAAATCAAGTTTAGGAGAAAGGGTCTTCTATGAAAAAGAAAGATATTTATTTACTGGCAGTCAGTTGTGTGATCATTGCAGTGATGTTCACCCTTTCAACCGGGTACTGGAATGTATTGCCTGACCGTATCCCAAGCAACTTTGGTATAACCGGTGAAGTGCGGTCGTATGGAAGTAAAGGGTTTATATTTCTCTTGCCCGCAACAGGGATCTTCCTTTTGGGGGCTGCACTTCCGTTTTATTTTTATCCTCAGGGAATCAACCTTCCTGTGAAATTAACATTTGAAGAAAAAGAACAAATGAAAGACATCCTGGGCCCGTACCTGTTGACGATAATGGCTTATGTTATGGCACTCTTTCTCTATATTCAGTGGGGGATCATACAGGTGGCCATGGGCGTAATGGAGGGAATTGGTTTTAGTTTCTACATTGGGTTTATGAGCCTTTTTATTATCAGTACTGTACGGGCGACGAAAAAAGTAAAGCAAAGAGCGGCCGAACTGAGACGCACAGCCTCGGAAGATTGATTAGGCGTTACAATGGTTCATCACATGGGAGAAGTCCCCAAAAGCAGACGCGCTTTTGGGAACTTCTACACTTTTGTCAAGAGAACACCGGCAATTGTACGGGGACAGACCCCCGAACTTTCGTGCTCAAATACTAGTAAACCTCTAAATATATTTACTATTTTTACAATCTTCTGCATATTACTTTTTATTTTGGTGATCATTTAATATAATTACAATGTAAGAACGTATATTGTCTCCAGTTTTAGTTTGTACGATGAAAGGCAAGTTTGTTTGCTACTTACTCTTCTCAAAACAGAAAGGGGAAATACGTATGGACAATGAAAACGTTGGCAAGTGCCCGTTTACGGGTGAAGGTGGTTCTGGTAAATCTTCCAGAGGGACATCAAACAAAGACTGGTGGCCAAACCAGCTTGAATTGAATGTTCTTCATCAGCATGACACGAAGACGAATCCACTGGGAGAAGATTTTAATTATGCAGAAGAATTTAAAAAAATTGATTATGAAGGCTTGAAGAAGGACCTTCTTAATCTTATGACAGATAGTCAGGATTGGTGGCCTGCGGACTACGGTCATTATGGCCCGTTCTTTATTCGTATGTCCTGGCATGCGGCAGGTACATACCGTATGGCAGACGGCCGCGGTGGCGGGGGAAGCGGTTCACAGCGCTTTGCTCCTCTTAACAGCTGGCCGGACAACGGGAACCTGGACAAAGCACGCCGCCTCCTTTGGCCGATAAAACAAAAATATGGAAACAAGCTTTCATGGGCAGATCTCCTCGTTTTCGCAGGAAATGTGGCGATTGAATCCATGGGTGGAAAGACCATTGGATTTGGGGGAGGCCGGGAAGATATCTGGCATCCTGAGGAAGACGTAAACTGGGGTCCTGAAGAAGAATGGCTCGGGAATAACCGATACTCCGGTGAGCGTGACCTGGAGAATCCTCTTGCTGCTGTACAAATGGGCTTAATTTATGTAAATCCGGAAGGGCCGGACGGGGAACCGGATCCTTGTAAAAGTGCCTACGACATCCGCGATACGTTTAAGCGTATGGGAATGAACGACGAAGAAACCGTGGCACTCACTGCCGGCGGTCATACATTTGGTAAGGCTCATGGCGCAGGAGACCCGGAAGAGCATGTATCTGAAGAACCGGAAGGCTCACTTGTTGAACACCAGGGCTTCGGGTGGAAAAGCACCCACGAAACAGGTCATGGTGCGTTTACAATCACAAGCGGAATTGAAGGAGCATGGACACCGACGCCTACGAAATGGGATATGAGCTACTTTGATCTTTTGTTCGGATACGAGTGGGAGCTCACTAAGAGCCCGGCCGGTGCGTATCAGTGGGAGCCTGTGAATCCGGACGAGGAACATCTGGCACCTGATGCACACGATGCGTCTAAAAAGGTGAAGACAATGATGACGACAGCGGACATGGCAATGCGTGAAGATCCGGAATACAATAAGATCTCCCGACGTTTCTACGAAAATCCGGACGAGTTCGCTGATGCCTTTGCCCGTGCGTGGTTCAAGCTTCTTCACCGTGATATGGGTCCTCGTGACAGGTACCTCGGTCCGGAAGTTCCGGAAGAGGAGTTTATCTGGCAGGATCCGGTACCAAAGGTGGATTACACATTATCGGATTCGGAAATCGAAGAGCTAAAAGGGAAGATTCTCGAAACAGGTCTTTCTGTAAGCGAACTCGTCAAAACAGCCTGGGCTTCCGCAAGCACGTTCCGCAACTCAGATAAGCGGGGGGGCGCGAATGGTGCCCGCATCCGCCTTGAGCCACAGAAGGACTGGGATGCCAACGAACCTGAACAGCTTTCAAAAGTGCTGTCGGCATTTGAAGATCTTCAAAAAGACCTGGATAAAAATGTGAGCCTGGCTGATCTGATTGTCCTTGGCGGTAGTGCAGCTGTGGAAAAAGCGGCAAGAGATGCGGGCTTTGATGTAACGGTTCCGTTTACACCGGGGCGCGGAGACGCTGAACAGGAACAGACGGACGTAGAAAACTTTGAAGTACTTGAACCGCCGGCGGATGCTTTCCGCAACTACCAGAAGAAAGAGTATAGTATAAAACCGGAAGACCTGATGGTGGACAAGGCACAGCTGCTGGATCTGACTGCCACTGAAATGACGGTGCTGATCGGCGGGATGCGTGTTCTTGGTGCAAACCACAGTGGCACTGAGCATGGTGTCTTCACGGATCGTGTCGGTACACTTACGAATGACTTCTTTGTAAACCTTCTTGATATGGGGTTAGAGTGGAAGCCAGTAGACGGGGGGATCTACGAAGGACGCGACCGTAAGACAGGTGAAGTCAAGCGTACGGCAACGAGAGTGGACCTCGTCTTCGGTTCACACTCCATCCTTCGTGCTTATGCCGAAGTGTATGCCCAGGACGACAGCCAGGAGAAGTTTGTGAACGATTTTATCGCTGCCTGGGTGAAGGTTATGAACGCAGATCGTTTCGATCTTAAATAAACCACACAAGGCAGCGTGAACTAAGTTCGCGTTAAAAAGTGACCTGCGTGTCAGGGCACGAATAGGGAAAAAATCTGACTCAAAAGTCCAAAAGAAGATATGTAATGGCTCCGCTCATTGCTTCGAGGTTGATCCAAAAGGTTAAAACCGACCTTTTGGATCAACCTCTTTTCATTTTGTCAACCGAACACCGCAAATTGTGCGGGGACAGACCCCCGAACTTTCCCCCGAACTTTCGAGAACTTTAGATGAGGTTCATTTGGTCGTCTTTTTTGCAGATGAAGTAGGCGTAGCGGGTGAAGGGCTGGTTCTTTTCGAGCATGGTGATGTGATTTTCCATGATTTCATAGCACTTAAGGGGAACGTCATCGCTGAGAAGAAGTTCAGGAATATCGCCAGCAGGCAGGTTTGCAGGGTTCTCCTCAATGGTGTGCTGTACGTGCATATTATAGCTTTTTAAAAGGTCATGCCATTCATTCATTGTGTAGAGTTGCTTCATACCGTAAAAGGAACTGTACTCTTTTTTTTCGACAATAGGAAATGCCGGGTCGCATACGAGGTCCAGAGAAGCGAAAAACCCCCCGGGCCTGAGAAGCCGTCTGCATTCTTTTAACACATCGTGGACGTTGGAAAAGCTCAGTACACTTTCAGCGATAATCCCGTCTATGGATTCATCGGGAAAGGGAATGCTGGCAGCATCGGTGTGGAGAAAGTGAAGTTTCTTTCTGTCAAAAGCATCTTTGTGACGTTCGCGAGCTTTTTGGATCATCACTGGGTGGACGTCAATGCCGTAAACGTTCGCTCCTTTTTCTGTTGCAAGAAAGTGGGCAGTGTCCCCGAGGCCGCAGCCTAATTCAGCAATTTTCATTCCGTTGACGATGGGCAGCAGATCAATTGCACGGGCGGTGATGTTTTTCCCGCCTGGATGGGCGGTGGTTACGCCGAAATACGCAAGCATGTCTGTATACGTATACTCATTTTGCACAGGCCAACCTACTTTCCTATGAAAATACATACAAGTCGTGATGTTTGTACAAACCAAACCTCTTTTTGAAAATACACTGATTGTGACTGGTGTATGAAGAGGAGGTGGATGCGTTGTCACGATGTGCACACTACTATAACGTATGCAGTCGCAATCAAGGTCGTAACGTTCGAATTATAGAACATTCCGGACGTCAGCATGCAGGCAGAATCGTGCGGGTCACACCCAGCACTGTTTATATTGAGGGAAGAGGCCCCCGGGGAGGATTCGGGGGATTTGGATATGGGTATTATGGCAGCTATGGGTATCGTCCCTATGTTTACCCGGTTGCCCTCGCCGCAATCAGCGGTTTTGCTTTAGGAGCACTATTATTCTGGTAATGTTACGGGACCAATGCGATGTTCTTTCAGGCCAGCCTCAAACTATGAGGCCGGCTTCTTTTTTTTGTGCATTGCTCAATAGATCACCCAGTGCCTGACCCTCTGTGAATCCGTTCACAGAGGGTCAGGCACTGGGTGATTTGATTCACATTCCGGAGATTCTCTTGTGGTATAGCTCTTTAGTAGGGTAAAATGGGTACTTAGCCAATTAGGTAAAGGAAATCTTTTACTTGTATCGAATTTTTGTATAATAGAGATATCTAAACTACGATGAACGCGGGTGACAAACATGAAAAAGTTGCTGGTTCCCTTTTTTACAGCCATGCTGCTCGTCGGGTGTTCAGGTGATGATGATCAATTGTCGGCAGAGGAACTTCAGGAACTCGATGAAACAGAAGACATTGAAAAGCTCATCGATACGAATGAGCGGCTCGTTAAGCAACTGGAACAGTATTCAGGACAGGCTGAGACCCTTCAGGAACAAATTGATGAGCTTCAGGAAGAGAATGACCGGCTTAAAAATGATATACTTACGTATAAGACACAGGCTTATGATACAGAAGCTTTAAAAGATGAAGAACTGGCATTGCGGGAAGAAATCGATGCTATATCACTGAACTTTTTCGAAGCGATGCACAAGAGGGACCACGAGCAGTTGTCCCTTCTCACATCGGATCATGTAGAAACGGACGAAGAGAATGACGTCATTCATGTTCGGAGTGACAAAGAAGTAATCGGTTCCTTTCATTACATGAGCTTGAATGTTTCAGAATTGGACTTTCTCCAGCAGACGGCTTTTGAGTATGATAGTGAAAATGATCATTGTTCCGTTCTGTATACTCTCCATTCCTTTGAACATGAAGAAAACGACCTTATACGCGTAGTTGAACTGGAATTCGAAAAAGAAGATGGCACCTGGAAAGTGTCGTCCATTCAAAACAGAATGTAAAAGAGAAGGTTCAAAGGGCCTGCAAAACCTGTCCTCCTGACTGAACGCACTCAAACTAATTTACCGGAGGAGTTTTGCACATGCAACAGACCCACACATTTACGAAACGGGAAGAAATTGCTAACGCCATTACCCATGGCATCGGAGCGGCATTTGGCGTGGCTGCTCTGACACTGCTCATTGTTTTCGCCAGTATGTACGGAACTGCCTCTCACGTGATCAGCTTTACGATTTACGGCGTGACCCTGCTGCTCATGTACGTTTGTTCCACTCTCTTGCACAGCCTCAGACAGGGCAGGGCGAAAAATGTGTTCGAAATTCTTGACCATTCGGCGATCTATCTGTTTATCGCCGGAACGTACACACCGTTAATGGTCATCGTTGTGGACGGTGCAACAGGCTGGATTCTGTTGTCTGTTGTATGGGCAATGGCAGCGGTCGGTATCGTATTTAAAGTCTTCTTTGTGAAGCGGTTTATTTTTTTATCAACCCTCTTTTACATTGCGATGGGCTGGATGATTGTGTTTGTTTTAAAGCCGATTGCAACAACAGTCGAAATGGGAGGTATTGTTCTTCTCGTCACAGGTGGTGTTCTGTACACTGTAGGCACACTTTTTTACATCTGGCGAAAGTTTCAGTACCACCACGCTGTATGGCATCTTTTTGTTCTGGCAGCTTCGGTGACCCATTTTCTCTCCATTCTCCTGTATGTAACGCCTGTATAACACGATGATAACGCCGAAAAGGGAAACTAATCCTTTCCGGCGTTTTTTAGTGGCTGTGGGAAGCATGATGGAGGTCCACTGTCACACCGTGAAATACGAAAGCCATGTCAGCATCACCATCTTCAATTAAAGGCTGCGGCTGATAGCATTAAAAAGCCACCTCACCCTCTGAATGGTTAAATTTCATTATAATGCCAACACTATTGAACAAAAGGGAACATGAGGTGGGCGTGTTGACAAGAGTGTGGCTTTTTATCAGAGCAAGTTACTGGTTTATCCCGGCAATTTACGGCATCATCGCAATTATTCTTGCATTTTTAAGTCACCAGATCGATCAGTACTTATGGGGAAATCCTCAATTACTGGACAGCATTCCACCTCTCTTTCTGTCCGATTTCGACCTTGCCTACACGCTTTTAGGTACAATTGCCGCGTCCATTTTAACAATGACTTCCATTTCCTTTTCGTCCATTCTGGTAGTTATGACTACCTATGTGACGCAGTTTTCACCCCGCTCACTGCAAAACTTTATCACTGATCCCCATACACAGCGGATCCTCGGTGTGTTTATCAGTGGATTTGTATACGCAATTGTTCTCCTTCTTTTAACCAAACAACAGGCAGGGATAACGGATGTGGATGTACTCATCTCTCCCGTCATTGCTGTTTTGTTTGCAATTATTTCTGTTGGATTCTTTGTATTTTTTGTCCATCACGTCGCCAAATGGATTCAGATCAGGAACCTGATCGAGAGCATTTACAATGATACAATCAAAGTAATGGATAAGTTCTGGGAAAATCAGAAGGATGTTAAGCCCGATGATCCGTGGGAGGACTGGGAAGGAGAAGAGATTCTTGATAAGCCGTGTACACAGGTAAAGTCAAGAAAATCCGGCTATGTTCAGTGGATTGATCTTGACGGGCTGAAAAAGCAGGCGGAAGAGGACGAAACGATCGTGGAACTCCTTTATTCTCACGGGGATTACCTGGCTGGCGGGCTCGTGGTGATGAATGTTTACGGAGATAAAAAACAGGTGAGCGAGGGGAATTACAGCAAACGTGTGATTATCGGAACAGAGAGAGAAAGCATTCAGGACATCCGCTATGGCATTGTGAAACTGGTGGAGATCAGTGTGCGCTCCCTGTCACCTGGAGTAAATGATCCGTTTACTGCTATAGAAGGGATCAAGCATCTCGGCCATATGCTGTCTGCTTTATGTAAAAAAGCGTATTTGGAAAATTACGTACACGACAGTAAAAGGAATGTCCGTGTCCTTAAGAAAGTTTATGAGTTCAAGGACTATCTGTATCAGAGCTACTTTCAGATCCGGCATTACGGAAGCAGCGATTCTGCCATTCTCGCGGCAATCCTGGATTCCCTTTATGAAATTTCAACCCATGGCAGCGATATGATAAAAAAAGACGTATGGTCCTTTACTGAATATGTGATAGAGGGAATGGAGCATCATACGTTTCTGGACTGGGACCTTTCAAGACTTCAGGAAAAGCTTGACCGTATCGCTGTCATTTCAGCACCGGGCAGAAAGGATCACGTCCGTTTAAGGCAGCCGAAGAAAGGCTTCGATGAGCACGAATAAAAAGTAAGGCCCTCCTAAACAGATAAGGAGCGTGAACAATCCTTTTGACAGCCGGTCGAGACCTTCAACCAACTTGTCTTCTTCTGCGTACACGATAGTACTCTCAGATGATACCTGCAGGCCTGCCGGCAGTCTCTCGGCCATATTCCGTTTGCGCTCCTCTAAAAACAATACCTTCTCCATTAAAATCGCCCCCCGAATGTGAATGTATAATCTCCAGGCTTTAAATAAACAACCCATGCTCCACTCTATGAAAAAAAGCATCCCAATATGCTAGATTTATCTTGTGAAGTAGATAACAGTGGTCAGGCACCACGTGAGGCATTTCACAAAGGGTCAGACCAAATAGCTATAAAGCAGCACGAACCGATAAAGCGTAAGACGCCGGATGCAGTCGGAATGACCTTCGCTTTCCTCGGAGGTGGCCGGCGAGCCTCCGCTACCGCAGGAGACTTTAGGACATTCCGACTGCATCGACTCTCATTAACAAAGTTAGAGGCTTAATAGAAGAGAGGCTATGATCGACGTTGATTGACATTACAAAGAAATTCTTATTAAGAAACAGGAGCTAAAAGTCATGAGAACCCTTATATGAGAAAATATCCCTTGCTTATGTAACAGAAGGCAGCGAAAAGCGTCCTCCTGGAGTTGCTAAGATACTTCTAAGAGGCTCAGACATTGTTAACTCAGCTTCTGGGAAGGCCTGCATGAAGACCCTGCGTGAAGGATGTCACACAGGGTGTAGGAGGGATGGGGCTTTTCAGTTTCTCTTACTTCTTGGTGGAAGTGCCGTAAGAGAGGGGTCTGTTTTCACATGCACACCCATCTGCTTTTGATAGAGGAGCTGCACAGACTGGTTTATCTGATCAAGCTTCTTCTCCATCCGGTAAAGCAGGTAAAAGGTGACTGCAGCAGGAAAACCGTAATCTCCAATGACGCGAATCCACACGTCCAATTCCAATGGTCTCACCTCCTTTTACTAAAGCTGTGTTAATGAGCATGAATGATTGCAGCGAATGTGTGATACTCCTGTGGGAGCAACGAGCGGTTACACAACGAATAAGCGGGCATAAACCTGCTGGCGGCTCACCGGCGCCCCCGCGGAAAGTGCAATGAGCGTATATCAACACCTGACTTAAAAAGAGCCTTTACTAAAAAAAGAACGGTTCACAAGGTGTTTTGACCTTATGAGCCGTCCTCTCTGAAGCATTGTGTAAAGTCGCTGTCTTCTTCATGAAACTTTTCAATGAGTTGACTGCCGGGGACAGATCCCCCGGCAATAGAGCCCCTGATATTACTCTTCAGTATCAATATCAATCTGTTCAACAGTACGTTCAACGATACGGGCGCCGCGCTTTGATACGAGCGGTCCGCCTGTTGACATGAAGATGTTCTCATTAAGAATCTCGTCCATCACTTCGTTGATTAGTTCAGCGTTTGCCGGCTCGATCGGATCTTCCACAGCAAGTGTGACAGAGCGTCCTTCCATGTTGGAAAATAACAGTTCAAGTCGTTTGCTCATTTGATTTCCTCCTTTCGTGCAGGGTTAATGGGGCAGGATTATTCTCCAGTCAGTTCGTACGTGTTTCCGCGTTCCACTTTTACCAGTTCGTGCTGCTGAAGGGAAGCAAGTGCTTCTGCTGTTTTTGACAATCCGCTGTTTTCTGCTGCCGGGTTAATGTTCTGAAACTGTCTGACGCGAACGATCTCCTCACCCTCGTGAGTAAAGCCTGTCACAAAACTCAGTGCCAACCGTGTATTCACTCTAACGCCCATCTCATCACCTCCTTTCGCCTTTCACCTAATAAGTAAACGCTCCCTGCCAAAAACGGGGTACCTTACGAAAAAAAACTTCGAAGTTTTTTGAGCGCCCCTTTCCGCCAGGTGTGAACGGTATCGACACTAACCTTATACCTGGCTGCAATTTCCCGTGGTTTACATTCATAGATCACAGCTTCTTCCACCCAAGTCTTCTGACGAAAGCTGAGTCCGGCCTCGTTCATGATTTCGTAAACAGGCTGAAGGGACTCTTCTTTATAGTGCGGGGCCACATCCTCGAGGAGCACCGGTTCGATTAACTGGCAATGGTCGTTCAACCGTCTATCCTTTTTGATGGCCCTGATCAGGTATCCTTCAATGTAACGCTTTGCAAACGCAGGGAAAGCCCCCATGTCAGGATCAAACCGTCGCCAGGCATGAAAGAGGGCGACACGTGCAATCTGTACATATTCCTCTTGGTCAAAGTGAAGCCTGAACTTCTTTAACAGGGAAAAAATAAGCGGTTCATATTTTTCATAAACAACTTCGAAATCAGCGTCGTACATGTGAAGGTCTCCAAACCGGAGGCGCCTCCTTCAATTTTTCCGCGGTAAAGTAAGAATAGACGCTGGGGGAGAGGGGAGCGAACAGGATTATTTGATGTACAAAACCATACTGCAGCCCATCAGGTCAGTAACGTCCTGGTAATTTTTAGAAATAAACTGGTGATGAGTACTAAATAGTTCAAGAAAGATAGGAATTAAAGACCGTGGTACAATCAGAAGGAGGAGGGGATGAAATGAAAATCTTAATCAGCGGCTTTGAGCCATTTGGAGACTTAATGAAAAACCCCACTGAAGAACTGGCGAAAGCCGCGTCAACGTGGGAGATTGAAGGAGTGACCATTACAACAGTAGTCTTGCCTGTTGTTTATAAAGAGTGCGCAGAAAGACTTTTGGAAGAAGTAAACCGGATTAAACCCGATGTGGTGCTATCTCTCGGGGTGGCAGTAGGACGTGCCGGCATCACACCTGAAAGAATCGGAATTAACGTCCAGCATACGGAAGGAGAAGGGAAGTTTGGGGATAATACGGGCTATAAACCAACAAACAAACCATTGGTTCCCGAAGGTCCAGACGGTTTGTTTTCAACCCTCCCTATTGAAGAAATGGCCCGGAAGCTCACAGAGTCCGGTATACCTGCCCGCATTTCAAACACAGCAGGCACATACATATGCAACAATACGCTGTATGAAGTGGCCCTTTTTGCGAAAAAACAAGGAAATCTCATCAAAACGGGCTTTGTCCATGTCCCTGCAACACCGGAGATGGTCGTTTCCTCGGGAGCGCCAAGTATGGACATTTCTCTTCAGGAGAAAGCACTGCGACTGATGATCGAAGCGATTCGTGACTCAAGGTAAATTGACAAGACCAGGCAGTGCCCGTAAACTATACATAAGTAAGTGCTTATGAAACGGAGGTGGACCCGGTGCAAACAAAAGAACGGACGTTTGAAGACGCAGCTCAGTTGTTTAAGCTGATTGGGGATAAAACAAGACTTAAAATGCTTGCCATTCTGTATAAAGATGACTGCTGTGTGTGTGAACTGGTTGAGGTTTTTCAAATGAGTCAGCCGTCCATCAGCCAGCACCTGCGAAAATTAAAGCAGGCTGGGATCGTAAATGAACGACGAAGCGGCCAGTGGATCTTCTACAGTTTAAATAAGGAGAACCCTTGGTACGGTCAGGTGACAGATATTATTCATACTCTCCCGGACACACAGCCTCTGCTGGATGAACTTATGCAGGCAGGCAAGCGGGTTTGCTGTGATTAAACAGGGTTCCCAGGCCATAGATACCATAAAAAAACCTTCAGACCCCTAAATCAGGGTTCTGAAGGTTTTTATTATTTGCCCGCAGGTTCTTTATCAAATGTCACGTAGTTTTCAAGAAGTTCCTCAAGCTGTGCTTTTTCTTCATCGGCAATTGTTGTTTTAATCTTTGTCCCCTTATCCAGCTCCATAATAAGCTGGGTACGGTTCCGCCGTTTTTTTCCCCAGCCGATCTGCCTGATTTTCCCCCAGTTGGCCTGATAGCCTGCAAAAACAATACCATGCCCGCGAATTTCAAAGATCTTATCCAGGCTAACGAGCACCGCGATGCCTAGTGGAAGCTGAAGGGCAAAGATCAGCGTGGACATCTCAAAACTCCGGAAAATCTCAACGTAAAGAAGGATTGTTAGAAGCAGTACGGCATATGAAAAATAAAGCGCCACTTTGTAAAGTTTTGTGCCGGTATGAATCTTTTTATCATCTTTTTCAGGTGTGTAAATGACATAATCCTGTGTGGAGTTTCGCTGCTTGTGGGTGAAAATGTAGTAAAGAGCGATCACTGCCATAATAGTTCCAAGAAACAGATATAACCAACGCATGAAAATTCCTCCGTAGATGTATTAACTTTAGTTTATCACAATAAAAAGGGCAATGTAACTGTTGGTTATTTAATAAACATATAATAATTTTGTTTACTTATTTATAAACAAACTATTATACTGGTAAATAGAGGAGTGATGAAAAATGGACGAACCGTTTTGGAATGCAACGATAGAAGAGCTTAAAAAAGGCTTTTCTGACACAGAAGGAGGCTTTCAATGTGTCATCTGCGGCAGGTATTTTGAGGAAGGTCTAATTTTTAAATCAGGGGAACAGCTGATGACGGCTGTAAAAGCAGCTGCTCATCATTTCCGTAATGAACATGGGACGATCGAACATCAGTTACTCAATCTTGATAAAAGGCAGTCGGGATTATCCGATATTCAACGAGATGTCCTCCGTTTATTAATGGACGGAGCAGATGATGAGGCAATTGCAGAAGAGCTCGGCTTCAGCAGTGTTTCAACCGTAAGACAGTACCGGTTTAAGTTTCGTGAAAAAGCTAAACAGGCAAAAGTGTTTCTCACTCTGATGGAGAAATTTGAAGAAAAAGAGGGGAAGACAACCATTCACAAGGGGGCAAAAATGGTGGACGAACGATGGATAACAAATGAAAAAGAAGAAGCAAAGTTTCTCGACACATATATCGACAAGACAACCGGGAGAATCAAACAATTTCCTAGGAAAGAAAAACGAAAGATTGTTATTCTGAAATACCTCACAGGGAAATTCACTCCAGGTCAAACCTATACCGAAAAAGAGGTCAGTGCTGAATTAAAAAACTACTATGACGACTTTGCCACACTGCGAAGGTATTTAATTGAGTACGGTTTCATGCAGCGGAATTCAGACGGATCAAGCTACTGGGTAGACGCAACAGTGGGGAAATAAAATGAGGGCGAAAGATGAGGAATATTGCAACCTTATCTTTCGCCATTTTCGCATTAATATCAGCTTACATACTTGGCCATTGTGTAATCAAAAGCATAGGCAGATTCAAAATCCTTTTGGGTAAGACCTCCTACATCCATCGTGTAGAGGCGGAGGGTTACGGTTTTATGATCGATTGTAATCTGAGGATGATGATTGCGGTCTTCTGCGAGCCTGGCAATTTCATTTACGAATGCTACTGCTTTGCTAAAAGAGGGGAGGGTGAATTGTTTTTTCATAAAGTTCTCGTCATCGAGTGACCAGCCTGCGGAATCCTCCAGATTTGCAACAACTTCTTCTTGTGTAAGTGTCATTGTAGAGCCTCCTTCATAATAATTACCATTAATCCGACAAAACAGGACAGCAGTCTTCAAAATTACAGATAAATAGAGTGAATATTCTGATTTAATACTGTGATTAGTTACATCATAGCAGATGATTTTCGTCATGAAAAGAGCTATTTATTATTTATTCATCTTGTAATCTTTTCTTAATAATACGGCTGGGAGACCCTGTCAGAAAAAGATTTTCAGTTTAAGAGAATCTTCTGGTTTTATGGTTTTAACGGCCTATCAGAGGGTATTGATAACTAGACACTGATTGACAAAGTTCCAACACTTGAAAGCAGGTGATTAAATGAGCGGATGTTACTTATGCACAAATAAAATTCCTTTAACGAAAGAAGGAGTTTTAAGTATATATACAAATCAATCTGATATCCTTTCTGATATGAAAGATATCATTACAACAAAAGGTTTTGACTCAAAAATCAGAAAAGGAAAGCTCGATCTGATTTTTCATGACTGGCATGCTCTTCAGAAAACGATGGATCAATTAAAAGACTCCCTCCCGTTGAGAAAGAGTACCAAAGTTAAATGCAGCCTCTCCCTCCTTCACGAAGAACCAAGTGATTATATTCCTTTTTCTGAAATGTATATGAAAATCATGAATCCCAGACTGGTAAAAATTATACAGGAAAAGCTTTTCCGCTCTTTTTTACAACCCATTGTAAGAGCTGTAGATGAAGAAATCTATGGATACGAATTTTTATTAAGACCGCGAAGTCAGCTATATGATTTTAACCCTGGAGAGCTTTTTGAATTTTCCCGGCAATCAGGAATGCATTCCATGCTCGACAGTGAGGCACGTATGAATGCAATACGAACGAGTTCCATGATGCTGGATGCCGGGATGAAGCGGTTTATCAATTTTCTCCCCTCATCCATTTATGATCCTGACTTTTGTCTTAAAAGTACATTCAGGGCGGTGGAAGAATATCGGATCAGGCCTGAAGATCTCGTGTTCGAAGTAGTTGAGACGGAAATGATAGAGGATATGAACCATCTAAAACGGATATTTCGGTATTATCAGAACGCTGGTGTAAAGGTTGCTCTCGATGATCTCGGAGCAGGTTACTCAACTCTTGATGTTATGAGCGAATTGAACCCTGACTTTGCAAAACTGGACCGAAACCTCATCCAGGACTGTCATTTGGACGAGAATAAGCAGAAGAAAATACAGGTCATTTCACAAGTAGCCCAGAACATCGGGGTCACTCTCCTTGCAGAAGGAATTGAAAATGAAGACGAATGGGCATATCTCCGAACCAAGGTCGACCTTGGACAGGGATACTTCTTCGGAAAACCGGCCGAAACGCCTCTCAAACAATACGTAAAATAACAATGCAGATCTCCATCAGGAGGTCTGTTTTTTTTATATCTTCAGACTCTCGATGGATTCACGTATAATAGTATAGAAGAACCTGTTAATTTCACAAAAAAGGAAGAGGAGGAATGATAGTGAGAGAATGGGAGATTGGGGTTTTGCAGGTATTTACTGATTTGCAGACGGGTGCGGGAAACGCAGCGGCCTACATACTTACTTTTTTAGGAAATGAACTCTTTTACTTTTTAATGATTCCCCTTGTCTACTGGTGTTTGTCCAAAGCTTTTGGCATCAGACTTGTATATGTGTTTTTGCTGTCTGTCTATGTTAATTCATTACTGAAAGCCATGTTTGCTGTCCAGCGGCCGATTGGAATAGAAGGCGTAAACTCATTGTATGTCTCCTCGGCAGAGGTTGGAAGCCACTATCCTTATGACAGTTTTCCAAGCGGTCACGCCCAGGGTTCAGCCACACTATGGGGGATGACCGCCATCTGGCTTAAAAGCAGGGCATTCTGGATCTTTGCGGCAGTCCTTGTTCTGATGATTTCCATGAGCCGTTTATATACAGGACTTCACTGGCCAACTGACATTACCACTGGCATGGCAGTGGCAGCCACGATCCTTTTGATCTATGTAAAGACTGAAAAATGGATAGTCGGCTGGTCAATAAAGAGAAAGTGGATCGCCGTGATCGTTTTGCCTCTTATTCTTATGGGAATCTTCCCGGAATCCGAAGGCATGAAATACAGCGGATTTCTTCTGGGAGCAGGAATCGGTTATCTTTTGGAAGCGAAACATATACGAATGAAAATACCGTCAAGCTGGGTAAAAAAAGCCGTTGCTCTGTTTGTGGGTCTTGCAGGATTGTTCCTGTTACAGGAAGGTGGCAAGATCGTCCTTGGTACAAGCCTTGGAGCTGATGCTTTACGGTACGGTCTGATCGGTTTGTGGGGACTTCTGGGAGCTCCGTACCTCTTTGTGAAACTGCGTCTCTATGAAACAAGCCGTAATACAAACGAAAATGAAAAAGCAGCTTAAACCTCCATATAAAAAAGAAGGTTTCACAAAAGGGCAAAATTTAATGGCAATGTCTCCGCAAGTTGCTCGCCCGGCAGGAGAACCCCCTCCTGCCGGACTCTATTAAGGAGACAGCGGCTCTGCTCATTGCTTAGAGGTTGAGCCAAAAGGTAAAAACCGACCTTTTGGGCAACCTCTTTTACACAATTGTTCAGGGGACAGACCCCGTACAATTATGTTCAAATTGGGGGGATAGATTGAAACTGAGAAAAAGGGGTTTGGAAGCATAGGACAGAGGGAAAATTAGTTAGAGGTTTTGATTACATATAGAAAGAAGTGGGTTTTTTGTGAATCATTTACTTGTTTATATGCATCCTTCAAAAGACAGTTTCAACGGAAGTCTACTAAAAGCATATGCAGGTACATTAAAAAATCAGGGACACCAGGTTGAGGTTCGTTCTCTATATGAAATGGATTTCCAGCCGCTCCTCTCCAGGGAGGAGTACAAAGATTCATTTAAAGGTGTTTATAAAGAAGACGTCATAACAGAACATCGTTTTTTTCTTTGGGCTGATGCCATTACATTTCTCTTTCCTTTATGGTGGGGAAGCTTTCCAGCTGCCGGTAAAGGCTATCTCGACCGTGTTTTATCCTATGGTGTTGCTTATGGATTGGATGGAGAAAAACCCATCCCGCTGCTTACAGGAAAAAAAGCAGCGATAATCTGCACAACGGGGGCTCCGTCTGAAGAATACGACGCCAGTGGAATGCATCAAACAATGAATCGTTTGTTTGATGAAGCCATTTTTCGCTTCTGCGGGCTTGAGCCTGCTTTTCATGAATACTTCGGGGGTGTCCTGATCTGTAAGGACCATGAGAGAGAGAAAATGATCGAACGTGTAAAAGAACTGGCAGGTTCATGGATCCACGGTTCATAAAACGGGGTAGCGGGGGAGATAATCATATGATGAAAGTAAATGAATTTTCAATAGATACATTCAAACTTATGGAAACGATGTCAGACAATATCTTTATTGCTGACAAAAACATGAAACTGATCTGGATAAATGAAGAAGCGAGAAATCTCGTAACCGAGCTCTTGCCTTATCTTCCTGCGATCGCTCATCCGGATGACCTGATCGGCATGTACTTACAAGAGATTCATGGTCAAAAGTCCAATTTTTTTAAAGTGATGAAAAAGAAAAACTTTCCCCACAAGTCGAAGGTTCCGATTTTTGGATATACGGCAGATCTTTTTGTAAATGAACTCTTTGACCAGAACGGAGACATGAATGGTTATATTCTTATCTGGCGGGATGTAACCAAAGAAGAGCAGCAGCGTATGAAAAGTGAAAAAATGATCGAGGAAATGTCAACACCGATTTTACCTGTTGTTCTTAACAATGCCTTGTTCGCGCCATTAATCGGGACTTTTGACAAAAGACGGTTTGACCACCTCAGGGAACGGGTGCTTACTGAATGTGTAAAGAGTGGAGCAGACTATCTGATTTTTGATTTCTCAGGTGTGACGGTGGTTGAAAACGAACTGCTTGTTGATGAATTTGAAAGACTCAGGGCTACTGTTCAGCTATTGGGGGCCCACACGTTCTTTTGTGGCTTTTCTTCAGAACTGGTTAAACTCTTTACAAAAAACAAGGTAAAAGTCGAAGAAAGGACCTTTTCTCAATACCAGCAGGCTATTCATCATGTCCTCTATTTAGAAGGGCTGGAGATAACCCCGCGAAAAAAAACGTGAGCCCGGGCTCACGTTTTTTTGTGACTGTAAAAGGTATGGTTGATCATATCCTCCAAACACAGCCTCTAAAATAACAGAATTTAAAATTGCGGTAGGATGTAATTAATGAGAAACCACAGGATACCGAAAAAGATAATCAGGTAAGCTGCATACTTAATAAAGGTGGAAGCGACGCGACTGCTGTCGTGTTTCTTTTCTACATCTTCATTTCTTTTGTCCACATCTACATTTTTATCTGCCACAATAATTCTCCTCCTTTATGTTCTTACATCACTGTTTCCCTAAGAAAAACAGCTTTAAACACAAAGGTTTATCCATTTACGGCATGAGGCTGCCGGGTCTTTTTAACCTTACGACCCTGCTGAATGATAAATACAGCCAGAAGCACACAAATCATGCCGACTCCCTGCCAGAAGGTGAGTTGATCGTGGAATACAAATACACCGATCATGGCGGCCACAACGGGTTCCACAGTAGCCGCAATGGAAGCTTTGCTGGACTCGACGTGGTTGAGCCCGGCTGTATAGAAAAGATAGGCAAATACTGTCGGTATCGTCCCGAGTCCGAGAGCCAATAGTAAACCTTCCAATGAAGCGAGCCGTTGTGACATATCTGCGATTCCTATTACCGGAATCAGGGCGGCAGAAGCGAATAAAAACGTATAAAACGTAATGGTCAGTGAGGAATATGATTTGGAAGCTTTTTTTCCGAAAATACTGTAAAGGGCGTAGCCAAACCCGGATCCCACACCTACAAGAACGCCGTAAAAAGAGAGCTGGTCTGCGTTTAACGGGAACAGTCCGATAACAAGAGTACAGCCCGCCAAGGTTACAAAAAGGGCTGCGATTTTCTGCGGTGTAATCCATTCCTTGAAAAAGATCCGGCTGAGAATGGTAACAAATGCCGGTCCGGTATATAGAAGGACAGCAGCTACTGATAAATTGATTTCCTGTATGGTTGTAAAGTAAGCCCAGTTAAAAAAGACAATACTGCAAATGCCTGTACCGAAAAACAACGGCATGTGCGCTGGTTTTACAAGGAACAGCCCCGGGCTTTTAGCCAGAACAATGAGTGTCATGACGATAAGCGCAACAATTACACGAATAGCCACAACTTCAATTGGTGTAAAGCCAAGATCGTACAGACCCTGGACAAAGATACCGATCGTTCCCCAAAGAGCGGCACCGGCTATAATCAGAAAAAATGCCCATTTAAGCATGTGCGGTCCTCCTTCTCTTAACTCGTTTTTTCTTTTAAATCGGAAGCTGCATTCTCCGGTACGGTAAACGGAACAGCCTGAAGGGTTTTAGGGTTGTAATAAACAATCAGGTGATACGCTCCGTTTCGAACCGTCTCGTTTTTAAGATAGCTGTCCAGATTGAAGTCAATCTTTTCAATGACCACATGTTTATGAATTTCCTTGTCTGAGAGATTGAGGTCTGCAAACTCATCTGAAACGCTTGCCGGGTGCTCACAAATGTATTCCCGTACCTGGGTTTGCTCCTCTTTATCAAAATCAGGAGTCCACCAGCGCTTTCTCGGTTTATGCTTATGGTGCAGTAAATAATCAAGTTTCATCAGCCCCCGGACAATGTAGATATCAGGGGCATTTGTTTTTTCGAGGAAATAATCAAGCCTGGTAAATAAATCCTCAAATTGATGACCGATCCGGGACCAGCCCTGTGCATCCCAGACATTTCCGTACTCTTGGAAAAAGTCAAACGGTGTGGCAAAAGTGTGATCTGTAAGTCTTTTCATCGTGTTGTCCATCCGGTGGTCATTCCAATACTTCTCAAGAATATCTTCTACCCGCTTCATTTTGACAATATCATCAAAGGAGAGGATGTTGTTGGATAGAATCTCATAAGGTGCATTGTCCATAAACCGGTATCCAAACCGTTCGGCCATTGCCCTCATCCCCGTTCCTCTGAGCATCTTTAAAAAGCCAAGCTGAAGCTCTTCCGGGCGCAGGGCAAATACATCGTTAAATGTCTGTTTAAATGAATCGTAGTCCTCTTCTGGAAGTCCGGCAATCAGGTCAAGGTGCTGATCAATTTTTTGGCCGTCTTTAACGAGTGTGACCGTCCTGGCAAGCTTTTTAAAGTTCTGACGCCGCTGAATCAGATCGTTTGTCGCATCATTTGTAGACTGGACACCAATTTCAAAGCGGAAGATGCCGGGCGGTGCATTTTCGTTAAGAAATTCAAGCACTTCCGGTCTCATAATGTCTGCAGTAATTTCAAACTGGAATTCGCAGCCTCCGTGGTTTTTAATCAAAAAGTCAAAAATCTCAAGAGCATAATCCCGTTTGATGTTAAACGTCCGGTCAATAAACTTAATCATTTTTGCTCCATTCCTTACAAGGTAGAGCAGATCTTCCTTTACCCGTTCAATATCAAAGTACCGCACCCCTACCTCAATGGAGGAAAGGCAGAACTGGCAACTGAACGGGCACCCCCGGCTTGTCTCAAAATATGTCACCCGTTTCCCCAGGGATGCTAGGTCTTCGTCCAGACGATAGGGAGACGGGATGTCGTTTAAGTCCAGTTTTCCCCGTCCCGGATTAATGACAATCTTGTCTTCTTTCCGGTAGCCGAGACCGAATACAAAATGGTATCCGTTGCTGCCTGCCTCCATTTCTTTTAACAGGTGCTTGAACGTTTCTTCTCCTTCTCCGATAACGATAAAATCAACTTCAGCTATTCGTTCAAGCCAATACTCAGTGTCATAGGAAACCTCAGGTCCGCCGAGAACGATCTTCGTTTCAGGAAGGACCTTTTTTAACATTCTGATCACGTGAATGGTCTGTTCAATATTCCATATGTAACAGCTGAAACCGATGACATCCGGCTTCCTGCTGTAAAGATCAGAAACGATGTTCATCGCTGGATCTTTTATTGTAAATTCCATAATATCTGTATCAAATTCAGGTTCTGCATATTTTTTTAAAAGGCGAAGGGCCAGGCAGGTATGAATATATTTAGCATTAAGGGTAGTGAGCACTACGTTCATTTTGTGATCCTCCAGATTTTTATTCATGTTGCCCTATCATACCATTTTCCTCGAGATAAATCACTTGTCTCCGGGCTGGAACGCTGTGGTGGAGGTGATTAATTCCATACGGTAAACATCGGCGTAAGTGCCGTCTGACTGAAGGATGTGATTGTGAAAACAGCCGACGGGTTCAAAGCCTATATTAAGGTATAGAGCAATCGCCGGTTCATTGTTGGTAAGAACTTCAAGACTGACTTTGTTAATGGTCTCTTGTTTTTTCGCCCAGTCAACGATTGTTTCCATAAGGTGCCGGCCCAAACCAAGGGAGCGGTAAGGCTTCGCGACAATAAGACCTATATGACCGTGGTGCCTCATTTTCTTAATGGGTTGTTCCGGCTCGAAAGAAGCAATTCCACAGAGCGTTCCCCCGTGAAGAGCAGTTATAAGGAGGTGATAGGGCGAATAAAGGGAATTGTAAACCCGCTGGGCCTGTTCTCTGACCGTAAATGTGTACTCGTCTTCCGTTAAAATTAGTCCGACATCTTCTTTAATAACTTCTTTTGTGAGCTTTCTCATTTCTGTTGCGTCAGATGTGTGAGCCGTCCTGATTTTAACAGACTCACCGTTTTTCATTTCATATACACCTGGCTGAATATAGGCCATGGTTGTCCTCCAAAGTATATGACGTTGCATTTCTACATTATGATATGGATTAAAAACGGTGCGTTCCTCACGGTTGGACCTTGTGTGGTTATCACGAGTGACATTTCTGTTCATATGATAAAAAGGGTGTGGAATTCTGTAATATCGACTTACACACATAAAAAGGAGTGTGCTTGGATGAGCTGCAACTGTGGGAAGAACAAAATGATGGGAATGGGTCAGATGCCCGGAGGCCCGAACGTGATGGGAATGGGTCAGATGCCCGGGGGCCCGAACGTGATGGGAATGGGTCAGATGCCCGGGGGCCCGAACGTAATGGGAATGGGCCAGATGCCCGGGGGCCCGAACGCAATGGGAATGGGCCAGATGCAGGGGGGCCCGAACGTGATGGGAATGGGTCAGATGCAGGGGGGCCCGAACGTAATGGGAATGGGTCAGATGCCCGGGGGCCCGAACGTAATGGGAATGGGCCAGATGCCGGGAGGTCCCAATGAGATGATGGGCAACCCTTATCATGGGATGCCCGAAAACGGCCAGAATGGAACAGGGATGCCGATGATGCCCGGAAACGGTCAGAACGGAACCGGAATGCCAATGATGCCGGGGAACGGCCAGAATGGAACCGGAATGCCGATAATGCCAGGGAACGGGGGGCAAATGGGGGCGCCGTCAACACAGCAGGGAATGAACCAGCGAAGCGGCATGTCGCATATGGGGTATATGTCTGTAGATGACGATGGTTTTGATTATTAAATAGATTAAGTCAAGTGAGATAATGGACTGAGAAATCCTGACCTTCCGATAGTGCATGAGGCCACTGATAAAAAGTGCAACCGTTACGCTCATTGCTTAGAAGGCACTGGAAAAGTTAAAGATCGAACTTTATCAGTGCCTTCGTGCATAAGGAAAGGGACGAATTTCTTATAAATGACCCGAGCCGGATTCACTGCAAAAGGCACCCGCTATAAGCGGGTGCTTTTCAGATATCCGGCTTATTTCGTTTCCATAGGAGCTTTTTCTTTCTGGCTGATCTTTTCATTTGCGGATTCAAAGGATTCGAGCTTTTTCCCCGGTTGCTTCCAGTGTTCTTTGTTTCCGGGTAAATCGTCAAACCACGAAGCATCTTTCGGACAGTCAAGAACCATGAACTTGCCATACTCACCGTCACGGGACTGGTGATATTTAAGGTAGGCTTTTCCATCCTCGATGGCGAGGATTTCAACTTTTCCAGACGTGTGACTCATGGACAGGCGAACCCGTTTACCAAGTCCCGAAGTAATGCCTTTTGCTTTTTCCACTGCATGGTACGCTTCTTCCAGGGTCAGCACAAAATCGTTGTTTCCTGCCACAGGGCGGTTAATGAAGAAGTAGTATGGGGTTACACCGGCCCAGGACAGTTTATCCAGTAATTCAGCGAGGACCTCGGGTTCATGATTGATCCCTTTCAGGACAGGAGTCTGATTTACTACAATGGCCCCGGCATCATGCAACGCTTCAAACCCGCGCTTCGCCTCCTCTGTTATTTCTTTAGGGTGGTTAATATGGGCCATCACATAGATTCTTTTTTCAGCTGTGGAGTACTCTCGTATGAGCTTAAGGAGCTCTTCATCTTCGTAAATCCGCATTGGATTAAATACAGGCATTTTTGAGCCCAGGCGGATGATTTTAACATGATCGATTTCACGGAGCTGTTCAATAATACGACGAAGTTTTTTTGTGGCCAGAATGAGAGAGTCTCCACCCGTAAGAAGCACATTGTTAATTTCCGGGTGTTCTCTTATGTACTCAATTCCCGGCTGGACATCAGACATGGCTTCTTTAATGTCGTTCCGGAACAGACGCTTGCGGAAACAATACCGACAGTACGCACCGCATACTTCAGAAACAATGAGAAGAGCTGTGGTTGTGTATTTGTGCTGACAGCCGGGAACAACGTAGTTTGTATCTTCATCGGAAGCATCCCAACGTCCATATTCCTCGAGCTCCCCTTCATTTGGAATAACAAGTTTTCGAATGGGATCGTTCGGATCTTTCCAATCAATAAGACTAAGATAATAATCATTTACTCTGAAAACAAACTTGTCAGTAATCTGCTTTAATTTCTCTTTTTCTTCGGCAGGAATGTGTTCGATCTTATCAAGGTTCATAATGTACTTTGGTTGCGCCATTTTTTAGCCCTCCTTGTTAATTTTCTCTAACCTCTATCCAGGCTCATTATAACAATATTATATGAATTTGGCTAATTTTTAGAATAGTTAAAAACTTTTGGAATATATCATTCATTTTTAAAAATGGGCGAAATTTTCTCTTCATGTACAAGCCATTATGTCATATAATGAAGTAAATACTTCAAAAAAATGAAGGAATGAAAGAGAGGCGTTTAACTACCAATGGCAATTCATCATTTTTCACATCCCCTGCCCCAATTTTTCAATAAAACGAAAGAGTCATACCGGATCTATTGTGAGAGTGAAAAACATATGCCCGGAGGGGTAACGGCGAATATTAAACATTTTTCTCCATATCCGATCGTCATGAAGCATGGCATCGGTCCGACACTGACGGATGTTGATAATAACGAGTATGTAGACTATTTAATGTCGTATGGCGCATTGGCTCTGGGGCACGGTCATCCCCGGATACAACAGGCACTTCAGCAGCAAATACTTACAGATGGCACGTACTTATTTGGAGCACCTCATGAACTTGAAACAACATTCGCAAAAAAAATAAAGGAGTACATTCCATCAATGGAACTTCTCCGCTATACAAACTCAGGAACAGAGGCGACACTCCTGGCACTGAGGCTTGCTTATGCTTTCACGGGAAAAACAAAAGTGGCGAAGTTTGAAGGACATTACCACGGCGGCTATAATGAGATGCTCTACAGTATTAATCCGGATGAGAAAAAAGCAGGGCCTATAGAAGAACCGGTAACGGTTCCGGAATCCGCAGGCCTTTTGCCAGGCGGCGATGCCAATACGATTATCCTGCCATTTAATCATCCTGAAGCTTGTGAGCGGCTGCTGAAAAAACATAGCCGGGAACTCGCTGCTGTAATCATTGAACCTGTCCAGGGAGGATTTATCCCTGCAGATCAAGAATTTATAACAAGGCTGAGAAAAGTCACGGAAGAAGAGGGGATCGTCCTTATTTTCGACGAAGTAAAAACCGGTTTCAGGTCATCGCTGGGAGGAGCCCAGAATGTCTATCAGGTCACTCCCGACCTCACAACTCTCGGAAAAGTGGTGGGCGGAGGTTTTCCGTTCGGCATTGTCGGCGGGAAAAAAGAAATTATGGACGTTTCCAGCCCGAAGACGGGAAGCGATGTATTTGATACAATGCAAAGTAAAGGATCATCTGCAGAAGAAACCTTGTTTCACAGCGGAACCTATAATGGCCACCCAATGATTTTAGGGGCAGGACTTGCGACCATTGAACTGCTGGAATCGGAATTCAGGAATACCTTAACCTTAGCGAATGAGCTCAGAAACGAGCTTGAATCATTCTTCAAACAAAAAGCCGTACCGATGAAAACGATTGGAATGGGAACCATCTTTAATCTTGTGTTTACAAATCAGGCGGTTAAAAACTACAGAGATATGAGTAAAACCAATCTTTTTTTCAGAAAAGAACTGGACTTACACCTAATAAATGAGGGCATTTATACAAAGCCTTTGAACAGGTACAGTATTGCTACCGTTCACGGTGACCGTGAGCTGAAAAAAACAATGGATGCTTTGCATTACGTGTTTACAAACAGACTCACCGGATCGTAATGGCCGCATTGGAAAAAGGGGCGCTTGACGATGTTTGAAAATGAAGTCTATGAGCGAATGATTAACCATCAGGTCACAATGAGTAAATCTCATAAAAAAATTGCCAACTTCCTTATTGAAAACCGTGAGACTGCGCCGTTTCTTACTGCTTCAAAGCTGGCAAAACATGTCGGGGTAGGCGAGGCTACGGTAATACGCTTTGCGTTCTTCTTGAATTACAAAGGCTACCCGGATCTTCAGCGCCACCTTCAGGAAGCGATGCAGAGAAAGATGACGTCAGCAGAGGTTCTGGTTAAAACAACGGATAAAGATGGTTCGACTTCGGATGTTGTTACAGAGATCCTTGGAGATGACATTCAAAACCTGAAAACGACACTGAACCAGCTTAATACTGCCCACTTTGAGCAGGCGGTTAAGAACACCATCGAGGCGGACAGAATTTATATTATCGCTTACCGGAGCGCAGCCAGTATAGGAAGTTTTCTGGAGTTTTATCTGGATATGGTTTTGCAGAACACTGAAATGATACGTCAGGGAGACGGGGTTTCAGAGCACCTGCTGGATATCAAAGAGAACGATCTCGTTATCGGGTTTGGCTTCTCCCGATACACCAAAAGGACAGTGGAAGTCCTTAAGTACGCCAAACAAAGAGGGGCAAAAACACTCGTCATCACTGACCACTATATGAGCCCACTCGTTCCATTAGGTGATCTGAAGCTTATTGCAGCAACCGAAATAAACTCTTTTATCGATTCATTTTCAGCACCCTTAAGCATCGTCAACGCCCTCGTCACAGCCGTCACCCGCGCCGAGCACGTAAAAGTAGAAAAACGCCTCCACGACCTCGAAAGCCTATGGGATAACTTTGATGTATTTGAGGACTAACAGAACCACGGCCCGAACTCGGCCGTGGTTCTGTTAGTCCTATGCAATGAGCGAAGCCGGCACCCGGTCCTGAAAGCGAATCGGCGGCGTCATTCCGCCGGTTTGCGAGTGCCGAGCGGAGCCATAGCGCTGTATTAAGACAAAGGGGAATTAAAAGTACGGCCCGAACTCGGCCGTGGTTCTGTTAGTCCTATGCAATGAGCGAAGCCGGCACCCGGTCCTGAAAGCGAATCGGCGGCGTCATTCCGCCGGTTTGCGAGTGCCGAGCGGAGCCATAGCGCTGTATTAAGACAAAGGGGAATTAAAAGTACGGCCCGAACTCGGCCGTGGTTCTGTTAGTCCTATGCAATGAGCGAAGCCGGCACCCGGTCCTGAAAGCGAATCGGCGGCGTCATTCCGCCGGTTTGCGAGTGCCGAGCGGAGCCATAGCGCTGTATTAGGACAAAGGGGAATTAAAAGTACGGCCCGAACTCGGCCGTGGTTCTGTTAGTCCTATGCAATGAGCGAAGCCGGCACCGGTCCTGAAAGCGAATCGGCGGCGCCCTTCCGCCGGTTTGCGAGTGCCGAGCGGAGCGATAGCGCTGTATGAAGAGCAGAATAGGTGAGTCTGGGCAGGCTGCTGAGGAAGAAATTGGACTTAACCGTTAAAATGGAAACAGAACCCGTTAATAGCAGGAAAGAACCCGTTAATCAGACTACCCAACCCGTTAATGCCCAATCTTACTCCCTGCCAAAAGAAAAACCCGCTATCATTTTAGATAGCGGGTCGCATATTATTAAGCAGGTGCATTTCCTCTCGCACCCTCTGGATTACGGATTTTCTGAACAACTCCAATGACAATCAGAAGAGCAAGTCCACCCATGGAAATAAAGAGGTTTCCAGGGATAATAAGCATGATACCTGCAACAATCAGAAGGATGCGCTCATACCAGAATGGTTTAGCAAAGAAGTAACCCATCATGGCGGCACTGATCGCGACCATTCCGATAATGGCTGTCACAAGAACCGGAGTCAGAGTAGCAAATGTTGCGTTCTCCAGCAGGAGTACCGGGCTGTAAACAAATACGTATGGAATGATAAATGCCGCAATGGCAAGTTTCAGTGCGTTTACACCAGCCCTCATCGGATTCGCCCTGGCTATACCTGCGCCCGCATATGCGGCGAGACATACCGGCGGAGTAATGTCGGCAACAATTCCAAAGTAGAATACGAAGAAGTGGGCTGCGATCGGCGGCACGTCAAAGGCAATCAATGCCGGAGCGGCCATGGACGCTGTAACAACGTAGTTTGCCGTGGTCGGCAGTCCCATACCCAGGATAATACAAGCAATCATTGTAAAGAACAGAAGCAGGAACAAGCTGTCGCCTGCAAGAGTTAACAGGGCACCTGCAATTTTACCTCCAAGACCGGTAAATACAACGACACCTACGATAATACCGGCACTCGCACACGCTGCGATAACCGGAAGGGCGACACGTGCACCCTGCTCAAGAGCTTCAAGAATGCTTCGTGGTCCCATTCGTGTTTCTTTTCTGAACATACTTACAAGGAATGCCGTACCGATACCCGTTAATGCCGCAGCAGTAGGGGTGAAGCCGGTAACCAGCATATAAACAATCGTAAAGAGCGGCAGGATCAGATCCATTCGCTTAAGTAATCCCTTGGCTGATGGCAGTTCACTTTTTGGAAGGCCGTGAATGCCGTATCGTTTCGCTTCAAAGTGCGTCCCAAGAAAAACACCGGTAAAGTAAAGGAGTGCCGGGATAATACCAATTACAATAATATCACTGTAAGAAACATCACTTACATATTCTGCCATAATAAAGGCGGCAGCACCCATAATTGGCGGCATGATCTGACCACCTGTAGACGCTGAGGCTTCAGCAGCGGCCGCAAATTCAGGTCTGAATTTTGCACGCTTCATCATTGGGATTGTAAAGGAACCTGATGCTACTGTATTGGCAACTGAACTTCCCGTTACTGTTCCCTGCATAGCAGAAGCGGCAACGGCAGCTTTTGCTGTACCACCTGTGAAACGTCCTGTTAAACCAAATGCCAGGTCGTTAAAGAACTGACCTACTCCGGTTCTTACGAGCATAACACCGAAGAAAAGGAATAAGAAAATATACGTTGAGGAGATCTGGATCGGAATACCGAAGATCGCCTCAGAAGAGAAGAACAATCGTCTTGCGAGTCCGGACCAGTCAAATCCACCGTGGCCAAAGCCATAGGGGAGATTTGTCCCGAACAGGCCGTAAAGTATGGCCCCAAGGGCGATTATGACAATCGGAAGTCCGACAGCACGGCGGGTTGCTTCGAGGAGCAGTACAATACCGAGCGTTGCCACAACGATGTCCATTGTTTCAAAACCAATGATTCTGGCCGGACCGGTAATCCAGTCATAGCGGAATAAGATATAAAAAGAGCTTCCCATGGCAAGTAAAGCAAGAATAACATCATAGAAAGGGATGCCTTTTCTTGTAATCCCGGATTTTGTTGCGGGATAGATCATGAAGATAAGCCCCATTGCTGTTCCGAGGTGAACAGCACCTTGTACTAAGTATACGAGAGGTCCTACCGCCGGTGCTGCACGGTAAAGGTGAAAGACTGTAAGCGAAATTGCAACGAAGGCAATGACCCATTTCCATCTGCCCAGGTCCTGCCTGAATGTCGCTTCTTTGTCATATTTTGCGAGCATTTTCTTCTTTTCTTTTTCATCCATAGCTTGTTGATTTGTTAAATCTGCCATGCCATCACCATCCTTTCATTTGGTACGAATTAAAAACCGACGAAAAAGTAGGAGGGAGTTATGGGACTTCCTGCTTTTTCGTCGGTATTCCGCATCGTGTTCTTTAGCGGAGCAAAACATTCGGTACTTACGTTTTATCATAGTTCATGAGTGAAAACAATCTTTGCTCCGGAGAACAGAGATTTACTCTTTAAAAAAGGCCGGACACAAGTGGCGGGTCCGGCCGACAGTATACTATTAGTCTAAGTAGCCTTGCTCTTCAAAGAAGCGCTCTGCACCGGGGTGCATTGGAAGGCCGTCAGAACCATTCATGATATTCTCAGGATCAAGGTGCTGACCTTGGTCATGAGAAACGCTTTCCCAGTTTTCATAAAGAGCTTTTACAATTTCGTACCCAAGATCTTCGTCGATAAGGTCAGTAGAACCAACGAGGATTGCGTATGCAGTAATTGCGTTTACAGACTCATCCATGAAATCGTAGGAATCAGCAGGAATTTCCATCAGCTCATATCCGCTATTATCTTCGATGTAAGATACTGCTTCATCTGAAAGAGAAAGAAGCTTAACGTCACGCTGAAGCGCAAGTTCTTCGATGCTTCCTGCAGGTAATCCAAGAAGACCGAATGATGCGTCAAGGTTACCGTCCTGAAGGCGGCCTGCAGCGTCACCGAATCCTTCGTCGAATGCGTTGTAGTCTCCATCTTCAAGTCCGTATGCTTCAAGAATCATTTTAGCAGCGTCCTGAGTACCTGAACCAGGTGGTCCGATAGCAACGTTCATTCCTTCAAGGTCTGCAACAGTTTCGATGTCTGCATCAGCACGGACAACGATCTGCATAACCTCAGGATAGATGTGGCCCATAAAACCGAAGTTGTCGATTGTCATATCAAGCTCTTCGAATTCCCCGGAACCATCAACCGCATCAAGTGCAGGCAAGTGAACAGTCATACCAAGCTCAAGCTCACCGAGTCCGATGGAAGCAAGGTTCTCAACGGAAGCACCTGTTGATACAGCACTAAGGTCAAAGTCGTCGTAACCTTCGATATTTGCATTGATTACGTTAGCCATTTCCTGGCCAAGAGGATAATATGTACCCCCAGTACTGCCTGTACCAATTTGTAAACCGGAAACATCAACATCACCAGCAGCTTCTTCCTGGCCATTGTCGTCGCCTTCGTCTACAGTGCCGCCGTTCTCGTCAGTATCTCCGTCGCCACATGCGGACAGAAGCATACCAAGAGTCAAAGCGGAGGCAAACATTGTGTAGAACTTTTTCATGCGAATTCCCCCTTAAAATTTAATATAGTTTCATACTAACAAATGTATAAAAAATTGTTAGTATCCTGTTTACATTTAAGCAGAAATCTATGAAGTTGTCAAAAAGATAATGCTTTCAAAAATATAGTGAAGGGTTTATTCAATCAAAATCACTGTTTTGTCAGTATTTGTCGCTTACGCACAATTGTGTATGTTTAAATTGTAATTAAAGGAATAAAATGTATTTTTGTGTCCTGTGCTGTATAATAATACACAAAGATACATTATTAATACGGTGGTTAGCACAGCCGAAAAGATTAGTATTCCCTTTTTATAAATTTCACAAACATAAAAATTTTCAATCAACTTTCTTCCTATATAAATAGACAGCAAAAAACCAGAGGTTTCTCTCTGGTTTATTTTGCTATGCTTTTTTTCTGTCCTCTTCTCTTACAAAGGACATGTTCTGCCATTGTCGTCCCTTCCAGCGTTTCAGCATTAAAAGCCCTCTCAACCATTCATCAGCGATAAAGGAGAACCACACTCCCACAAGCCCAAGGCCTAGCAGGAGGCCTGCAGTGTAGGAAATCGTTACGGATACGCCCCACATTGAGAGGATACCGATGTATACAGGATATCTTACGTCACCGCCTGCGCGTAGGCAGTTGATTACAATTAAATTAAATGTGCGCCCGGGTTCGAGAATAACCGTGAGAAGCAGGAGAATTCCCCCGAGCTGAATGATGTCCGGGTTATCTGTAAAAATTGACAAAAGCTGTACCCGGAAAGCAGCAAACAGGCCGGCAGCCCCCAGTGTAACCCAAAGGCCGATCCATAAACTTCTCATACAGCGCCTGTAAGCTTCTTCAAACTTCCCTTCACCAACAAGGTGGCCGACAATGATCTGCGTTCCCTGTCCGATCGCGATGGCAAACAAAAAGGCAAACATCATAATGTTAGTAGTGTACACCCTGGTGGTCAGTTCAACGGTACCCATCGATGCAATAAACATCGTGATAACAACCTGGGATATGTTATAGGATAAGTGTTCACCGGCTGAAGGGACACCAATTTTCATTAACTGCTTAAGTTCAGTTTTTGGAAAGGCTTTAAAGATGAAAGAGAAAGGGAGCTCTCCGTTTACCCGTTTATAAAGAATGACCACGAGAACGGCCAGACCGAGCGTCCGGCTGGCTGCCGTGCTGATGGCCACCCCGGTGGCACCCAGTTCAGGAAAGCCCATCGGACCGAAGATAAACAGGTAATTTCCAACCACATTTAATACGTTCATGCCTAAAGTAATCCACATGGCATCACGAGTGAAGCCGTGACTCTTAATCACAGCTCCGGCTGTCATAATCAACGCCTGCACGAAGGCAAATCCGCCTACAATGCGCAGGTACATCAGGGCTGTATCCATCAGCTCTGGTGGAAGGTTCATTCCTCTTAATATCGAAGGACCTGAGAAAAACAGGACGGCGCTTAACAGAATGCCAAATACGAGGTTTGCGGCAAGTGAAACAACTGCAATCCTGCTCGCTTCAAGATCTCTTCTGGCACCAATATACTGTGCTATAAGAATGGTTGTTCCGGTCGCTACAAAACCGAACATCACAATAATGACACTCATAATTTGATTGGATACGCCGACTGCTGCCACGGCATTGTCATCATACTGGCTCAGCATCAGTGTATCGGCATTTCCCATTAACATATGGAGAAAAATTTCAATGAATATTGGCCACGTGAGGGCAAAGAGTGTCAGATTCTTTTTTGTTTTATCCTGGTGCTGTGCCATATGGAATCCTCCTGAAACAGTTATGGACAATTGCGAAATTTGATATATTAAGTTTATAGGCACACCTTGTGTTTTGGAAGGTACAATAACGATAATAATAGGACAAATCCGAACTGGAGGTTACGATGAAACTGTTAAATGCTACGGTGCCCCCATTGCCGGTATTTATTAAAGGCGGGAAGGGAAGCTTTAAAAAAGGTCAGAAACATTTCGCAAGGACATTTGAAGTGTTCGATCTTTTAATAGTAGAAAAAGGAACATTATATATGAAGGAAGAAGAAAGCACGTTCTCTGTTAAATCAGGGGAATACTTAATGCTTGCCCCAGGGATGTATCACGGCGGGTTTAAAGGATGTGAGGAACCGACCACATTTTTTTGGGTCCATTTCTCTTTTCCGGGATCATTCAGCCTCTCGGATGAAAAAGAGTTTGACTGGTCTCACGTTCTTTTAAAAGAAAGTACATTCACAGAGCCGGCAGCATTTTCACTGCACCTTCCCCGTTACGGGGAAATCAAGAAGAAGGAGCGTCTTGAGAACCTTTTGGAACACCTGAGTCTCCTTAACCACTCCCAGTCGCCGGTAGATAAGATGAAGCAGCAGACTCTTTTCTATGAAAGTCTCTTATTACTGCAGGAAGAAGCGATCCAGATTCCAACAAGTGCTGAAACGGTCGCTGAAGAGGCGATGCATTTTATAAAAAACCACTTCAGGGATTCGAAGCTCACCCTTGGAAAGGTGGCAAAAGAACTTTTATATCATCCTGATTATGTCACCAGATGCTTGAAAAGAGTGACCGGTCTCACCCCGGTGCAGTATATCAGCAGATATCGTCTGGAAGTGGCGAAAGATCTGTTGATTACCACCAACATGGATTTGGGTTCTGTATGTGTGGAAGTAGGAATCCAGGATCGAAGCTACTTTTCGAGACTCTTTAAAAAGATCGAAGGGGTCACGCCTGGAGAATTCCGGAGAATGCGGACGAAGGAAGCGAAAAAGAACGAAATGTAGGTCACCACAGCTTTGATGGAAAAATAGAAAATAATATCAAAATGGTTCCACTTTTTGGAAGGTCTTTCATGGTATAATTGTCTCGGTCAGTGCAATCGATTGCGCTTTTTTAAAAAGAAGGAGGGGGAAAGATGGCCGAACAGAAAAAGAGACAAAAGCCATTGGAACAGGTGAAGCTCGTACATAAACTTGGTTTTCTTGTATGTTTTATCGTCTTCGCAAGTGCAGCAGGGGGAGCGGCAATCCTCTACGCCAATGAAAAGGTGACCAGAGAAACGGCTACTCTGGAACAGTCAGCAGCATTTCAGGAAGACTATTCGATGCTGTTAAACACAGTCAATCAAGTGGGGCTCCTTCATTTTCAACTTGTCACTTCAGGGTATAATGAGGATCGGATTGAAAGAGCGGATCTGCTTCTAGGGGAAGCGGGGGAAATGTTTACTGAGCTTAACAGGGAAGTCAGTGATCATCAGGAAATGAGTAATTATTTTTCATTGTTTGAAAAGGCCATCAATAACTACGCAGGGATTAGTGAAACGCATTTTCAATCAATTTATGTCGGAGATGAAGTGGAAAGAATCAGGAACAGAGTTGTGCCTGAAATTATAAGAACAGACCAGAGCATAAATCAGGCAAATACGAGAATTCAGCAGACACTTGAAGCGGTCAGAGACGATCGTCTGCCCAGCTGGAAGAAGCTCTGGTTCTCACACAGATTATTCTGTACGGGGCGATTGCCTTTTTAATACTGGTTCCATTAGGGGTCCTGGCATGGTTCAGCAGAGATTTAAACAAAGGGGTCAAACAGGTCCTGACCCGGATCCATGCATATAAAGAAGGAGACTTTGCATTTGTACAGAAAAGCAGACGCAGGGATGAATTTAATGAAATTGATAAAAGTCTGTATGAAATGGGGCGCCAGCTGGAACAGTCAATGCGGGTCAGTTCAGAAGCGAGTGTACAGGTTTTTGATGTTAGTGAAGCGGTATCCAAAGAGTCTCAAAGCCAGCTTGAACAAATGGGAACAGTGCTTGAGACAATGACAGACTTTAAGCAGCATGTCCAGACTCAGGCTGAAGAAACAGATACAATATCAGCGATAACAGAAGAGGTAAGCGCAAGTGCTCTTGAAATTAAAGAATCGTCCGGGAAAGTGACGATAAAAATGCAGCAAATGAATGGAATGGCTGCGAGCGGGGCGACAGCTGTAAGTGAAATGGCAGGGGACGTAGAAGCCCTTTCGAGACAGACACATACGATGGCGGAAAAAATGATCGGGATGGTTGAGGAGGTCGAAAACATTGCTGCCTTTATGAAAGGCATTGATGATATTTCAGCCCAGACAAATCTACTGGCTATCAACGCATCCATAGAGGCTGCTAAAGCAGGAGCTGCCGGAAGAAGCTTTGCTGTTGTGGCAGAAGAAATCAGGAAGCTTTCCAACGGGACTTCGGACTTTTCAAAAAACACAAAAAAAGCTATTGAACATATCAGAGATGAAACGGTTGAAATGAAAGGAACGTTTCATTCCTTCGAGTCTGCCAGTCTGAAAGCGAAAGAGCAGTCGGAAGAAGCGACCAGTTTATTTTCGCGTATTGAAACGGAAAGTAAATCCCTGCATCATGAACAAGAAGAAACGTCAGTGGCTATAGAACAGATTAACAGAGCTATTGAAGAAGTGGTAACGGCAGTTGCAAACCTGTCTGATGTGGCAAAAGAGCTGGAGGAAAAGACAGGACAGGTGACGGAAACGATCGGCTTTCAATCAGAAAAGCAAAGGCAGCTGGCCGAAACAACGCTCGTTTTAAAAGAAACAGCTTCCTCATTACAGCAATAAAGAAAACGATTACAATTATTTTTGAAAAAGGGTTGTATTTCTATCAGCCCAAATATATAATGAAATTGTAATAGTGATGCAAACGATTTCACGGCAAAACCGTGGAATTGTTTTTGCCTCATTTGTGCAAACGGTTGTCCGACCTCTTGCACTGGAGCCGGGGACTAACTGGACGTGCTGTCATTAAAGGCTTGGACAGTAACTGCCAGTTCACGTACTGGTGTACATATGAAAGCGGATTCAGATATTGAAACCCGCAGATGTACCAAAGGCCGGGAGTGATAATGGACAGGCAACAGGTTGCACAGGATGTAACCATTTAATTAAAGGGGGAAACAACATGTTTAAAGGCAAGTTTCTTTTAACACTGATGATGATGCTCGTACTTTCCATCGCATTAGTAGCTTGTGGAGGCGGAGATGACGACGCACCAGCAGATCCTGACACAGATGAAAACGGAGAAGACGCTGGCGAAGAAGCTGAAGGGGAAGCTCAGGCAGACTCTGATGCTCCTGAAAAACCAGAATCGCTTGATATGTGGGTAAACGATGAAGATTCACAATTGGATGCTTACGAAGAGATCACACAACGTTTTGAAGATGAGCATGGAATTGAAATCAACATTACTCCTTTCTCAATGTTAGATCAAACAGAGGCTGTTTCACTGGATGGTTCTTCCGGCCAGGGTCCTGATCTTTTCTTCCAGCCTCATGACCGTATGGGAGATATCGTCCTTCAAGGATTGGCAGCTGAGCTTGAGCTTACTGCTGACCAGGAAGAGCGTCTTTCTGAATACAACGAAGAAGCAGTTACAGCATTCAGCTACGAGGGAATCCAGTACGGTATCCCTGCAGTAGTTGAAACTTATGCTCTTTTCTACAACACAGATCTTGTTGAAGAAGCTCCCCAGACTCTTGACGAGCTTATGGAGATCGCAGATTCTCTTACTGATGCAAGTGCTGATGAGTATGGTTTCCTAATGGAAGCAACAAACCTTTATTTCGCTTACCCGTTCCTTACTGGAGCAGGTGGATACATCTTTAACCAGGATGCTGACGGAGCTTATGACACTGAAGACATCGGTCTTGACAACGAAGGTGCTGTTGAAGGTGCTGCTTTAATTCAATCTTGGTTTGAAGACGGTTACATGCCAACGGGTATCGATGGAGATGTTATGAACGGACTGTTCCAAGACGGTAAAGTAGGAGCTGTAATCACTGGTCCTTGGGCAATCCCTGACTACCGGGATGCTCTAGGTGACAGCCTTGCTGTTGCGATGCTTCCTGAGTGGGATGGCGATCAGCTTAACTCATTCTCAGGAAATAAAGGCTGGTTGGTATCTGAGTACAGTGAAGATAAGTACTGGGCTACAGAGCTTGCACTATTTATTACAAATGCTGAGAGCTCAGAAACTTATTACGAGACAGCGGGAGAGCTTCCAGCTCACACTGCAGTAGAAATTGACGACGAGTTCATGGGTCCTATCTTTGAACAGACTCAAGTTGCCGAGCCAATGCCAAACGTTCCTGAAATGAGTCAGGTTTGGGAGCCGGTAAGTGATGCACTTCAGTTTATTTCTCAAGGTGAAGATCCACAGGAAGTAATGGAAGAAGCTGTTGAACAGATCCGCGATCAAATCGCAATCATGGGTCAATAGTATTTGTAATAAAAGTAGGGATTGGGGAATGATTTCTCCAATCCTGATTCTTTAAAGCAGGAGGATGCGACTATGGCTGCAAACGATAACCAACCAGATGTGAAAATCGTAAATGAACGACACAATCCAACTGTAGCTGCTTTGCTCTCAATTATTCCGGGATTCGGGCAGATGTACAACAAACGATATTGGAAAGGTGCGACCTTATTCATTCTCTTTGCGGCTTTCATTGGTGTGATGTATGGGTTTATCGCCGATGGATTACAAGGGTTAATCACCCTCGGAGAGACACCACGAGATGATGATTCCCGTATCTTTTTAAGCTACGGTATACTCTCACTTATTTTTCTTACATTCTTTATTTCTTTTTATGTACTGAATATTATTGATGCTCGTAAAGACGCAAAGAGAATTCAATTAGGCTGGGAAGTTCCGGACCTCCGTCAAGGATTTAAAAACGCCTGGGATACCGGATTCCCTTATTACTTAGTAGCACCTGGACTTTTCCTGCTCATTTTTGTTGTTATCTTTCCTCTTCTCTTTATGGTGTTCCTGGCGTTTACGAACTACAACCTCTATAACGCACCGCCGAGAAACCTTCTTCAATGGGTTGGATTTGATAACTTTGTACGATTGTTTACCATCAATGAATGGCGAAATACGTTCTTCAATGTTTTATCCTGGACGTTAATCTGGACGTTTGTTGCGACGACGCTTCAAATCGGACTGGCCCTGTTCCTTGCGATAATCGTAAATGATAAGCGGGTTAAGGGTAAACGTTTAATCCGTACGGTATTCATCCTTCCATGGGCGGTACCTGCGTTTGTAACAATTATTATTTTCTCTGCCTTGTTTAATGACAACTTCGGTGCGATTAACCGTGACATTATTGTTCCGTTGTTCGGATCCGGCATTCCGTGGATGAGTGATCCCTTCTGGGCGAAGGTTGCCTTGATTATGATTCAGACCTGGCTTGGGTTCCCATTTGTTTTCGCACTGTTTACAGGGGTGCTTCAGAGTATTTCAGCCGACTGGTATGAAGCGGCTGATATTGACGGAGCCAACCGCTGGCAGAAGTTCTCAAACATTACGTTCCCGCACGTCATGTTTGCTACAGCACCGCTTTTGATTATGCAATACGCTGGAAACTTTAATAACTTTAATATCATTTACTTGTTTAACCAGGGTGGACCACCGGTGAGGGGACAGGTTGCCGGGGGTACCGATATTCTGATTTCCTGGGTATACGGACTTACATTTGAAAATCAGCAGTTCAATATGGCTGCCGCAATTTCCATTATTCTCGGACTGATTGTCGTTGTCTTTGCATTCTTATGGTTCCGACGCACAAGATCGTTTAAAGAGGAGGGGAACATTTAATGAGCACAGCAGTAAAAAAACGCAGACCTATGAGTAAAAAAAGAAAAAACTTCCTTGAACTGACAGCCATTTACGGGGTTATCGCTGTGATGTTCGTGATTATTCTGTATCCTCTTCTCTGGGCATTCGGGCTCTCCCTTAACCCGGGCACAAGCCTGTACGGTGCACGAATGATCCCTGAAAACTGGTCATTCGTTCATTATGAGTGGCTGTTTACAGACCCGAGAAGTAACTATGTAACCTGGTATAAAAACACTTTGATTGTTGCATTAGCCACATCATTCTTTGCAACATTAATGGTTTCTTTAGTCGCCTATGCCTTCTCCAGGTACCGGTTTATCGGACGCAAAAATGGTCTTTACGCATTTTTACTTCTTCAAATGTTCCCGGTACTGATGGCCATGGTGGCATTGTACATTCTACTTAACCTTGTGGGTCTTCTTGATTCCCTTCTTGGTTTAATCATCATTTATGTAGGTGGAGCGATTCCTATGAATGCCTTCCTCGTAAAAGGATACTTTGATACAATTCCACGTGAACTTGACGAGAGTGCACGTATTGACGGGGCGGGACACTTCCGTGTGTTCTTCCAGATCATGCTACCACTTGCGAAGCCGATCCTTGCGGTAGTTGCGCTCTTTAACTTTATGGCACCGTTTATGGACTTTATCCTGCCTCGTATCGTTCTTCGAAGTCCGGAGAACTTCACGCTTGCACTTGGCCTGTTTAACTTTGTAAATGACCAGTTTGCCAACAACTTCACGCGATTTGCTGCAGGTGCAATTCTGATTGCCGTGCCAATTGCATTGGTTTACTTGTTCTTACAGCGTTATCTCATTTCAGGACTTACTTCAGGGGCAACGAAAGGGTAAGTGTTTCAGAATTGTTAATAGAAGAGATACGGTTGATGAGGAAGATGCCCCTCTTCCTGCCGTATCTTTTTCTTTAGCAGTTTTCTAAAAGGCTGACTTTAAAAGGAATTGAAATTCAGCTTCGTTGAACGGAATACGCTCACTTTTCGCCGACTCGCGCCGAGCCTCATCAGGGCTTTACCCCTGCGGAGTCTCGCCTGTCTCACACTTCCGCAGGAGTGTCGGTATTCCGTTCAACGAAGCACAATGCCCTTAACCGAAAAACCGCATGCCTAATTCATGCGCCAGGGAGCGAATAAATTAACATACTCTACTTCTTCCTATGCCCGTATCTCTTCGACGCACATATCTTCGTAGCGTTACTGGCAGAGGAAGAAGCAGATATATACCTTAAGGAAGCTCACCGTCGCCCAAGTGGAAAAGGAGTGCAATGAGTGTAAATCAACACCCTTGTTTAACACAGCCTTTTACCTGCGTAGACCAAGCACTTGGGAAAGCAAAGGTCATGAAGGTGGAACGACACAAATTCCATCCAGCCTCTGTTTAACTACAATCGTAACCAAAAATAATGCCTTAGGGGAAACAAACGATGTGATCAGGAGGATATAGCTATGCAAGATACAAGCTTTGCGATTCACCCAGGAAACAAGCAGCAAATCGAAGGAACGAACCATCATGATATCGGCAATGTCCGCTCATTTAAAAAAAAGGAGGGTCGTTTTGTTTTTGAATGTGACAACGGGACTGTGAATGTTCTTTTTTACAGTGACAGTGTGGCCCGGGTAGTGATGAATCAAAAGCAGGACCCTGTCCTTGAGGGAAGCTTTGCTGTGATTAAGGAACCGGGGTATGTCGACGTTTCTGTTCAAGAGAAAGATGAGGAGGTCACTCTCACAGCTCAGGAGATGAGCCTTCACGTTTTAAAAGCACCGATGCGGATTACATTCAAGGATTCTGACGGACAGATCATCGTCGGTGAAGGGAAAAAAGGAATGGGTCACAGTCATGAGGGAAAAGTGATCTGTTACAAAGAAGCCCTGCCTTACGAGCATTACTACGGATTTGGAGAAAAAACAGGCTTTCTTGATAAAAAAGGCGAAAAAATGACGATGTGGAACACAGATGTGTACGCTCCCCATAACCCGGAAACCGACGCTCTTTATCAATCAATTCCGTTCTTTTTAACATTAAGAGGCGGGCGTGCTCACGGCCTGTTCTTCGACAACACCGGGAAAACCCACTTTAACATGCGCACAGAAGCAGGAACGTATTCTTTCAGCGGGGACAGCGGACAGATGGACTACTACGTCATGGCTGGGCCTGGGATGAAGGAGGTTCTTTCTCAGTATACATCTCTTACGGGAACGATGCCGCTTCCGCCTAAATGGGCACTTGGTTTTCATCAGTCACGCTACAGCTACGAAACAGAAGAAGAAGTTCGTGAGCTTGTGGGCAATTTTCTTGAGAAAAGCATCCCTGTAGATGCGATCTACCTGGATATTCACTATATGGACGGGTACCGTGTCTTTACATTTGATGAAGACCGTTTCCCAAATGCGAAACAACTGGTAGCTGATTTGAAGGAACAAGGGATCCGTCTCGTACCGATCGTCGATCCGGGCGTAAAAGAAGATCCTGAATACGAGGCATATCAGGAAGGGGTCCATGACGACCGTTTCTGTAAATATATAGAAGGTAACGTCTATTACGGAGACGTGTGGCCCGGAAACAGCGCGTTCCCTGACTTTACAAGTGACAGTGTTCAAAAGTGGTGGGGCGGCAAACACAAATTCTACTCTGATCTTGGAATCGAAGGCATCTGGAATGATATGAATGAACCTGCTGTGTTTAATGAAACAAAAACGATGGACACGAAAGTGATGCACGATAATAACGGCAATCCAAAAACACACCGGGAACTTCATAACATTTACGGATTGAAAATGGGTGAGGCGACATACGAGGGGATGAAGAACAACCTTGAAGGAAAGCGGACCTTCCTCTTAACCCGTGCAGGCTATGCAGGTGTTCAGCGGTATGCAAGCGTGTGGACCGGGGATAACCGCAGCTTCTGGGAGCACCTTCAGCTTGCTTTGCCAATGTGTATGAACCTCGGGATGAGCGGAGTACCTTTCTGCGGACCGGATGTTGGCGGTTTTGCACACGACGCTAACGGACAGCTCCTTGCCCGCTGGACACAGTTCGGTACTTTTACCCCATACTTCAGAAACCACAGTGCCATAGGGACCCTTCGCCAAGAACCGTGGAGCTTTGGTGAAGATGTGGAGGCAAATGTAAAGAAGTACATCGACCTTCGTTACATCTGGATGCCTCACCTCTATAAACTGTTCAGAGATGCATCATTAACAGGACTTCCGGTTATGCGTCCGCTTGTTTTTGAGTATCCTGAGGATAAAAACACATTTAACTTAAGTGATCAGTTTATGATTGGGGACAACGTGATCGTTGCACCGATAACAACGCCTGATACCGAGCACCGGGTCGTTTATTTACCCGGAGGCGAGTGGGTGAACTACTGGACCGATGACATTCAGGAAGGCGGCAGACACATCATGGTGGAAGCACCTTTGGACACACTGCCGATTTTCGTAAAAGCTGACACGGTTGTTGCCCATGGTTCACCGAAGCAGTCCACGGCAGTGAAAGAAGATAACTTTCAGCTTCACGCTTACTTTGGGAAAATAGCGGAAGCATCTTACACAATTTATGAGGATGATGGTGAAACTTTCGGCTATGAAAACGGTGAAGCGTTTGAAAAGTCCGTTAACCTGTCCTATGATAGTGATGTGTTAACGATTACAACAGAGGATCTGAATACACGTTTTACGCCGGACTGGTCAGAGATAACAATCGTTATCCACGGAGCATTTGACGTGACAGAAGCCGCCCTAAACGGCAGAAATGTTGAAATGGAAAAACTGGATGGCGGAAAACTGGTCATCACAGTAAGCAGATAAATTTTTCTAGCGAAGGGATGTAACGCCCATGACCGTAACAATAAAAGATGTGGCTAAAAAAGCAAACGTCGCTCCTTCGACTGTATCACGAGTGATTGCAAACAGCTCAAGGATCAGCCAGCGAACGAAGGAAAGAGTGCGGGAGGCAATGGAGGAACTCGGGTACCACCCGAACTTCAACGCCCGCAGTCTTGCAAATAAAAGCACAAAGACAATCGGACTGGTTATGCCGAATTCTGCAAACAAAACGTTCCAGAATCCGTTTTTCCCTGAAGTTATCCGGGGAATAAGTACGAAAGCCCATATGCTTGAGTATGGATTGTACCTGTCTACAGGGCAGACTGAGGAAGAGATTTTTGAGGAAGTCCAGCATATGGTTCAGGGACGCCGGGTGGACGGAATTATTCTTTTGTACTCAAGAGTCAATGATAAAGTGATGTCCTACCTGCATGAGCAGAACTTTCCTTTTACCGTAATCGGCCGCCCTTATGATGCCAGAATGTCTCAAATAACCTATGTGAACAATGATAACTTTAAAGCTGCAAAAACGGTCACAGAGTACCTATTGCTACTCGGTCATGAGCGCATTGCCTTTGTAGGCGGGAACCTTGATTTTGTCGTTACTGTAGACCACATGGAAGGCTATGAACGGGCACTGAAAAATGCAGGCATAAAGCTTCGGGACGAATATGTCGTATTCCATGAAGAACTTCAGGAAGGTGGTCAGGAAGCCGTTATCGCTCTTATGAGCCTGAAAGAGCCGCCCACCGCACTCCTTGTAGCCGATGACATTATGACGTTTGGTGTCCTGCGGATGCTCAGTGAGATGGATGTGAAGGTACCTGACGATGTCTCCATCATAAGCTTTAATAACCTGATGATCTCCGAGCTGTCTGCGCCTCCGATGACGACGGTCGATATTAACATTTACAGTCTCGGATATGAGGCCGCCACATGTCTGATTGAAAAAATCCTTCGTCCGGATACAAAGCCAAAGAAAGTGCTTATTCCACATAAACTGATTAAGCGTCAATCGTGCCACAGGCATGTAAAGAAGCTTGCGCCGCAATAAAAACAGACAGACACCCGCCAATTCCATTTGGCGGGTGTTTTCAGGCTGTCGAGAAAGTCTTCTTGACAGTCTTTTCTTTTAGTGTTAAATAATCAAGCTATCAGATATTTGTAGTACACTGCTTTATAAGCATAGAACCTGCATTCGCTAAAGACGGACGCTTTCTGCGGGCAACGCCTCAGCCTACTGGAAGTATGCCGGAGGAGGGTAACCCGCTTCCCGCGGAGAGCGAAGTATATTTCAGGAGCGATTTATTTACATGCATATGATCCGTTCGGATTCTCGTTGGCTAAAAAACTTCTGTCCCAGCCTCTTACTGCTCACGGGTTGATGTCTTTAAACATGCAATGCAGAGATTTACCGAGTAATGCAGTTTCGATTTTATGTGTAAATTTCTGGAAGGTCTTTTTCATAAAATAACGCACACATTTCGTATATGTTGTTCCTATTCGCATTCTTCAGGGTATAGAAAATGAAGAAGCGTACATGCCCATTTCTTTCCGTGGTGGTGCTGACAAGCCTTCTCGCCTACGAAGAAGCAATTGGTGAGGGTCGAGCCCCCGAGGGAAGTGCAAAGAGCGCAAATCAGCACCTGACTCTACTGAGACTATTTTAAAGAAAATTGACTTTTTCAGTGGCCTTGCGGAGTACGACGAGTAACACCAGCGCTCCGAGGAAAGGGAGTGTAACGGGCCGCAAATCAACACCTGAGTTCAACATTCTATTTAAATCCGGGAGGTCTTAAAGAGGTCGATTTAAGTCTTATGAGTCATGGTTCTCAGGTAAATTATGCTATAATCAGTCTATTATACAAAAGGTTGGTGAACGGGTTGCCTCAGTCTAAATTCTTCAGATTTTTATACGGACTCACGTTTGTTTTATTAATCATTTATTTAGGAACAAAAGTACCGTTTATCTTTACGCCGATTCAGGTACTGTTTGGAACATTGTTTATCCCGTTCTTAATTGCAGGAGTGCTGTTTTACCTTCTCAGACCGGTAGTAAACTTACTGCATAAACAAAAAGTACCGAAACCTTTATCAATCCTGCTCATATACCTTGGTGCTGTAGGACTCATGACAGGGCTGGTTTTCTTGATCGGTCCAACCCTTCAGGAGCAGTGGAACAATCTTGTGGATAATGCCCCGGGGTTATTTAATGAAGTCCGTAATATGCTGATTGAGCTCCAGAACAATGAATGGGTGAACCAGTTTCAGGAGACGGAAAACTTCTCAATTGAAGAGATTACAGAAAATTTCACAGAATATCTCTCCAATGCTTTTGAAATTTTGACGAGGAATATTGCCAGTGTCATCGGTGTGATTACAAGCATCCTTATTCTCGCTATCATCATTCCGTTCATTCTTTTCTATATGCTTAAAGATGGTGAAAAGCTTCCGGATCAGGTTCTTAGATACCTGCCAAAGAAGCAGCGCGGAGAAGGTCACCGCATTTTGAGCGATCTGGATACAGCCCTCAGCTCGTACATACAGGGCCAGATTATTGTCAGCTTCTGTGTCGGCGTTCTTATGTACATTTCGTTTCTCATTATTGGAATCGAATATTCCCTTATCCTTGCCCTTGTGGCGATGGTGACAAATGTGATTCCGTTTATTGGACCGTGGATCGGAACCATTCCTGCAGTAATTGTGGCCATTATCGACTCCCCGTGGATGGTTGTGAAAGTACTGATTGCCATCGTTGTTGTTCAGCAGATCGAGAGTAATGTCATCTCCCCGCAGGTTATGGGGAAGAAGCTTGCTGTGCATCCATTAACGATCATCCTGCTTTTACTTGTAGCCGGACAATTTGCCGGACTTTTCGGGCTTCTTCTGGCAGTTCCGACCTATGCTGTTTCGAAGGTGGTTGTTTCACACACCTACCGTTTATACATGCTTAAGCGTAAACAGGATCATGAAAAGAAAGGCAAAGAAGAAGCTGAGGCCGCTGAAAGCGACTGATTTGTGATTTCCGGCCCTGTTTCCTATACTGGAAATGTACAATTAAACGAATGAGGTGATTGTGTTGGTTAAAGAAATAGATGGTGTAAAACAGGTAGATGTAAATGAACTGAAGGATCTTATGAATAACAAACCGGAGGATATGGTTGTTATTGATATCCGGGAGCCTGACGAATATGATTCAGGTCACATTCCGGGTGTGCCTCTCCTGCCAATGCATTCGGTGCCGGAGATGATTGAAGGATTTGACAAGGATAAAGAGTATGTATTCATCTGCCGCAGCGGAAACCGTTCACAAAACGTTGCTTTGTATTTGAAAGACCAGGGCTTCGACCGGGTTGTAAACTACCACGGCGGTATGCTTGAGTGGGATACTGATGTAAATACTGGTATTGAAAAGCAGATTAAAGATATTGAGGAATTGAAAAAGTTAAAATAAGTATTTTGACCTTGTACCTTTTTAGGTATAAGGTCATTTTTTTGCAGTAAAAGGGCATATTACTGCTATATTATCAGCAATAGCCGGAAGGTCTTTGTGACATTTTTTTTAATAGGTGATGTTTAAGGCAGATTTTTAAGGGGTACTTTATCAACAAGCAGCACATAAGGAACTTTGAAAGGAGGATTCAGCCATTACATCAAGACGGCATTTTCCTATCATCACCTTATAATGCAGCAGGAAATACTCGAGGTTAAGAACATAGTTTTTTTAAAACAAAATTCAGGAGGTACAAAACATGCTTTGGACAATTGTAGGTATTATCATCTTAATGTGGTTACTTGGATTCAGTTTTGAAGTCGGTGGAGGTTTGATCCACTTACTATTGGTTGTTGCTCTGATTGTAGCTGTCATTAACTTAATTTCCGGACGACGAGCAGCTTAGCGAAGCTAAGAGAGCGTGGCGGAGATCATATAAAGGAGGCCCAGATAAAAAGGGGCCTCCCTTTTACGTTTTGAGGCCACTGAAAAAGTCATAGTCCGATAATAACGTCACCACTTTAAGGATCTAATTGCAACAAAAAAGGGATTTTGATATTTTGACGGGCTAAAGATTATATTCGGTTTAAAAAAAGTGTTGAATGGAGCGAATGAGCGACACGCCTGCAGTAAAAGCGAGTTCCGGGGAGACCCCCAGGCACGAGCATAGCCTTCATGATTATGCTGCAAGTTGCTTCGACGCATATGGCTTCAGAGCTTAGCCGGCAGAGGAAGAAGCAGCATGCCGATGAGTACCGAACCGTCCGCGGAAAGTGCAATGAGCGGAATCAACTCATACCTTTTATGAGCCAATTTTAAAGAAAATGGACTTTTTAAGTGGCCTCACCTTTTAAAGGTGATCGGTCTTCTTGGAATAGCTGTGTTTGTCAGTTTTCTGACGGCTGGCCTGTTCTTCAAGATTTTTCTTCTCAAGTTTGGCCTGGTTGTCACGGGGCTTCTTGTTCGAATCACGATTTGGATTGTAAGGCATTGCTCCAACCTCCTTTCGCCTGTTCATAATATGGTTTATTTAGTCGGAAGATATGTGATGTTTAACGAAACCAATAAGGGGTAAAGTATTGATATCCAAACAAAAACAGGGGTGAGTGACGTTGGCTTCAAACAAAATCATTACTTCAACTTTAGTAGTAACTGCAGTGGCGGCAGGCTCGTATTACTTTGGAAAAGAAGAGAACCGTCAAAAGCTTGCTCATTCGTTTAAACGAATGAAAGCAAAAGTAAAAAATGAGACGAACGAAGATCATAACCCGTATCTGAATGAAAAAGTGGGCCATTCCGACCCTGAGGATGTGGAAGACAACTCCATGGTGGATGAAGGCGCCATGTACTCCGTTAACTACTACAATGAAAACATGAATAATTAATCATAGGAACCGGAAGAACCATCATGGGTACATGGTGGTTTTTTCTCTGGATTCCAAGACAGACTATTAAAAATCAAGTATAATGACGAAATCATACATAACGATGCTGTTTTACATTGTGAGAGGAGCTCCAGTTATGCTTGCACATATCAATCCACTCGAGGAAGTAAAAAAGCTGATCATTACAGTTGCGGCAGCTGCCGTACTGGCAGTGGCCCTTAACTTCTTCCTAATTCCTGCAAATGTTTTTGCGAGCGGGTTTACCGGTCTCGCACAAATTATTTCAGAGCTGATTCCCCTGGCCTTTTTATCCCCCGGAATTATGCTTTTGCTGTTAAACATCCCGGTGGCTGTATTAGGCTGGAAAATGGTTGGTAAGAGTTTTACCCTGTACAGCTTTATTAACGTTGCTGCAACGACGTTTTTCCTTGAAGTAATCCCGGTTACGACAATCTCTGATGACATTATTCTAAACTCCGTATTCGGCGGTGTGCTGGGAGGTATCGGGGGAGGAATCGTGCTGAAGTACGGTGCTTCATCAGGAGGTGTCGATATTCTTGCATTAATTATGGCAAAGAGAAGTGATCGTTCACTTGGCGTTTATTTTTTCATGATGAATTCGGTCATTGTCATCACTTCAGGACTCATGTTCGGAATGGAAAAAGCCTTATACACGCTTCTCACGTTATATGTTACTTCCAGAATCATTGATACCATTCATACCCGTCATGTGAAGCTCACAGCCATGATTGTTACAAAAAGGCCGGACGAGCTTCAAAAGGTCTTTCATGACCGGATTGTCCGCGGCGTGACAAGGATTCCGGCAAAAGGCGGCTATACGAAAGAGGACAAAGAAATTCTGATGATCGTCATTACAAGGTATGAACTTTACCAGCTGAGGCAGATTATTGATGAGGTCGATCCGACTGCTTTTACAAATATCGTCCAGACGACTGGTATCTTTGGACTCTTCCGCAAAGATTAACGAAAGTGTAACCTTTTGACAAAGGCAGCGACTAATGATGTAGTCAAGTCAACATAAGGGAGGCTTTCTAAATGAAGATTACTAAAAAATGGATTCAATCAATCACTTTCTCAGTTTTAGCTTTCGGCCTTGTGGCCTGTGGAACAGCCGACGATACAACAGGAGATACTCCTGATGAAAATACAGACCAAGAGGAACAGCCAGAAGAAACGCCCGATGATTCTTCAGAAGAATCATCAGATGATACAGAAGGGACAGATTCTGTGACTGAACATGATTTAACATTTACACTTGATGTGGAAGACTCAGACGGACAGCTTCACTTTACAATGACAATCGAAAATGACACAGATGCAGAGAAACAGATTGACTTTGCTTCTGGCCAGAAGTTTGACATCAAAGTTAAAGATGAGAGCGGAACTGTGGTGTATCACTTTGCTGAAGGGATGATGTTTACCCAGGCTCTTGTTTCAGAAACCATTGCCCCTGGAGAGTCCCTTGTGCTTGAAGAGACGTGGGACGCAGGGGAGGATTTGAGCGGGAAGACATTTGATGTAGAAGCAATGCTCAACATTTATTCTGTCGATAATGAACAGATTGATAAAAGCGTGTTTGATGTGAAAAAGCAGATTACAGTGGATTAATGTGCTGTTACGAGCCTCCCCTACCGCATATTGCGGACGGGGGGATTTTTAGTTTTGAGGAACGAAAATAGCTATCTTGTTTAATTGAGATCCTAACTTGAGTAAAGGGAAGGCTAACTGGCTTAATAAGGCAGTTAACTTGTTTAAAGCCAATCCTAACTCGATTAAACACCACAAAGACCTTCACCCGGACAAAACAAAACCGGGGGAGGGTTCTATTAATACCGTCCGTAAAACAGTGACTTCACTTCACTCGTGTCCATTTCCCAGACAGGGGTGTGGCGCTCTCCGCCGAACAAGGAGGTATACATTTCCTTTTTCTGATGAAGAGCCGCTTCAATGGATTCTTCAATGGTTCCCCGGGTCGTGAAGGAGTGGATCGTCACCGGTTTCGTCTGGCCGATCCTGTGAACACGGTCAGAAGCCTGGTCATCCACGGCCGGGTTCCACCAGCGGTCATAGTGAATCACTTCAGTTGCACCGGTCATGTTCAGACCGGTACCCCCGGCCCGGATGGAGACGAGAAGAACGGGAGCCGTTTCTCCACGGTTAAACCGCTCCACCAGATCAAAGCGGTCCCTCATTTTCATAGACCCGTTCAAAAACTCTGCTTCCATTCCGAACGTGTGGCGGAGGCCTTCCTCAATCAAATAGCCCATTTTTTTATACTGTGTAAAAAGTACGGTTCGCTTATTCTCACTGAGAAGTGTCTCCATCGTTTTCATCACGGTTTCCCATTTTCCGGAACGGCCTGAAAGGGAGCGGCGTTCATCGAGAAAGTGAGCCGGGTGGTTACAGATCTGCTTCAGACGTGTGATGCCTTTAAAGAATACCCCTTTTCGTTCGTGGGGAGTGAGAAACTCCATTGCCTCAAGGGTTTCTTCCACCACCGCCTGATAAAGGAGGTGCTGCTCGCGAGTCAGGTCACAGTGGAGGGTCCGGTTTGTTTTGGATGGCAGTTTCCAGTCGGTGCGTTGCTGTTCTTTTGTGCGCCTTAAAACAAAGGGAGCAATCACGTTTTTTAACCTGGCGGAAGGGTCGGCGGAGAAACGGATGAGAAAATCGGGAAGGGACCCGAGATAGCCTTCTGCGAACCAGTCAAACAGAGACCAGAGCTCAGCGAGGCGATTCTCCACAGGCGTTCCGGTTATGGCAATCCGGTGATGGGCGGAGAGGCTTTTCGCTTCCTTCCAGATCTTTGTGTGATTGTTTTTTATCATCTGGGCTTCATCAAACAGAACCGATGCCCATGTGGTTTTCTGAAACACGTCGCTGTCACGTAGGAGAAGAGCGTAGGTTGTGAGCACAACGTCTCCTGATTCAAGGTCCATGGACTGCCGGGTTGCTTTTGCACCGTAATAGACCGTCTGCTTTAGGTGGGGGGCGAACCGGTTCAATTCTTTAACCCAGTTTTCCAGCAGGGAGGTAGGGCAGACGATGAGCACGGGTCGGTCACGTTCAATGTGATCGGCGTAGGCAATGGCCTGTACGGTTTTGCCGAGGCCCATATCGTCAGCCAGACAGCAGCCAAGGCCGAGCTTTCTCATTGCAAGGAGCCAGCGGGATCCTTCCTGCTGGTATGGTTTTAATGTATGTTTCCAGTATGTGTCCAATACCGGGGCCACTGCTTTTGTGACGTCATCGAACCATGTATCTGATAACGTCCAGTTAATTTGGACTGGTTCATCAAGAGGGGGGGCACCTGCTCCGGCATCAGGCATGTATGCGATCTGCTGAATGGCCTGAAAAAGCGTGACCGTATTTTCTTTACGAATGCGGTCAATCTGCCGGAGGTATTCCGATGCTTTTTGCAGATCCCAGTGCATCCAGCGATTGTCAAAGTAAATAAAATGGCGCTGTTCGTCCACCCACTCCCGGAGCTTGTCTTCCGGGAGGGCTTTGTCGTGATGGGAAAACAGCCACGACACAGTTGCCCCGCTCCCGGAAAGAGAAGGTGATACTTCACCTGTGACAGAGAGCTGTACAGGGCGGTCCCAGCTTTGGGGGACAAGAACGTTGATACCTGCCTGTTCGCAAACGTCCTGGTAGGAATGTAAAAAGCTGTATACCTCTTCATCCTTTAGCTTGATTTTCGGGTCCGTGAGACTGAGGCCGTGAAGGGCCGGAACGGAGGATGAAAGGGTTGTGAGTGCAGGTTTTACGGCCGGAACAGGGTTTTGAACGAAAGAGTGATGCCCCGATGTCACATCCTTCAGGCTTGCTGTTTTCTTTGTTGCGGTTTCAGTGACGATCAGTTCCGCGCTCCACTCGTCTGAAAAAAGATCCGGTTCGTTAATGGCCAAGGACAGCTGAAAAGGGGCCGCTTTTGTATGGCCCAGCTGGTCGAGACAGTATTCGTACAGGTTTAATGGCAGTTCATACATTTTATCAGGTGATTCGAGAGCCCGGATCCATTTTCGGATCCGGTCATCGTGATCATGGGCGAGACGGTCTAAAGCGGAAGATGAAGACGGTTTAGCGAGCCCGTCGATAATCCATTTGTACGAAGGAGACGTGTCTTTGCGTACAGAAAAAAGCGGCAGGTCCAGTTTTTCTTCTTTTGTCCATCGTCCGTACCGGGTTGGGTAGGACGTTGCTTCAAGCCACGGGGTTAATTCCGTGAAAAGTCCGTCGGGTATTTCGGGAATGACGGTTCCTGTCACTGATCCGCCTGTTTCATCAAACACTTCCTTAACAGGAAAGGCGGTACCGTAAAAGGACGGATCATGGTTTCGGAACAGCTGCTGCTTAAAAAGGAGCTGACCTTCACGTGATGAGGAGTTTTGATCCGCCCACACAAACCAGGCCGGCTGAGTATCATTTTGTAAAAGTCCAATGTTAACGTTCCTGTTCAAAACGGTCTAGCTCCTTTCGAAAAGCTGTGTAGCCTGAATAACGTGTGCGCAGAATGACAAGCCATTCATCAAAGCGTCCCGCACGGCCGCTTTTTTCGTAAAGGTCCTGAAGAATGGCTACATAACGAACGGCTTCCTTGTAGTGGGAGCCGGTCCGTTTTTCGATGAGCCTCTCGATCCATTGGTGCAGAAAAGCAACGACTGCCGGTGAAGGGAGGCTTTTTTTAATGAACGTAAGCTGCTCCGGTATGCAGGCGAGGGGATCGCTATCGTCTGCAAGGAGGTGCGTAAGGCCGATGTCCCACTCTTCATGAAAAGCCAGGAGGGCAAAGTAAACTCTTTTAACACCAGGGTGAAGGCGGTGTGGCCTGAGTTCACCGAGGGCATGTTTTTTCAGGTGTGCCTGATCCTCGGAATTCTGGATGGAGTGGTAAAATTGCTTGTATTTTTCGGCGTGGGGTCTTGTTTTCCACGCCGTGAGCCAGTCTGTCAGGTCTTCTGTTTTCGGGTTACGTTCTTCCCGGGCGGGAGTGGGGAGAAGGCGGTGTATGCGCGAAAGAAGCTCCCTTTTCAGCGCCTCTTCCCCGCCGGAAAGGGCTTCGTTGTACTGCGGATCCCTCAGTCCTTTTTCCAGAAAGCGGGTAAGGGCGGGCTTTCTTAAGGTGAGGTAGCGTTTGTTGACGAGGTCCTGGATGGCGAGGGTGGCGATGGTGAGGAAAAAGAGTGCGTAGGGGGCGTCGTATGGCTTTTGGTTGTGAATCGTTTTATGGTCCGGTTCGTTGTTTTTGATCAGGGTATGGCTGATTTTCCGGGCGAGGGGTATGGCGTTGTCCATATAAATGTTGTGATTGAGTAATCGTTCGGTCAAGCTTGCCAATGGTTTTGTCCCCTTTTTATGGTTATGCACCTATTTTACCTATTTTGGGCGGGTTGGACAAACAAAAATAATTGGATTTGGACGCTGAATTTCATTCTTTTTTCGGGGGAGGAACATAGGATAACAATAAGAAAATTGAAAGGAGCGTGGTCATGGAAGATTTTCGGTTTAAGGCCGAGTTTCAGGATCTTTTCGTTCGAATCTCCAAACCGATGCTCAAAACCTTCATTCATAAATTGCTTCAAGCTGACTTCCGCCTTACGTGGCGTTACGAAGAAGAGACAGTAGAACTTCTAATAAAAAATGACCAAGGACAAGCGATGATTCCCATCAGGAAACAGGAAAACGAGGGCACTGCAATTGTTATGGAAGAGCTGCAGGTGGATATCGAGGAAGTGGCGATTCTCCTGGAGGAATTGATTACAGAGGGTAAGGGCAGGGGAATCGTGAAGACGGAAACCGATGGCTGGATTTATGTGAGTTGCTTTGATAATGGGAAAATTGTTTCTGTAATGAAAATTGGCGGAGGTGAGAAAGAGATGAGCTCATACAGAACGATTCGTAAACGGCAGGGCCATAAGCGTGAGGTGGATCCCGAGGTCATGGATTATGTCCTTGGTGCTGAAATTGATTACTCGCTAATGGAACTTCACGATGCGATGAAAGAGGGCGACGCGGAGAAGTGCATGGAGATTAAACAGAAACTAAAAAGCCTTGCGGATCAACGCAAAGAACTCCACGAACTCGACTAGCGATCCTTATCCGCTATGCGCGGATTTCTTTTTGCCCTGTGAGATAATGAATAGGTGAACATAGATGATAAAGAGATAAAGAGGGATTGGGCCCTGTGTAATGCATGGGTCTGCCAGTTGAAAAAATAGAGGACAAGCCTGCTCTGTAATGGAGCGTTTTTTTCTGTGCGGAGTGAGAGGTTTTTTGGTGGAAGGGTGCTAACTTGTTTAAAGCCGGCGCTAACCTGTTTAAATGCATACTTAACCTGTTTAAAAGACGTCCGCCTCCGGGACACTCCGGTCAAAAACGTGAAGGATGGAGATGAGTCTTTGTCGAATGGCAAAGTGAGAGGAAATCTGGTGAGCTGCTGTGACGCAGCAATGTTTTTTAGCGGTGGAATAAGAGAGCGGAGTGGTTAAAAATGAACCTTGTTGAAAAAGGGGGATTGAAGATTATTGGTTTTCGTGTTTTCTGTCCCGGTGAGGAATTCAGTGCGAGGATACCGAAAGCGGTAACCGAACTCAGCAGACGAAGAAATGAAATTTCAAATGTCGTGGATATGAACACCCAGCTGGGTGTTTGTGGTCGATGTGACACAGATTGGAGAGGACGGATACTGGGTGGGGCTTGAAGTAGAGGAGTTTAACAGGATTCCTGAGGGGATGACGTCACTTTCGGTACCGCCGGGAAAATATGCGGTGAAAGAGTACGAGGGAAGTGCGTCACAGATCATGAAAGTTTATAATGAATTACATAATGAAATGAGCAGTGCCGGAGTAAGGCGGGATCTTCAGGCGTGGCATCTGGAAGAGTATCCGGGCTGGCTTGGGTATCGGGCGGGCGTTTGAAAGCAGTGCTGTATGACAAGGTGAAAGAGTAGTGTCTCTCAAGTAAATGGCAGGAATCGGATGATGGGGAAGGTGATCGTATGGATGAAAAGACGATGCAACGGTTTGAACCACTCGAAGGAAAAGATAAGGCGCTGCAGATGGAAGCCTTTTTGGAGCTGAAGTCGGAAGCGGACAAGAAAGTAGACTGGGCGTATGACATGTGGGATGAGCTTGTGTTGTGGCTTACCGACAAAGACAACCATAGGAGGTCCAGAGGCGCACAGCTTCTGGCTGGTCTTGCGGCTCACAGTGATCCGGAGGACAGGATTCTGGACGACTTTTCCGCTCTTTGGCAGGTAACAAAGGATGAAAAAACGGTGACGGCACGTCACTCCCTGCAAGCCATCTGGAAAGTGGCGCTGGGAGGGGATGAGCAGAGGAAGCTCCTCCTTTCTCATCTGGAAGACCGCTTTAAGGATGACATGCAGAAACACCATACCCTTGTCCGCTATGACATAATTGTGGGGCTGAGGGAGCTGTATATCCGTACAGGAGATGAAGGGATCAAGGATGCAGCCCTTTCCCTGATTGAGCTGGAAGAGGACAGCAAGTATAAAAAGAAATACCGTGCCGCATGGAAATAATAACGGGAGCCGTCTTTTAGGTGAAAAAGGCGGTTTTTCTTTATCAAAAATTTACATATACTTACGATAATATGTGGTAATATTTAGATAATTGGTAGAGAGGGTGGGGAAAGATGGCTCAAGTAGCGATGGGGAAAAAGGTAGCTTCCGGGTGGACAAAAAAAAGAGCAGCGGGCGTGGTATTTGCGGCGCTGGCTTTTTTTATGGTTACGGTAAGTGTTTACGGAGCAAATAAACCTCTGCCTGAAGGAATTTCATTTGAAGGAGACATTCACGACGGGGAGGTGTCTTTTTTAACTGACGTCACCTACCCCGGTTTTGACGGCGAGGCGGTCCATGAGCAGGTGATCTTCGATGAGGTCCATTCCATGATCGAAGAAGCGGAGGACTTTATCCTTGTTGACATGTTTTTATTTAATGACGAGTATGAGCGCGTGGCAGAGTATCCACGGGTATCAGGGGAGCTTGTTGAAGCATTGGTGGGAAAAAAAGAAGCGGAGCCTCACATGGAGATTGTTGTCATCACCGATCCGATCAACACCTTTTATGGCTCTTATTTTCCGGAAAGCCTGGCTGCACTTGAGGATGCAGGAATCCGCCTCGTGCTCACAGATCTTAGCGAGCTTCGAGATTCAAACCCTGTTTATTCAGGGGTGTGGCGTACGGGCATGCAGTGGTTTGGTAATAAAGAGGACGGCGGATGGCTGCCTAACCCGTTCAGCCCCGATTCTCCCGACGGAACGGTCCGTTCATATATGAAACTCCTGAACTTTAAGGCGAATCATCGTAAAGTTATTGTCACGGAACAGCAGGGACTCGTTACTTCCGCGAACCCCCATGATGCGAGCGGCTATCATTCAAATATTGCCTTCACCGTAACAGGCGGGATTCTTGAAGATTTGATCGAATCAGAAAAGGCCGTTGCCGTTATGAGCGGGGCGGAGGAAAACTGGTTCGATGGTTTTCAAGTGAGTGAGGATGCACGGCAGAGTGAAGGAGCTGAGACCCGTGTTCAGCTCGTGACAGAAGGGAAAATTCGTGAGGGCATCCTTGAGGAAATAGCGCTGGCCGGAGAAGGAGACACGGTGTATCTTGGCGCGTTTTATTTATCCGACCGGCTCGTTGTAGAAGCCCTGCTGGATGCGGCCGGACGGAGCGCCGACGTCAGGGTTATTCTTGATGCGAACAAAGACGCTTTCGGCCGGGAGAAAAACGGTGTCCCAAACAGACCGGTGGCCCACGAACTGATTATGGAGTCGGACTGGGGCGTTGAAGTAAAGTGGTACAACACCCAGGGAGAGCAGTTTCATACGAAATTGGTCATGATTGAGCGTGGGGACGAATCTGTTGTTATCGGAGGCTCATCAAACTTTACGAAACGAAACCTTGGTGACCTGAATCTTGAGACGAACCTGAAGGTGATGGGCGCGTCTGACTCGGAAGTAATGAAGGATGTGAGGGCGTATTTTGACCTTATGTGGATGAATGAGGAAGCTCAGTTTACGGTCGGCTATGAAGAGTTTGCGGATGATTCTCTCTTGAACCGCTGGCTGTACCGTTTTCAGGAATGGAGCGGGCTGAGTACGTTTTAGGCAGGGAAATTTGAGCGGGTATTCGGACGTTTGTGTTAAGGGTGAGGGTGTGAATGTTAAGGATGGGTCAATTTATGTTAAGAATCGGAGATCTCATTTCAAAAAATGGGAAACGATCTTTAAATGAGAGTTCACCATGAACGCCGAAAATCGAAGAGAAGAATATAAACGAAACCCGGGTGCCAACGTTTCAAACAATGTGAACAGGGCGATGGCCGGGGATCCGGGCGCCATGGTGCAGGGAGGCTGCCTCACGAAGGTTTTCACTGTAGTAATGGTTATCGTCGTGTTACTTCTGCTCTCATATTTTACGAGATAAGCGGGTGTCCTTAAAGGTCACAGTAGAGCGCAATGGCTCCGCACGCTGCTCTCCCGGCAGGAAAAACCATTCCTGCCGGTCTTTTCAAAGAGGGTAGCGGCTCCGCTCATTGAGGTTGACCGAAAAGGTAAAACCCGACCTTTTCAGTCAACCTTTTTTACATTTTTCTGTGATATAGTGAAACCAGCTATCAAAATATGGGTAATGCCTATTGCTGGTTTATTAATAAAGTTGAATGTAGCAAATGCACGACACTCCTGCAGGAGCAATGAGCGTTTACATCACCAATGAGCTTCGAGTTGCTTCGACGCAGAAAGCTGCGAAGCAAAACTGGAAGAGAAAGATGCGGGGGTACATTATATGCAAGGAAGCGCTCCTGCGGAATGAGAGTGCGATGAGCATAAATCAACCCTGGAATTAACAGAACCTTCCAAATAAGAAAAAGGTGAGAGAATGAAACCAAAACCTATTTACGTAGAAACAAATATACGTACAGATTTGGACAGTCTTTGGGAATATACGCAAAAGCCTGATCTTCACGAAAGGTGGGACCTGCGGTTTTCAAAGATTAAATATGTTGAAAAAGAACATGAAGATGCCCCGCAGCATTTTACATATGAAACGAGAATCGGGTTCGGGCTTGGCATCAAAGGGACAGGTGTGAGCCGGGGTGAACGGTTCGCTGATAGGGGAGAAAGGACGTCATCCCTCGGTTTTTTCAGTGACCAGCGGCTGTCACTTATTAAAGAGGGAAGCGGCTACTGGAAGTACCAGGACCGCGGTGACGGGGATATCACTTTTCTGACCCAGTACGATTATAAAACCCGCTGGGGTGCTGCAGGAAGATTAGCGGACCGTTTTGTTTTCAGGCCTCTTATCGGCTGGGCTACAAGTTTGAGCTTCGATACACTTCGTTTGTGGCTTGAAAAAGGAATAACCCCGGAGGATTCTCTGAAACGGTCTTTGATACATATCCTTGTTTGTTTAGCCCTGGCTTTCGTCTGGTTGTACCAGGGTCTTGTTCCTAAATTGTTATTTCCCTACACCGGTGAAGTGGCGATGGTTGTGGAAAGCGGGTTCTTTTCGGGTATGGAGGAAAGCGTCGTGCGGCTGATTGGTATCGTGCAGTGCATTCTGGGCATGCTTTTTTTACTTCCGATCAGGAAAAAGTGGTTGTTTGCTGGGTCCTCGGCGGCTGTTTTCTTCCTCGGGCTGGGGCCGTTGTTTGTCCAGCCGGACGCGTTTTTGATGCCGTTTAATCCGGCATCCTTAAATGTGGCTGTTATTATACTGGGTATTATCGGTGCCGTGAACGGCAAGCACCTCCCGCTGGCCCGCAGCTGCAGGAGAAAGCGAAAATGACGGGGATCTATAAACGGGCTCTTGGCGATGACTTTTACCGCCTTCACCCTGAGCTCGGGAAAAAGTTCGGTGTGCAGCAAAGGGGGCTTTACCGGGCTGTCGGAAAAGGCCACCTTGAAATCAGCGGCGGGAAAAGGTGGCAGTGGCCTTTTTGGAAGCTTGGGGCAAAAGATCATCTCTTTTTCCCGGAGAGAGGAGAGCGGGTTCCCTTTTCCATCGTAACCGAGGCGGGGTGTGATAAAGAGGGAGTCGATCGGGTGACCTGGAAACGGCGCTTTTATTTTGACGGGGTGACCCGGGCGTTTGATGCGGTGATGTATTTCGACCCGCCGTCAGGGATGATTATTGATGATCTTGGAAAGTCTGGGCGCGTAACGTCATCATTACGGCTGGAAGCTGAGGAGGATGGAAGTCTTACCATTAGGTCAGGCCGGACATGGTTGAATGTGGGCCGGTGGAAACTCCCGGTTCCAGCCATTTTTTCCCCTCAGGTTGTGGTGAAAGAGCGTTATGACGACGAACACCAGGCGTTTTATGTAAATGTCAAGGTAGGAAGCAGGCTGTTCGGTAATTTGATCACGTACGAAGGCTTTGCTTATACCGCGTATGAAGGAGACTACTGAAAAAGTACAAACCAACTTTTTCAGTGCCTTTTATTCCAGGATGCACTCGGTTGCGCGCCTGTTACGAGAAACCCATTCATAACAGGTTTTTAAAACATGCAGCCGTTTCGCACATTGCTCAGAAGGTACTGGAGTGCCTTCATGAATACAGGGGGGAAGCGGATGACCGTTAAGCAAAATATTTTATTCGGGATGATAACGGGAACGTTGTGGGCGATACTGACGGGACCGCCGGTCATTGATCTGGCCCTCGCGCTTGCTTTTTTTGTCCTCGTTCCGTGTCTGTTATGGCTCGCGGCCACAGACAGGCCCCGATCTCTCTATCGAAAGAGAGCACACATATTAGCAAGATCCTCCTACTGGTTTGCTCTTTTTCCCATGGTGGCTCTTTCAATCGAAAGCGGTCTTTGGGCGGCGCTCCTGGCCGGTGTGTGGGCGTTTTTTACACTTCTTGTGGCGGTGAATGGGGGACTGCATTTCATACGGCGGGGGACGGGTGCGCCGGAAGAAGCGATCATTGATGTGGGGCAGATGTTTTTATTTGCCGGTGGTGTATGGTTGGTCCTGGCGCGGGCCGGTGCAGCCGACTGGATGCCTTATTCCACAATGACGGTGGATCTGACAGCGATTCATTATCATTATTCTGCCTTTGTTCTTCCCCTCTTTGCAGGGCTGTTTGGACGGTGGTATTACAGTCACCAGGCGCGGCTGGGCGTTCCTCCTTCTATGAAGAGGTACGCGGTTCTCGCTGCAGGTCTGGTAGTGGGGTCTCCATTTGTGGCTCTGGGTATTGCTCAGGGGCCTCCGCTGGAATTTATTATGGTCATCTTTTATGTGGCGTTTATTTTCTGGCTTTGTGTGTGGGTACTTGTGAGCGCGCTCAAAGTTGGAGGGATTGCCGGCGTCTGTGCCGGGCTGGCATCATCTTCGCTCCTTTTCACGATGGGATATACGACACTTCACGGTGTTGGGCTTCATGTAGGAGTGAAGATTGTACCCCTGGGTGAAATGCTCCGCTGGCACGGGGCAGTGAACGCATTTGTATTTTCAGTCCTTGGCACGTTGGCCTGGCTTGTTGTCAGACCGAAGCCAAGATATGATGAAACAGCCTTCCCCGTCAGCCGGCTGCGTGCCGGAGGTTATGTGGGCCCGGATTTGGTTTCACAGAAGGGATGGGGGGACGAAGGTAAAAAAAGCATCGGACTTCTATCCGAATGGTCTCATTTTGACAGGGATGACTTTTCATCTGCAAAAGTATCGGAACAGGTGAAAGATTTTTATCTCAAAACGACCCAATACGAGCTCAAAGGGGATGTCCTTTGGCGGTGGACCTGGTTTTCAACACTTTCACGGATGTGTACAAGGAGAATGGGCCAGATCAACCTGCCACCCTCGGGTAGTGCAGATATGGACGGCTCGGTTGTCGGAATTGATGATCGTAAGGACGGGAGGGAGAGTGTCCGGGCATGGATCAGGTATAACCGTGACACCGGTGAGCCGATCTTTGCGGCTTTTTACTCCTCCCACAAAACCCGGGGGGTAACGTATATGAACATCGGTCTTCCTTTTCCCAAAGGGGTGATGACCGGTGTCCTGCGCCCCGACAACGACGAAGGTGAAGGCCTGTATCTCACGAGCAGAAAGAAAGTTGACCAGTCGGGAGACGAAGGGATTTACTTTACGTTAGGGCAGATAACGGTAAAGCTGCCCCTGAACGAAGTGTTTCACGTTGTAGAAAAAGAAGGACGGCTCGAGGCAGTGCACACGATGACGGTGTTCGGCTTACGTTTTTTAACCATTCGTTATGAGATTAGCCAAAGAATTGACAAATAACAAAACCGCTCCCGGTCTGACCGGGGGCGGTTTACGTTTGTTTAAGAAGCAGCGTTTTCTGCTTTCCTCGCGGATTTGCGTTTGAGTGCCGTATAGAATGCCGGCACGAGAATGACGGTAAAGACTGCTGAGAACAGTAGTCCCGAGATAATCGAAATCGCCAGTGGAACGAACAGGACGTCACCGCTGAACGCAACAGGCAGAAGAGCTGCGATGGCCGTGATCGCTGTAAGGAGGATTGGTCTCAGCCGGACGTTTCCTGCGTTTACAACGGCGTCTTCAAGGGCCATGCCTTCACGTCTGCGCTGTTCAATAAATTCAATGAGGACAATCGAATTTCGTACAACGATACCTGAGAGTGATACAATCCCCATCATTGCCATAAATCCGAGCCCTGTCTGTGTGATAAACAAGCCGATGATTGCACCTGTGATGGCTAAAAACACGGTGCTCATTACAAGAAGCGGCATAACGAGAGAGTAGAACTGTATCGCCATAACAATGTAGATGAGAAATACCACGACGATAAACAGCATAGCCAGTTCAACGAAGAAGTCAGAGCGTTCTTCCGTTTCTCCACCTATTGCGATGGAATAGTCGTTATCAAAGTCACTCGAAGATGTCAGGTCGGCTACATAAGACTCGATTTGTTCTTCAAGCCCCTGCTGGTCATCTTCACCCGGGAACACCCGGACGGTAATTGTCCGGTCGCCGTTTTCACGGGCAATGAGCGGTGTCTGTTCGGTACGGGTTTCTGTAACGAGTTCATCGAGACCGATAAACTCAGGCATACCGCCCTCACCGGAGACCTGGCTTGGAACGACAAAGTCTTCAAGAACAAGCTCTTCCGCGTCTCCGTTCACAACAAGCTGCATATCAAGGGTGTTCAGACCGTCATCAAACGTACCGATTGGAATACCGTCCGTCGCAAGTCCAATCTGTTCACTTATCTGGTTTAAGGTAATGCCGTTTTCTTCCATTAAATCGCGGTCGGGCTCATACAGGAGTGTCGGCCGGTCGTCACCGAGGTCATCAACAACGGTCCCGCTTTCCGGGATCAAGCGGATGTACTCCTGAAGGTCGTCACGTATGGCTTTCAGCTCATCCATTTCAGGTCCCTGAAGTTTAATCGCAATCGGCGCCCCAACCGGCGGGCCGGCTTCGATCGTGGAGAGTTCAATAACCGCGTCAGGATAGGCGTCTTCAAGGGTGGAGGTCCAACGGTCAATCGTAGCTTCTGAGCTTTGCTGCTCACGGTCGACACGGAGGAGAATCTGACCCGTTTCTTCACCGGTGTTGCTCATTCCTTCCCCGAATAAAGGAGGAAGTCCGGACCCGGTGTAAACAGCCGTTTCAATTACGTTTTCATCCTCTGCTGTAATGAATTCTTCCATATCAAACAATACATTTTCTGTTTCTTCAATCGGTGTTCCGGCCGGCATACGGACATCGATGGTCACTTCAGGACGGTCGGCACTTGGGAAAAACACTACCGGAATAAACGGAATCAGACCGTAACAGAGAATACAGAACACAAGGCCCGTGAGCCCTACTTTAACAGGGTGTTTAACAACCCTGCGCAGGAGGGTGTTGCTGTACCATCCTGCAAGGCGGTCTATCTGCTTTCCGAGAAGCCCGACTTTTACACCAGGCTGTTCTGTAGCCCCGGTTCCCTGCTTACGGACTTTTCTGCGTTGAAGCCAGATTAAGTAAATTGGCACAAGAGATAAAGCAATGATAGTAGATGCAATAATGGTCGTTATCAGAACACTTGGCAGGGCACGGATGAAATCTCCGTTTGCTCCAGTAATAAACACAAGTGGCAGGAAGGTAAACACAATCGCGAGTGTGGATGTAATGATTGACACCCGGACTTCCCTGCTTCCTTCGATGGCTCCTTCCAATGGAGAGAGACCTTCCTGGTATTTTCGCTGGATGTTATCGCCGACCACGATAGCGTCATCCACCAGAATACCAAGGGCAATGATGATCCCGATAATGGATATCTGGTTTAAGTCCACATTCATAAATGGCAGCGGCACAAGCCCGATCAGGATGGATACCGGGATGGCAAGTGCGACGATGACGGCTGATGATACATTCAGCCCGAGAAGGGTGACGATAATAACAGCAATGATAGCAAACAGGAATGACAAGGATAAATCGCCGAAAATTTCCTGTACGACTGTGTTCTGGGTGTAGAACAAGTCAAGGTTCACTTCGCCAGGCAAGTCGCCCGCGAGCATTTCCATCCGCTCATCCACTGTTTCGTGAAGACCGGGGATGTCGACTCCTGCATCTGGAATCACCGTAAATGATACAGCCGGAGTTCCTTCGTGCGTAATGAGATCTTCTTCATCCACACGTTCCACAGACACAGTGCCTACGTCTGATAAATAAACCGGCTCATCGTCAAAGTTAAGGCCGATACTTAACGATTCAAGTTCTTCAACATCTTCTATGACAGGAAGAGCGAGCTGTACGTTTTCATCATCTACACGCTCCACGCCAAGGGGAACGGTATTCAGTTCATCATCAATGGCGGAAATCACATCCGGGATTTGAAGGCCTTCATCAAAGAGAGCGTCAAAATCAATATCAATGACAACTTCTTCTGACGGAATGCCTTTTACGAGTGTTCCCTGCACCCCCGGGATCCCCTGGATTTCCTGTTCCCATTCATCGGTCAGTCCGTTCAGTTCGTATATGTTTTCCCGGTCATCACTGAGAAGGTGATAAGAGGAAAGGGCGCCGAGCTGGATTTCTTCACTCACGTCGGGATCCTGAACCTGATCCGGGAATGAGGCGCTTACATCAGAGACGGTCTGCTGAATTTTTGAGAAGACCTGATCACGGTCAGCCTGCTCAGAGACTTCAACAATGATATTTGAGAATCCTGATGTGGAAACAGATGAAATGTCAGCGATTCCATCGATGTTCAGAAGTTCCTCTTCCAGTGGATTCGTGATCCTCCGTTCCACTTCTTCAGGTGACGCCCCCGGATAAGGGGTTGAAATCATCCCTATGTCAAAGGTGACCTCAGGGATTTCCCGCTGAGGAAGCTGCGTAAAAGTAATGGCTCCGATAATCGTTACAAGGAGTAAAAAAAGCAGTGTGATTTTTGGTTTCTTAATAACGGAATTGAACATTTTTTGTCCACCTTTTTTGGGAAGTTGTATAATGTTTGTATAAATAATATATCAGACCATTCCTGATTTTAGTAACAATTACACTCGTGATTTGCCTGGGAGTGATGGGGGCAGCCAGCGGCGGATGGAGAGGCGATCAGGGTCAATGTTGTACTGTGGGTGCGGCGGTGCGCGTCTTTTTTTAAAATAAAGGGGTGTTCGCTTTTATCACGCTTTGGTGCGTGGTATGATTAGGATAAATTTATGTGAAGGAGATGATACATATGGCAGTAGAAGTACGTGCTGAGCCGACGCCGAATCCGAATGCGATGAAGCTGACGGCGAGTGAGGTCATTTTTGAAGGATCCGGAAGTGCATCGTTTAAAAAAGGGGACGAGCCGGACCACGCTTTGGCGAAAGAACTTCTTGATATCGACGGTGTGGACAACATCTTTGGTTTCCAGGATTTCGTTACAATCAACAAAGAGCCGGGTGCTGAGTGGGACGCGGTCCTTGCTGAAGCCCAAAAGGCGTTTGATAAGGTGTTTGGATAAGAAAAGAAGAGCCGCTTCCCGTTGGGGGAGCGGTTTTTTGATGGTGCCGCCGGTTGATGGTGTCGATTTTTGACTAATTCTCTTTAAATGGGCGTAAGTTCTGCATAAATGCTTCTGAAGTCTGCATAAATCCACCGGAAGTCTGCATAAATCACTGAAAGTTCTTCATAGATGGGGAAAAGTTCTCCATAAAAAAGCGGCACCCTTTGAAAAGAGGCGCTACTTCCCGTTGGGGGAGCGGTTTTTCGGACTGGAGATGCCATATGGCCGAAATATTCGTGTTAATGGTCGATAATACCGCATTAGTAATTGAATCCTCCCAAAAAAACAGCACCTCATCCAATTGTGAGGTGCTGCTCGGCCGGAAAGCTACGCTGACTGGCGTTCTTCTTCCTGGCGCTGTTTCTTTTTGAGGAATCGTTCCCGGCGTTTCTTCATCGCTTTTGTGATGTAGCCACCTTTGAAGCTTCGTGGCTCGTAGGAGGCGATGAACGCTTTTGGCTCAAACCATTCGACCACCTTGATGAATTCCTTTTCACGGTCACGGCGTGCGGTGCAATCCAAACGGTATCTCGTTGAATTCATTCCTTCCACTGGGCTCGTGGATACGCTGAAACCTACTTCTCTCAGCCTGTTGATTAACGCTTCGTTTCTCTCGGGGATGTTCGCTTCTATTGTTACATAGCCGATGGCCAGTTTTTCTTCGATCAGGGCGCCGATGTAAAGCCCGACTCCGAAGCCGAGGGCGTAGGCGGCCATATTGTAATAGTTGGACAGATCGCTGAAGACCAGTCCCAGTGCGCCGACGTAAATCGCGCCTTCCAATATTCCCATCGCGGCTGTACGTTTTTTCATGCCTTTTACCATCATAATGGTTCGAAGCGTAAGTACAGGAACGAATAACAACTGTGCAACAAAAATGATTAATGCTTGCCATACCATTTGAGATTCACCTCGCTTTTAAAATTGCGTCCAGCCCAGTGTACGCTCTGTAAACGCCCCCGTCTACCCTTATTTGAAAAATAGGCTGAAGGATTTATGTGGTAATGTGTGAATCTTTCGTTTTGCGAAAAAAATCCTTGTAATCGCTGCCTGCCAGGCGTAAAATAAACGAAAGATTTTGAGTCGGGGAGGAGCTTTCGTGAGCGTTACAGCTTCAATGAAAGAAAACAATACACTATTTTTTAAAAAAGGAGCGGCAGATGGAATCGCCATTGCTGTAGGCTATATGCCGGTGGCGATTACGTTCGGCCTCATCGCCGGAGCCACGGGGCTGTCAGTGGTGGAAGCGGTTCTGATGAGCATGATCGTGTTTGCCGGTGCAGCCCAGTATATGGCCCTCTCCATGATTGCTCTTGGAAGCGGGGCACTGGAGATTGTGCTTGCTACATTTATTGTAAACTTGAGGCACCTCTTAATGAGTGCGTCCATACATGAAAGAGCGGAGAAAGGTTCAAAAGGGGCCAGGGCTGTATACGCGTTTGGAATGACAGATGAAGTGTTTGCGGTGGCGTCTGCGAAACCCGCTCCCATCCGGTCTTTTTATATCATCGGTGTTGGAGCGGTGGCCTACGGAAGCTGGGTCGGCTTTACTGGTGTGGGCTTTTACATGGGCTCGTTTCTGCCGCTTATTTTACAGGAAAGTATGGCGATTGCTCTTTATGCGCTGTTTATTGCTCTTCTGGTTCCTTCCATTAAAAAGGACGGAAAAATGGTGATCATCCTCGCCGGGATGGGGGGGCTGTTCCACAGCTTATTTGCCCTGTTTCTATCCACCGGGTGGTCAATCATGTTTGCTACGATTCTGGCGGTCATGTTATATGAAGGAATGGAACGGCTCCTTGGTGTAAAAGGTGAGCTTAAAGAGAATGAGAATCGTGAAGAGGAGGAGAAAGCATCATGTCAATGACGGTAATCTGGATGATTATTGCCATGGGAGTTGTGACGTATATTCCCCGGCTTCTTCCTCTTGTGATGTTAAAAACGGATAACTGGCCCGCTTGGGCACGGAGGATGTTGACCCGTGTACCGTATGCGGTACTTGGGGCGTTGATTCTGCCGGGAATTCTTACGGTCCATGATAATATCTGGTTTGCGACGGTGAGCGGAGGAGCGGCGGTTCTTCTTGCTTATATCGGAATGCCGCTCATTGTTGTTGTCGGCGGCGCGATTGGAATGCTCGGGATAATGCAGCTTCTGTTCTGACAAATACGCAACTCTTCATACAGAGGAGCTGCGTGTTTTTTTACCCACGGCATTGCACTTATGAGTGGAGGTCTTTTTTGTTTTGCGGAGGATTTCTTTAGAGAAGCGAAGAACTCTTTATTGAGGTAAGAAAATTCAGGAGGATGGACTATGACACATACAGGAAAGCTGGCAATCGTAACAGGGGCCGGCAGAACACGGGGGCTGGGTGCCGGGATCTGCAGAAAGCTTGCGGAAAAGGGAGCGGATGTTCTTTTTACATACTGGGGTTCGTATGATGCGGAGATGCCTTACGGGGAAGACTTTGAAGGACCCGATCGTCTGGAGGCTGTGATTCGTGAGATGGGACGGCAGTGTGAGGGGATCGAAGTGGATCTTACTGACGTCGGGGCGTTTGAGGCGGTTTTCGCTGAGGCGAAGAAGCGTTTTGGCCGCGCGCCGGATATTCTTGTGAATAATGCGGCGGTTTCGATTAATGACACGATTGAAACGGTTCTGGCAGAGGCACTGGACCGGCATTATGAAGTGAATGTAAGGGCAGTGACGCTTCTTACCCAGCAGTTTGTCCGGCATTTTGATAAAAAAGAGGGCGGTCGGATTGTGAACATTACGACGGGCTGGTCCCAGGGGCCCATGCCTGATGAGCTTTCGTATGTACTTACCAAATCCACTTCGGAGACGCTGGTGTACACTCTTCAGTCAGTACTTGCGAAAAAGGGAATCACGATTAACGCCATCAATCCGGGCCCGACGGATACGGGCTGGATGAGCGATGATGTGAAAAAGGGGCTCGGACCGCTGTTTCCCCAGGGGCGGATCGGGTTGCCTGAGGATGCGGCCAATCTGGTGGCGTTTCTTACGAGTGATGATGCAAAGTGGGTGACAGGCCAGGTGATTCATTCGGAAGGCGGGTTTATGAATTAAGTGGTGACAAGTGACTGGTATTGGCTCACCGGCACCTCTCTGAGGGGATGAACCGTTAAAAACGGGAGTGAAGCCGTTAATCAAAAAGTGAAAGCCGTTAATAGCCGGTTCTAAGGGGAGGACGACATGCTTCTGATGATTGTTTTTTTGTTTCTGGCGGCAGGCTTTGGGGCGTTTCTGCTCATTTACCCGGGGATGATCGAAAGCTCGGTGCGCTATGAGCATCCGGATCGGGAAGAGTCCCGGTACTTTTTCCCCGAAACGTACGGGGAGGCAAAGACGCACTTCCTTGGGTTTGAAGAGGTGCTCAGGGATGAGTATGAGACGGTGGTGCATGATGCCTTTCCTGTAGGGGAGAATGAGGAGTTGACGATCGACGGGTTTACGGCAGAGGCCGCTGCACCTGAGCGGACGCTCATGATTACGACAGGTGTCCACGGGATTGAAGGTTATGTGGGGACGGCTATGCTGGATGTGTTTTTTTCCGAGGTGTATCCGGATTTGGATAAAGAAACGACGAACGTTGTGCTCATTCATGCGGTGAATCCGTGGGGAATGGCCGAGTTCAGACGGTTTAATGAGAACAATGTGGACCTGAACCGGAACTTTATCGGTGACTGGGAGGGACTGGACCGAGAGCTGAATGAGGCTTATTTGGAAGTGAACGGACTGTTACAGAAAGACCGGCCTTTAAGGCAGGCGGCGGTAGAGGATACGGGTTTTATGTTTGATGTCCTGCGTCATGCGGGGATAAGGGGATCTGACACGGTCAAGGATGCTCTGGTGACCGGGCAGTTTACCCATCCGGACGGGGTGTATTACGGTGGAGACGGGGATGAGGAGTCGACTGTTTATATGAAAAAACGGATGGAAGATGTTCTGACGTCCAGTGTGACCCAGCTGGTCTATTTGGACATACATACTGGATACGGTCCCCGGGATCAGATGAGTATTTTTAATACAGGCCAGGACGGGATGAGTGAAGCAGAAGCGATGGAGGCTTTTGACTATCCTCTGGTGTTTGCCGGTGATTCAGAATCGTTTTATGAGATTGTGGGCGGCATTACGGAGTATTTATACGTGCTGAAAGACAAGCTGGGGGCGGAGACGGATTTGTTTGCCACGACCTTTGAGTTTGGCACACTTGGTGATGGGTTGCTCGGTTCCATCAGGAGTATGAAGTATACGGTGGATGAAAATCAGCTTTACCAGAATGGTTCTGACAGCAGGCGTACGGAGGTGATTACCAGAGACCGGTATATGGAGATGTTTTATCCGTCGGAACTGGAGTGGCGGGAGAAGGCTGCGGACGACTTTGTTGAAGCGTCATATGGTGTGCTCGGACATTTCGGGTTTCTGGACCGGTAAAGTTGAAGAGAAGCCGCAGACGGTTTCCTGTGCGGCTTCTGTATCTGAGCTATATCACGGAGCGAGTTAAAGGGTCCGTCCGTATCGTTTTGAAATGATGTCGTAAAATCCAAGAGAGTTGTACAGTTTCTTCGTTGCGGCATTGTTGACGCCTGTTTCGAGTTCGATTCCCTGTAGTCCTTCCTGTTCGGCCCAGTAGAGGACTTTCAAAAGCAGGCGTTTGGCGACACCTTTTTGACGTTCGTCACGTTTGACGTAAAGATCGTTGAGCCAGATGTAGCGGCCGCCTTTTTCGAGGCTGATGCCGATGTTGAAAAAAGCGCAGCCGATGATGTCTCCCTGGTGCTCGGCCACGAAAAATTCGGCACCGGAGTGATCGGTAAGGGCGACATCGATTGTTTTAAGCAGGTCCTCTTCCGTTACGGGACCGCCGAGGGCATTCATTTGTTCCATCATCAGATTCATAAGTGCAACGCGGGTGTCGGTGTCTGCGTTTTTAGGTACTTGATATACGTTCATGAAGTAACGGCCTCCTATATTAATCCTCTCTTCATGATACATGGAAGCCGGGAAAAGGACTACCGTTTTTTATGAGGAGTTGTTAAAGATGGTGGCTGATTTTTTCGTTGGGTTCTTAAGATGGGGACTTTTCAGGGGCTGGTGGTTGTCGAAAATTGACTAATTCTCTTTAAAACGTCCGAAGTTCTTCATAAATGGTTCCGCAGTCTCCATAAATTGCCTTGAAGTCTGCATAAACGGACCGAAGTTCTCCATAAACGGGTAGATAGTCTTCATAAATAAAAAAACCGTCCTTCCTGAAAAAGAACGGTCATTTCATCAAATCAAATCTTCAGGAGAAAAAGCCTCGGCTGCATTGTACAACTCGTCCTGCATCTCCCCGAGCTGCTGGCGCTCCGCCTGGGACGAGTCGGCAAAAGCCTGGGAAAGGGCTTGCTTGGCCCGGTGAATTTCTGTGTAAGCCTGTTCAAGGGATTCTGGTGTGTGTGCTGCATTCATCGCCTGATGAGCATCCTGAATGGCCTGCTGAGCCTGCTGGAAATAGCGGTTTCCCATAGCTTACTGCTCCTTATTATGGCGTGCTTTGTACTGTTTATCGTTTTTTACAACTTGCTCATTTTTTGATGCAACCGCGTCAGCACTTTGCTCCGGGTTGCGTTTTGATTTGGAATGTTTGCTCATTGTGGAGACCTCCTAAATAAAGTGTCTCCAATAGGATGTACAATCCCGTTTGTTTTTATAAAACAAGGTGTTCGGGAGAGCTGAATACAGCAGGTATCGGACATGTTGCATCTGTTCTTATTAGTAATCCGTCCACACAAGGTTTATTGTAAGTGTACAGCAGCGGGCAATTCCTCCTGTACTATTCCTGAGTCTGAATGTCACGGAGGTGGGGGTGTAGGTCGTTTCCACATCCACCGGAACCCCTGTAGACTGGACAATCTGATCGACCTTCTTATCGTCACCTGCTTGAGCGGCGTTCATCAGGTTCAGCATTTTCGTCTCGGATGCGGCAAGGTCATCGACAACAGTCTGCCCGTGATTAAACAGCTCACGGCTCGCCCTGAGGGACTGCTCAAACAGAGTGGTCTCTACAGGGGGGAAAAGCCCTTCAGGCCGGTAAAGGGGATAGTACAAATATCTACCTTGGAAACAGACTGGGCAGTAGCTGTAAAAGTACACGGCTTTTTTTCCTCCAGACTTTTTTGGAATTCCTGGTTTAGTTTATGAATGAAAAAGGAATAAGGTGTAGAGGGCTTTTAAAAGAATGGTTTGTAAACCAGTGCAAACTGGAGAGAAAATATGATTAGAGGGTTTACGTTTTTTACATAGAGAATGTACATAACCCGGGGAAGGGGAAGATTATGGTTACGAGTTTTAATGTGCAATCATCGGAATTTCCTTCATTGAAATCCGCATCCTATCCAATTCTAAAAGCAATTGGAGATCATCTGAATGTGGATACTGCTTATGTGACAAACAAAGGGCCAACGGCTATTAAGGTACTGCGGTCATTTAATAAGGAAGAAGAGATTATTCCAGAAGGATATGAAGTAGAGTATGGTGGAACTTACTGCCGGCTTATCATTACAAGTGAGGAAAGCCAGCTGACTACACCAAACCTTATGAAGCATGAGATTACAAGCAAGCTTGAGGTCACCGGCCAGCTTAAGCTGAAAGGATTTCTCGGAGTGAGTCTCAAAAACAGTGAGGGTGAGATATTCGGGACCCTCTGTGTGATGAATAAAGAGGAGACTAATTTCACAGATGATGACGCCCGCTACCTGAACTCTATGGCTGAAGTGCTCACCTATTTAATTGAGCTTGATGATGTGAAAAATTCCATGAGTTATTTGACGGTGCCGATTGTTCCTCTTACAAAAGGAGTGTCTGTTCTCCCGCTTCAGGGAATACTGGACGACAGGAGATCGGCCCGGTTAATGGAGGCCGTACTGAACCATTGCGTGGAAAATAAGGTGGGCTTTTTCATTGTCGATGTGACAGGGCTGATTATCGTGGACAGCCATTTCCCGGTATCACTGGGGAAACTGCTGGACGCCCTGAGAGTGATGGGAGTAAAAACGCTGCTCACAGGTGTGTCGGGAGAAATGGCAAGAGAAGAAGTAACAAACAGCCGGTCGTTGTTTGGAAGTACAAAGACCTACTCTACTATGGAATCCGCCCTGCAGTCGATCGGGTTTCACCTTGTTCAAAACGAACAGTAACCATACAAGAAACCACCAGCCGTGTGCTGGTGGTTTTCCTATGCCGGCTTGAAAAGTCGGAAATAATTTCCCGGGGTCTGACCCCGCTCCTCAGCGTGCTTCTTTAACAGCACTGAAACGAAGACGCTCTTCAAGAAAGCGGGCGATCCCGTCTTCTTCATTAGTGTACGTGATCTCATTTGCGACGGATTTGAGTTGGTCAATAGCGTTACTCATGGCTACGCCTGTTCCTACATAATCAAGCATTTCAAGGTCATTGTCTTCATCACCGAATGCAATAATTCGTTCCCGGGGAATACCCAGGTGAGAGGCGACTTTTTGCACACCGACGGCTTTGTTTACGCCGCCTTTTGTAATTTCAATCACGTTCCAAGGTGAACCCCAGTTCCGCTGTTCTGTTACCTCAGCGTGAGAGGACCGGAGAAGAGTTGTAAGTTCATCGGCGTGATCTTCTTCAGGGTGAACCAGGATGGAAGTGGGATCGTGATGGAGCAGCTTCTCAAGCTTTCCGTAATCAGCCGGAGTGTTGCCGAGGGTAAAAGCTTCAGCAAACCCGCGGTTTAAATGCCGGAGGTAAAAATCATCCATCACTTCAACCATCATGTTTTTTACACGGAACGCTTCGCACGTCTCGATGATGGTCTTTGCTGTTTTCTTATCCATTGGCTGGTGGGAAACATCGAAATGACGGTCTTTCGGGTGATGAACAAGGGCGCCGTTAAAGTTTACAATCGGTGTATCCAGAAACAGTTCATGATAATACTGTCCGCTGGCCCGGTACGGTCTTCCCGTTGCGATGATCACTTTATGGCCAAGTTCACGGGCTTTGGCGAGAGCTGCCCTGTTTCTGAGTGAAATGGTTTTATTGTCGGTGAGGAGCGTGCCGTCAAGGTCAACGGCAATCAGATGTGTATCCATTGTAAAGTGCCTCCTTTTTAGGGTACTGTTACCTAATCACTGAGCAAGGAAAAACCTGTCAGCGGTGGTTAAAGGATAAGTTAGGCGATTATGTGAAAACGTGTTATAACTATACTATACAGCCTCTGATTCTGTTAGAATTAGAGGAGTTTGTATGATTAATTTTGATTTTCAGTATACCATAAGTTTTGTTCGATAAAGTTAAATCTTTTGTAAAGGAGTGAGGCACTTTGGGTCAGTTTATTGAAACCTATCTGTCAAGTTTTCCTGCATGGAGCATATGGACTCCTGAACTGATTGTTGTGCTGCTCGTTTTTTCAGCATTGTATTTCTGGGTCACCGGACCACTTCGACATAAATTTGAAGGTGCAGAGCCTGTTTCGACCCGCCGGAAAGTCTACTTTCACATCGGCCTGATCGCTGTTTATTTCGGATTTGGGGGGCCCTTGTACGTACTTGGCCACATGATGCTCAGTATGCATATGCTCAGTATGGCAATTGTGTATCTCATAGCACCTCCGTTTATCCTCCTTGGTATTCCAAGCTGGGTGTTTAAGCCTGTTGCAAAAATAAAAGCCGTTCAACGGATTTTTCGTGTTTTTGGAAACCCGATTATCGGGCTTCTTTTATTCAACGCTATGTTTTCCATTTATCACTTGCCGTTTACTTTTGACCGGTTATTAACGAACGAAGGCGCTCATAACATTTATCAGCTGGGTATGCTTTTTGCTGCGGGTGTCATGTGGTGGCACCTCGTTCCGCGGATTCAAACCCGCTACGAGCTTTCCGAGCTGAAAAAAATCGGATATATGTTTGGAAATGGCGTTTTGATTACGCCTGCCTGTGCCCTGATCATCTTTGCCGGCGCACCGCTTTATGAAACGTACACGGATGCGTCAACCTGGGCAACTGCCATGGCCTTCTGTCTGCCGGCTGGCACAGATATACCATATGAACTGTTTGCAGGAAGCAGTGCCCTGCCGCCGCTTCGTCCCCTTCACGATCAGCAGCTCGGAGGAGCGATTATGAAGGTGGTTCAGGAGCTTGTGTATGGTGTAGCCATCGGGACGATCTTTAAACAGTGGATGAACCGTGATAAAACCGATAACGCCAAAGAAGAATTAAAGGAATATGAAGTGGTGCAAACCCATTAAGCGGAAAAGAAAGAGAGGACGCTTATAATGAAACAGCTTGTTTTTCTGGCTTCACTCGTATCACTCGCCGTGCTTGCCGGCTGCAGTTTCCTCTACTCTGACCCTGCTTCTGAAACAGATTCAATCGTTGACCTTACAGAAGTGGAGAGAGAAGAAGAACACCAATGGAGAATGCCGGAATTTGAAGCCGTGAATCAAAACGGGGAGACAGTAACAAATGAAGACCTGGAAGGATCACTCACATTGGTTAAAACGATTTTCACCCGGTGCCCGACCGTCTGTATGACGATGACACCGAATATGGTGCAGGTTCAGGAAGCGATGGACGAAGAGGGGATTGAAGGAGTCAATATCGTATCATTTACGGTAGATCCGGACTTTGATACACCAGAGCGTCTCGAGACGTATGCCGAATCCTACGGTGCCCACTTTGACAACTGGCAGCTATTGACCGGTTATGAGGAGTCGTTTTTAAATGAGGACCTTGCCCCGGCCCTTTTCACCAGGATCCAGCCGGTTGAAAACGACATCGTACACCCGACCCGTTTCTTCCTTTTTGACGAAAACGGCGATGTGATTCGCTTATACAACGGCGAGCAGAACTTTGAGCTCGATTCATTAATAGAAGACCTTAAGTATATACAGCGATAAGAGTGAGGCCCCCGGGCTTCGCTCTTTTTGATTCACTTTAATCTCAAAGTTTTATTGAGGTTCACGTATGTTTAGTGTTTAGAAACAGCAGCCTCCACACCCTTCGCTTTCCGCGGGGGCGTCGATGGGCCTCCGCGAACTTCGCTCTGCGGGGTCTCACCCTGACTCCCACTCCCGTACGAGTCTCGGATATTTCGGCTGCTTGATTAACTTTTTGGTAAAGTTGTGTTAACGTTCATTATTTTATCGTTGTTTATTTCCACGACTTTTAGCAAGTTGTGCAGGAGCGTGCTTCTTTCCCGATCATCTGAAGATTTTATGTGTTCTGAGTCGAAGCTGGTGAGACAAATGCTCGTTATTAAATTGGGAGTCTCTGGTGTTTAGACTACACCAGATTATCTTAGTAAATAATCTTTACAATTATATTAAAGTTTTGCTGAAGTGATATGTTGAATTATAAATGTTAGTTGGAGCGAATGGGCGACACTCCTGCGGGAAGAGCGTGTTCCGGGGAAACCCGGTCAAGTACGAGCAGTGCTTCATGAATAAGCTTCGAGTTGCTTCGACGCATATGTTTCGTAGCCTGGCTGGCAGAGGAAGAAGCAGCATACTGAGGAAGCTCCCGAACTGCCAGCGGAAAGGGAGTTCAAGAGCCAGAAATCAAGATCTCAGATCAGGAGGAGAAATTCATTTAATACAACAAAAAAAAGATTTCTTTTCCTTGTGAAGTACCATTTAATCAAGATGGCGCTAAACCCCATTCCTTGCTACACTTAAACCATCAACCAAACGTGAAAGGTGTGAAGCAGATGATCGATAAGAGAACACCGATTTCGGTGCCGGAAGCTCAAAAGCGGGTGATGGACGCTGCCAAACGGGGAACACAGAAAGAATGGGTCCCAATTACCCAAGCGGACGGCCGCACCCTTGCAGAGGCGGTCTACGCCGACCACGATATTCCCCCTTTTGACCGCTCTCCCCTTGACGGATTTGCAGTCCAGAGTGAGGATACGAAAAACGCCACCAGCGAAACGCCGGTTTACTTGGAAGTGATGGAAACGGTGGGAGCCGGACACGTGGCAAAGCCCGTTACAAAGCCGGGTCAGGCGGTCCGGGTCATGACAGGGACGATGATGCCCGAGGGGTGCGACGCTATCTGCATGTTTGAGCTCACAAACGAAGTTATAAAAGACGGAAAAACGTACATAGAAGTGAAACGCTCGTTTAAAATAGGCGACTTTGTTTCCTTTAAAGGAGAAGAAACGAAAAAAGGGGACGCTCTGATGCAAGAGGGGACGCTGATCACCCCCGGCGTTAAAGCGGTCCTGGCCACATTCGGCTACGCCACCGTCCCCGTTACGAAAAAGCCAAAGGTCGGTATTTTTGCCACAGGAACAGAACTCCTTGAAGTGAACGAGCCGATGGAACCGGGGAAAATCCGCAACAGCAACGCCTATATGGTTGCGTCCCAGGTGGAAAACGCAGGTGCATCGGGCCAATACTACGGGAAGCTGGCTGATGATTTTGACGCGTGCTACAAGGCCATAAAAAGTTCTGTCGAAAACGTAGACATGCTCATTACCACAGGAGGCGTGAGTGTCGGGGACTTTGATTTTCTTCCGGCGATTTACGAGAAGCTCGGTGCGACGGTGCTGTTCAACAAGATTGCCCAGCGCCCCGGCAGCGTGACAACGGTGGCTGAACTTGACGGTAAGCTTCTCTTCGGGCTGTCGGGCAACCCGAGTGCGTGCTTTGTTGGCTTCGAGTTATACACCCGCCCGGCGATTTCGATGTTCCTGGGCTCAAAGACGCCGTATTTAACCCAGACGAAAGCAACCCTTACGAAGGACTTTCCGAAGGCGAATCCGTTTACCCGCTTTATCCGGAGTGAGATCGGCTACAAAGGGGACGGAACACTTACGACGGGTCCGGTGGGCTTTGATAAATCGTCTACGGTGACGTCTCTTGCCCATACGTCGTGCTTTACGGTTCTGCCCGGGGGAAGCCGCGGCTTTGAGGCAGGGGATCAGGTGGATGTGTTGCTCGTTGACGGGCCGCGCTCCGCTCAGAGTCTTGTGCTCCCGAAGAAGGACTGAATGATGCGGATATTTCAGGTGACAGGGTATTCCGGAAGCGGGAAAACGACGTTGCTCACTCACTGGGTCCGCCACCTCAGCGACCGGGGAGTGAAGGTAAGCGTGATCAAGCATCACGGGCACGGCGGTGCACTTATAAGAGGTGACCGGGAAAAAGACAGCGGGCGGCTCCGGGAGGCCGGGGCAGCGAGTACGGTGGCCATATCCCCAGGGGAATTCCAGTGGATCGGCACAGAACCGCCGCCCCTCAAAGAGATGATTGATCTGATTGCCCGGACGGGTCCGGACGTCATTTTGATCGAAGGATACAAACGTGAAGCGTACCCCAAGGCCGTGATCGTCCAAAACGAGAGTGACCGCGGACTCGTGACTAAGAGCACAAACGTGAAGGCCGTGATCTGCCGGGAAAAACAAGACGAGGATTATTTCGCCAGCGGGAGTTTCGAAGCGCTGAACACTCACCCCATGGAAGATACCGTAAAAGCCCTCACGAAAATCCTTTTTGGAGATGATACAGATGACCTTGCAGCGCTATAGCATTACCGATCGGCCTTTGGATGTGACAGAGGTAATCAGTCTGGTGGAAGACAGAAACGCCGGTGCAATAAATACCTTCATCGGGACTGTTCGCGAAATGACCAAGGGGAAGCGCACCATCTATTTGAAATACGATGCGTATGTACCCATGGCGGAGAAGAAGCTGGCTCAGATCGGAGACGAGATCACCAGTCGGTTTCCTGATGCCCGGGTTGCGATTTCACATCGGACCGGAGAGCTCGGCATCAGTGATATCGCCGTCGTCATCGCGGTTTCCACGCCGCACCGTGCAGATTCGTTTGAAGCGTGCCGCTATGCGATTGAGCGCATTAAAGAGATTGTGCCGATCTGGAAAAAGGAACATTGGGAAGACGGAACCGAGTGGATCGGTGATCAGCGTGAAACGAAAGCGTATCCTGCTGGTAAACCTGGGAAGGAGAATTTATCGTGATTAAAGTATTGTTGTTTGCAGAGCTTGAGGACGCTGCAGGAAAAAGGAAGATCGAGCTTGATATGGCAGATGTTACTGTGGCCGATGTCCGGGAACGTCTCGTGGCAGAGTATCCAGGACTCCGGCGGATCGACCGCGCCATGCCGGCTGTGAATGAAGAGTACGCCGAGGCCGATGAGAAGGTGAACGCGGGTGATACCGTTGCGTTTATTCCTCCTGTGAGCGGCGGTTGATTTTTTAGCTGAAACATCGTAAACTTAAAACAGAACAAAATGACCAAGTGAGAAATTTGGTCATTTTCATATTTGGTCATGAGAAAGGAACACTGCCATGCTAGAAAATAAACGACAGCTCGTTCTTGAAGGAGCTGCTTCTGCTTTTTCCATGTACGGTTTTAAGGGGACGACGATGGATAAGGTTGCGGCTTTGGCCGGTATTGGAAAAGGAACGATTTATACTACGTTTAAGAATAAAGAAGCGCTGTTTGATGCGGTTCTGCAGCAAATTATAGCGGAAATGGAGCACATCTTTTTTAACTGTATTCTGCCGGAGAAGTCTGTTTCAGAGAACCTCCACTCAGCACTGTATGAACTTTTGGAGTTTAGGAAAGAGCATCAGGTGATGATGAAGCTGACGTACGAAGTGAGGATGTTTGGAACCGAACATTCCAAGCGTGCAATGGACAAAGTAGAAGATGCGATAATTGCCTGCCTGGAAAAACAGCTTGTTTCGGCAGTTGAACAAAAGAAAATATATACTTCAAACTCGAGAATAGCCGCGTTTTTGCTTTATAAACAATACATGGCACTTGTATTTGATTACGAAGAAAAATACGGATCTCTAGGAAAACAGGCGATCGCACACATTCTTGATCAGCACTTTATGTACGCCTTGGTCCATAACAAAGAGATGTAAACGCGTCTCTTTTTTTTGAATTCTAAATGACTATTTGAATAAAATGGTCATTTTTAAACAACTCAAAAATGACTATATGAACATCATGGTCAAAAAGGAGGATGGGTGATGAATGGTTTAAAGCACGAGCTTCAAGGGATACTTCAACGAAAAAAACTGCTTATTGCTCTTATCGGGATCATGCTCATGCCTTTGCTATACGGAGGCGTGCTGATCTGGTCGTTCTGGGATCCGTACGGTCAGATAGAAGAGCTGCCGGTTGCAGTCGTGAACGAAGATACCGGGACTATGGTAGATGGAATAGAGTTCCGGGCTGGAGATGATTTCATTGAAAACCTTCAGAACGACCCGGCATTGAACTTTCACTTTGTAGATAACGAAACCGCAAGAGAAGGAATGAAAAACTTTGATTTCTATTTTTATGTCCTCATACCCGAGACTTTTTCAGAAGATGTAGCAAGCGTTATTGATTCAGAACCGGTTAAAGGAACGCTCTACTATGAGGTGAATGAGGATTATAACTACGTAAGCTCACAGATTGCGGGTACAGCCATCGAATCCATGGAGAATGAACTGGCTGAAGCCTTGACACTCGCCTATATTGAAGTAGCGAACGATTCGTTCAGTTCATTTACGAAAATCGTCAATGAGCTGGAGGAAGGGACTGAAAAGATAAATAACGGAAACCAGGGTGCCCTTGAAGGGGGAGAGAGCCTGTATGACGCCATCAACAGAATAGAAGAAGGTGCAAAAACCCTGTCGGGAGGCACTTCAGATTTGAAAGACGGTGTGATCACTCTTGAAAAAGAATGGCAGTCCTTCATAAAAACCCTTGAGGACTCCGAAGAAATTGCCGGAGCGAAAGACTGTTTTTTTAAGGTGCGAAATACGACGGAAGAAATTGAAGCGCTGCTTGAGGACGGGCGATATGATGAAGCCGCCCGTCAACTGGAGGACCGGTTTGACGAGGCTGCTGAACTTGAGGAGTCCGTAAGAGAAGTGAGTGACTCCATTGACAGTGGAAGGGAGCGGCTTCAAGAGATTGAACAACAGGTATCAGACTCAAAAGAAGAACTTGATACGATTGTCAGTGAGGCAGGGAAGCGCGGCGAAGAGCTGACAGAAAGCTATGATTATGCCCGGACTTTTGCTGACCGGCTGGAGGAAAGGTTCGCTGATGTGGAAGAGATTCTTGGTGAACCTGTTGCGGCAATGGAAGAGCTTGAAATTCATTATGAAGAACTCCCGCTTACCTGGACGAACAGTGGCCTGAGTGGTCAAAGAATGATGAGGTTGTATCCTGGTATGAAAGAGGCCTTGTGAGCTTTGATGAGGTTCCTTCGTACCAAAGCAGTCTCCAGAAGCGTATGAAGGAAGTGAATGAGGAACTGGATGCCTTTCGCGGGAACGTGGATCAGGCGGAAGAATTGGCCGCTTCATTTTTAGCCGAGGCAGGGGTTGCCTATGACCTGATCGAAGGTGCTGCGGTGGATGCAGGGAATGTAACCCGTGTGCTTGACGAGGTGGAGCAGGCGGTTGAAACCTTTGAAGAAGCCCTCCGTGCTGTGGGGAGTGTGGAGAAACAGGTCGATGCAAACGAGGGGGAAGAGGACCTCAGAGCGGCTCTTGCAGAGGTGAACGAAGGACTTGGGTCTCTTGAAGAAGCCTACGGAACTGCCGTGGAGCGGTCCCCGGATGTCACAGCGGGCCTGAGCGAATTACGTGATGGGGCTGTACGTGTGAATGACGGGGCCGGTTCCATTGCCGGAAATCTGAATGATGCCGCTGCTGCGAATGGTGATTTGGTGGAAGGTCTGGGAGAACTTGTGGAGGGAAGTAATGAGTTGCACGGGAGTGTGGCGGAGATAAGTGATTATACAAATGAACTGGACCCCGGCCGCCAGCACGAATTGATGCTGTCTTCTCCAATCGAATCCCTCAGTACAGAATCAGAAAGTGAGTATTCCTACGGGGAGGGGCTTACTCCTTATTTCCTGTCCATAGGGCTGTATGTAGGGGCCCTGACTTTGTCGATCATTTATCCGTTTCGGGAGCACCTTGGCCCCCACGCTGATGGGAGGGAGTGGTTTGCAGGGAAATTCGGGGTGGTGATGATTGTCGGGTTTGTGCAGGTGACGATTCTCCTCGCCTTTATTTTGATCGGGCTCGATCTGGATGTCTCGTCTCCCGGGGCGTTTGTGGCCTTTACGTATTTGGTGAGCTTAGTCTTTATGAGTATGATCTTTATGCTGGTAGGAGTGCTCGATAACCCCGGGCGTTTTGTAGCTATTATTCTGCTCATTTTGCAGCTCGGTGGAAGCGGCGGTACATTTCCTGTGGAACTTTTGGCTTCTCCCCTTCAGACCATACACGGGTGGCTTCCTATGACGTACTCGGTCCTCGGGTTCCGCTCGGTTGTGTTTATGGATTCACCGGTGCTTCTCTGGCAGAGTGTCATGTTTCTTATATGTGTTGCCGTCGTAGTGCTGGTTATTGCATTTTTGTTTTACGTGAAATTTTACAAAAAATTGTGCGCTCCGAGTATTGACAAGAAGAGAGAGCAGACTAATGGGTAGTCTTTTGGTTGTGTTCCCGGCGGGGTAGAGGTTAATATGGTTTAGTGAGATGATGAACAAGGGAAAAGGATCTCATACCCGTAAATGTTGGAGGGATTTTAACATGAAACTTGATATTTCAGATAAAGCATTTGATTGGTTTAAGGACGAATTGGATCTTGAAAGCGGCGAGGCCGTGCAGTTTTACGTTCGCTACGGCGGATGCGGAAACTTCCAGAGCAGCTTTTCTCTGGCTATGGCAAAAAAAGATCCGGAAGATCCGGCTGTCACAAAAGAAGTTAATCACGTAACGTTTTATGTGGAGAAAAAGGACGAGTGGTACTTTGACGACAAAGACCTGAGCGTTCAGCTGAATGAAGACAACGGTGAGATCGAATATCTTCACGAGACTGGCGAGAAGCAGTAGATTGAGACCGGGGAGCGGATCCCCGGTTTTTTTTGCGGGGAGGGGCTAACCGTAGAAAAGAGAGACCTAACCGTTAAATAACAGCGATGAAGTGTAAAAAAGAATCATATAACTGTAGAATAACCGATGCTATCCGTTAAACAACCCCCCATTCCTTCAAACAAGAAACAAGGATGATTGCCTGCTCATAAAATCCTCCTCTAAAGAGAAACCTAATACCATCACGAAGGAGGAGGGAACGCGCGTGGGTCAGCGACGTCAATTTAACCCGGGTGATAAGGCGCCGAACAACGGCTTTTATGTTGAAATCGGTGAAACGGGAAGCATGGTGAAAAATCCCCGCAAACTGCACATGGAGGCGGGAGATGAGTTTCCGGCAACAGCAAACAAGGACCGGAAATGGACGTACCAGCGAAAGCCTTGAACGGGAAAATATAAGAAAAGGGCGGTTCATAAGGTGGCATGATACCTTATGGGCCGCCCTTTTGCAATGATCGCCTCTTTTAAGATAAGAGTCCGGATCCCTTTCAAAACCCCTAATAGACAATCGATTTTCCTTCTTTTCTGATTTGTCTGTGTCATTTCAACTCTCTTCCAGTAATAAACTAAGTTACGGTATCTTGCTTACCCACTTTTGAAACGGCTGGGCACATAACCCAGCCGTTTTTTATCCCGCTGAATAGGATAAGTGTAAGTGTGTTTCTCTAAATGGCAGCACGGGGAATTTGTTTGAGCAAGAACGGAAATATTGTTCTTCATCACGTTTTACCTGATCACCTTTCCCCGAAGCGCGTATTAAGTTACACAAATCGAACGTTTACGTTGAGTGAGGGATGGTCATGGCAGTAACAGAAAGGTATTTTCAACTGGAGGGAGAAGAAGCAGTCGTTCATTTGCCTGAGAAGCCAAACGGGTTTCTCGTTTTGATATTAGGTGACGCCAATCATTATGTGGAAAATAAAACGAGTCTGTGGCATCAGCATCCGGACCGCAGGCGCTTTATTGACGCACTCAAAGAGGAAGGATACACGCTTGTGTATTCCAACCAGTACGGAAAACACTGGGGAAACGATGAAGCGTACCGTCTGACGATGAGAACGATTAAGCATGCATTGAAAACCGAGATTTTAAACGGAAAAATCCATGTATTTGCAGAAGGAATGGGAGCGCTCATTGCCCTGAGGATGCTTGTGCAGCAGCCCGACCTGCTCCGCTCCGTAGTTCTTTATAATCCATGCCTTGATCTTGAAGCCTACCGTCGTCACGAAAAGAGCAACCTGTTCTTTTACAAGCGCTTTATGAAAGAGCTGAAGGGCGCTTATGGAGAAGACGAAGAAACGATCGAAAAGGCGATCGCTCTGCCGTCCTCTCTCTGGGCAAAGACGTGTCCGGAAACGATGGTCCGGATTTTTCATTGCGTTTTCCAGAGTACATTTCCACTGGAACAGCACAGCCGCCCTTTTGAAGAAGGAAGAAAAGAACGGGGGGCACCTGTAGAACTGACCGTTTTTTTACCGGGAAAATTATGGCCTGATTTTGTGGGTCCTGTAAAAAGGTTTCTCGCCAGCCACGAACAGCTCACCAAAATGTAGCTGACAGGCCTGTTTACCGGTCCAGGGCCACAAGGGGGGCGTCGTGACTGTACCCGTATAAAATCAAATCCTTAATGATTTCGGCGCCTATCGTGCAGTAAACCGTGCCGTTCCCCCCGTAACCGAGGAGAAAATAGACGTTTTCGTGCTTCGGATGCCGGCCTATAAAGGGGAGGCCATCCTTTGATTCACCGAATGTGGCACTCCACTCATGGGCCACGGCAAGGTCCCGGATCGGGAAATGTTCCTGTACCAGGGAAAGCAGTTCCCATCCTTTGCCCTTCACTTTATCCGGATCGGACTCAGGTTCGGAGGCTGAAACATCCAGGCCCCCTGCGATGATCCTGTTGTCGGGCGTGGTACGCATATAAAGATAAGGCTGCGCTGTTTCCCAGATGAGCGCCCGGTCGTACCACATGTTTAAATCCTTTACAGGGTGTGTAGTAATGGCGTAGCTCCGGTTTAAAACCGCCTTTTTAATCGTTGTGAATTCAGCCGTTTCGTAACCGGTAGCGTAGACGACTTTTTTTGCCCGGATTGTTCCCTTAGTTGTCCTGAAGCGGCCGCCTCCGTCAGAAAACTCGTGACCGAGCACTTCGGTGTTTTCATAAACCTGGACTCCGTTTCTGCTCGCTTCCTGAACCAGTGACACGGCTAGTTTATATGGGTTCAGTTCTGCGTCCAGGTCCGATATAATTGCTATTTCTTTTTCGAACGGGAAAAGAGAACGGATCTCATGAGGCTCGAGAAGGCTTACGGGGAAACCATGCTTTTTCAGCATGTCATATTCTTTCCTGAGCTTCTTTTCATCACCTTTACTGCTTGCGTAGAAAAGACTCTTCCTCCGTTTATAGTCCGATTTGTAAGTAAGGCGCTTCGTAATCACTTCGAGGTCGTCGGTGGCTTTGAGGCAGCGTTTGTAAAATTGAACCGCTGCTTTTTCACCGATCTTTTTCGCCAGATCCGTTAGCATCTTATCATTGGAGAATTGAATCAGCCCGGTGTTGGCAGACGCCGAGCCGCCTGCAATCGTGTTTTTTTCCACAAGAATCGTACTCACCCGGTGCTCTGAGAGGGTGTAGGCCATCAGTGCCCCGGCCTCCCCGCCCCCGATAATGAGCACATCGCACTCCGCATCTCCCGTGAGCTTCGGGTAAACAGCCGTGTGCTTATGGGTTGTGGGCCAGTAAAGACTGCCTGTATGTAGCGTCATCACATTCGCTCCTCCGTGTTTTTTACTATCGTTTGTTGCCAGCCCTGTGATTATTCTTTTAATAAAGTGTTATTTGCACCTCCTATAAAGGACAGAAATGCAGATGAACACTACGTACCATTCGCTTTCCGTGGCGGTGCTGGCAAGCCTCCTCGGGCTATGCCCTGCGGGACTTCCCTAGCTCCACCTGCCACAGGAGTCTCAGGCACTTCGGAGTCATTACATTTTTCAGCTAAAGCAACACTTTGTATGAAATTAGACACTAATTTATTTCCAACATGACGCTCGAAAATAGGCAAAGGTCTTTTTATTACCTTTATCCTCTGATATCTCAAAAGAAGCTAATTTTCAATGAAAGGTTATGGCTCCTTATTAAAATGACAGAATAGCGAATTCAGTTATTTTTAATGAAAGTCACTATTGTGGAGGTGGATAACAGAATACTCGTGTTTTCAAGAAGTGATGTGAAGCAGTGGCTCTAACTAAAAGTTATTTCAACAACACTTTAAAAAAGGAGCATTCCCATGAAACGAGTGACCATTGTGAACGCCCTTGATTTTTTCGGCTACCATCTGTGCGAGGAAGCCATGAACCGCGGTATTGAAGTCACCGCTGTGGACAACAAAGACCTTAATGAGGAACAGGAAATAATGAGAGACCTGTTTGCACGAAACAGTCTTTTTACCCTCAGATCAGAGCCTGATGAACAAGACGAAAACCAGGTCATTGTGAACGCCTACGAACGGGAGGCGAGATGTGACGGGATCCGCGTGACCTCCGCAGATAAGGACGGCGACATCCGCCTGCCAGCCCTTTACGGCCCGTTTCAGCCTGAAACGATGGTCTATTCAAGTCTGATCCGTACCGCTTTGGAAGGTAAAGACGCAGAGTTTTCCCGCCTGACCCTTGCTGCGGAAAAAGAAGCGGTGGATCTTTTATACGCAGGAGATGCTGCGTCTGATGTGTTCGAGAAAATGGAGAATGCGGAGGATGGACCGATTCTTCTTTCGAGCCCGGGATCTGAAACATGGAAGACCGGTCTCACCACCGTCCTGGATACGTTCGAGCATCTCAAGGGGGCAGGGAAGCTCTTGAATGTCACTGCAGCAGAACGAACGGTTGGGGAAGGCGTGACGGTGGTTACCGTTGAGGGTATTACCCCGGCAGAGGGTGTGAAGCTTCAGATTGAGTGGATGGAGCGTCTCTTCAATGAAAAAGAGGGACTGTAAAATAATGGCTTGCGATAGCGGAGGAGTTTTGCGATGATATTGAGGATGACGTCATCCTCTCTTTTCCAAAATAGGACAAGGGTTACAAAGGAGTCGAAATAAGTTGAAACAGTTATTAACAGGAATCGCAATTTTTGCCGGTGTGGCACTGGTCTGTTTTTTTGTTTTAACCGGGCCTCTAGGGCTTGGACAGGGACTTGCCGCTGTTATTGCTCTCGTTCTCGGGGGAATTTTTGAATGGGCTTTTCACCGAAACGTTAATAGAATGTAAGAAATTTGTAATATAGGTAAAAGGAAAGGGGAACCGTGCTGTCGAACTTTTATATAGATATTAGTTATTTATACCTATATCATATAGCATGCAAGGCGTGTGGTGCTTGAGTGATCAGAGGAGTGAACAAACAGATGAACCGACTGCCAGTGCTTTTTATCCTTTTATTATCCGTTTTTCTGAGTGGCTGTGTAATTTCAGCTGAAAATGGCGGGCTGCACAAAGCGGGACTTCTCCTGCCCTATACAATGGATGACCAAGGGTGGAATTCAAAAGGGTATCAGGGAATCCTTGCTATTCATTCGTCTATGGAAGTGGATGTCCTGTACGAAGAGAACATTCGGAGTAAAGAAGCAATACATAATGCAGTAAAAGAGTTTGACGCAGGAGGCGTCAACTTGATCTTCGGTCACGGCAACATTTACGCCGATGCTTTTATGGAGCTGAAGGATGATTATCCGGATATTCATTTCGTGAGTTTCAACGGGGAAGTGGCAGGTGAAAATGTGACCAGCCTACATTTCCAGGGCTATTCCATGGGTTTTTTTGCTGGAATGCTCGCCAGCCGGATGTCAGAAACAAACGCAGTTGGTGTGATTGGCGCCTTTGACTGGCAGCCGGAGGTGGAAGGATTTGAAGACGGTGCCAGATTCGAACGATCCGATGTGGACGTTCACGTGGGTTTTGTAGAAAGCTGGATCGATGTGGAGGGAGCATTGGATATTTATGAAACGATGCGTGCAGACAACGTTGATGTGTACTACCCGGCGGGGGACGGCTATCATGTGGCGGTGATCGAACAGGTTAAAGCAGACGATGCCTATGCGATCGGCTACATTGCCGATCAGCTCGATCTTGGGGAGTCAACGGTTCTCACAAGCACCGTTCAGCGTGTGGACACCCTCTATGAGACTGTCGCCTCGCAGTTTAACACCGGCGACCTGGAAAGCGGAAACCGGTATTACGATTTCATGGAAGGGGTCATCGCCATGGGTGAATTTTCCGCAGATGTGCCCCGTGACGTGAAGGACTGGCTGACTGAATACGTTGAAATTTACACAGAGACAGGAAAACTGCCTTTCGAGGTAGAAGATAAAGAGTAAGAGAAAAAAGCGGATGTGGATGCATCTGCTTTTTTCTATAGCGGGGGAAGAGCGGCTGCATCGACCCTTGATCGCTTGATTCTATTAACTATAAAACAGAGGTGAAAATCATGGAAAAGAAAACATTATCACAAGGTCCGACCCGGGATTCTTTGTATTTACTAAACGGGCTCATTGAAACGCGGGAGAAACTGTTGGAAATGATTGACCAGGTGGACGACTCTGATCTGTATTTTCACTCTCAGGAGCTGCCTACACCAGCCGGGTACCTGCTTCACTTAGCTCAGGTTGAACTTTGGTGGAACCGTATCGGGCTTCAGCAAAGCGAGCTTTCCGCAGAGGAAAAAGAACGGTTTCACTTTATCGAAAAGCAGGAAATCGAAGCACCAACGGGTCTGGAGAAGTCGTGGTTTCTTGCCCGACTCGGTGAAGTTAGAAAAATGACCCGGGAACACTACATGACCATGAGCGACATGGAGTTCAAGCGTGCCTCGCTCCAGGTAAACCTGAATGGAAAAGATACCTTGTGCTCGCCTGAATGGGTTCTTTACCACCTCATCGATCACGAAAGCTATCACCGCGGGCAGATTGCCCTCCTGTTTAGGATGCTGAACGGGAAAAGAGAAAAATGGGACCACTTTAATACACCGTATTTATCTATTTGACAAAAAGCGGCCGCATTGTGCGGCCGCTTTTTCACTGCACAGTGGTGGGGGTCTGTCCCCCGAACAATTGTGTATATGGGGGTTTTGGGAAGGAGTTTTCGGATGTGCTGCCGAACGGCCGGTTTACTTGCATCCGGCTGTGACTTTCTTTACGATTAGGAGACGAAAACGTGAAGGAGAGGATTTTCAATGACAGAAGCAAATAAAGCATTAAAATCAATGGCGGACCGGGTTGTGAACGGATATAAGGCGGTTCACCGGAAAGACTTTCAGGAAGCAAAGGAACTTCTCGAACCACTCAAGCCTCTTCTGCACCAGGAAGACAAGCCGAATGTGACGTTTTTAGTCCACTTGTCCATGGCCCAGATCGGTACCCAGAGCGTGGAGGACTTCCTTGCTACCTATGAGGAGCTACAGCAATGCGAGCCGAAAAACGAAGAAGAAGCGAAGCTTAAAAAACGTGTGGATGAAACGTTTGAAGAACTGATGAAAAGCCTTGCGGAGCAGGCAGGGGAATAGATTCGATGCCAGGAGAGTGACCGGGGAGGTTGCTTCTTCTGGTTTTTTTGTACTTTGCATCTTTTTTTTCGCTGCAGGGGAGCTGTAAAAGTGTTTGGCAGAATTAATTCAAATTAGAGAAGAATTAATTCTGTTTTCGGCAGAATTAGATTTGTTTTCACCAGAATTAATCGTATTTTCGGTAGAATCTCCCTGTAATCAAGAGGTAAATAAGCGTTGACTCCTCCTATAACAGTTTTCGGCAGAATAAACTCTGTTTTCGAATAGAGTTAATCCGTTTGGAAATAAATCCGCTGGGTCCAGAATGGCGAATCCCGTACTCTCTGTCCTCCGAGCCGAATGACACCCTCCCAATTGCCTCATAATATAAGCAAAAGGAGGGGACCAAACCATGAACGTCAAACGCCTCATCGCAGCAATTATTATTATATTTTCAGCCATCGTCGTGCCCGTTTCCATCTACGGACATACAAAGCCTCTCCCTGAAGGATTCTCCTATGAAGGACCGGTTCACCGCACTTCCGAAGTTGAATTCCTACAGGATCTCACCTACGAAAAAAACGGAGAAACCATCATCAATCAGGAGATTGTCAACCGGATGCTTTTATCGATTAAAGAAGCTGAACAATTCATCGTCATCGATATGTTTTTATTTAACGACCACGAAGAACCGGCGCAAAACTACCCATCCCTGGCCAAAAAAGTAACAAACGCTCTCCTTGAAAGAAAGACCGAGTGTGAGAATCTTAACATTCTTTTTATCACCGATGAAATCAACCGGTCATACAGTTCCCACGAATCTCCCCACATTAAAAAGCTCAGGGAGCATGGCATACATACAGTTTATTTTGATAACACGAAGCTGCGGGATCCTGCACCTGCATACTCCGGCATGTGGCGAACGTTTGCCCAGTGGTTCGGCACGGGGGACCAGGGTTGGATCCCGAACGTAATGAGTGCCGAACTCCCGGATGTGACCGCCCGATCTTATCTGAAGGCTCTGAATTTAAAAGGCAACCACCGCAAATTGATATTCACCGAAAAAGAAGCCTTTGTAACTTCTCTGAACTTTCAAGGTCGTGGCGCCTACAATTCAAACTTTGCCTTGGTGGTCAAAGGCAGCGTCATTAACGACCTTCTTTATACAGAAAAAAGAACAGCGGAAGAGTCCGGGTTTGATGCCCAGATGCTAGACACCTTTGCTGCAAAATCGTCCGATGCCACAGGAAAGTATGAAGTTCAAGTTCTTACGGAGGGTAAAATTGAAAAACACCTCCTGAAGGAGATCGCATCGTCAGGACCGGAATCCGCGATTACTGTCGCAGCCTTTTACCTGTCGGACAGGGAGCTCATTCACGCACTCGTTGATGCGTCCGAACGTGGCACTGACATACGGATTATTCTTGATCCGAACATTCATGCTTTCGGTAAAACCAAACCCGGCATTCCAAACCAGGTGGTGGCCCATGAACTGGAAGAGCGTTCTTCGGGAAAAATAAAAGTGCGCTGGTATAATACACCCGCTGGAGAGCAGTATCATACAAAATTATTCAAGTTTGATTCATCTGAAAGAACCACACTCATCGGTGGCGCTGCAAATTTTACACGTCGGAACATTGATGATTTTAACCTCGAAACCGATCTTAAAGTGTCTGGAAAGCCGGACACGCCTTTGATGAAAGAAGTGTCCGCTTACTTTGACCGGCTTTGGTCGAATGAGGATGGAGACTTTACTGCCGACTCGGAAAAATACAAAGACAGCTCCCGGTTGAAGCACATGCTCTATATCCTGCAGGAACGCACAGGATTCTCGACATTCTGATTAGTACAGCTGCCAGGCGGTTCGCGAACCAATTCACAAACCGCCCGGTACTAGGAAAGAGGAGTGGTCGGAATAATGAAAATATTGTATTGACATTCCGCAGAAAAGTATATAATTAAACGAAAGGGAGAGTGATGGCGTTGGGAGATGTTCCCCTGCTGCTAATTTTATTTTTAGTTTTACTGCTGTTATTGTCTGCTTTTTTCTCATCAGCAGAGACGGCATTTTCAAGTGCCAACCGGATCCGGTTAAAAACGATGAAGGACGATGGTAATAAAGGGGCCGGAAAGGCTCTTTATATTACCGAACACTTTGACCAGGCCCTGTCTACCATCCTGGTCGGAAACAATCTTGTAAACATCGCTGCTGCGACGATTTCTGCCCAGTTGGCGGTACAGATTTTCGGTCCGAGTCTGGGCGTGTTTATCAGTACGTTTGTTGTGACCATTTTGGTGTTGATTTTTGGGGAGATCCTGCCGAAATCCTTTGCAAAAGAGTATGCGGAGGCGTTCAGTTCAAAGATTTCAGGGGTACTGCTTCTTTTAATCAGGGTTATTTACCCGGTCAACTGGTTGTTTCTTCAGTTAAAGAAAGGTGTTTCTTCACTCATTGAAAAGAATGACACCCACCCGTCGGTGACGGAAGAAGAATTGAAAATGATGGTGGAAATCAGTGAAGAAGAAGGAGTCATTGATGAGAATGAGCGAGAACTGGTTCACCGTTCGTTTGATTTTAATGACATTATTGTAGCCGAAGTGTTTAAGCCGAGAACGAATATGACGGCGTTAAATGTGACCGAGGATATCGAAGTGATTAAAGAGACTTTCTTCAGGGAACGTTTTTCCAGAATCCCGATTTATGAAGGGAACATTGATAACATCATTGGTGTTTTATCTGAGAGGGATTTCTTTACCTCCTACATTCGGGGTGAAGTTGATATAAGAGCGCTGGTCCGGGAACCGATCTTTGTAGTGGAATCGATGAAGATTCATGCTCTGCTGCCCCAGCTGCAAAAGGAAAAAATTCATATGGCCATCGTAATCGACGAATACGGGGGGACGAGCGGGCTCATTACACTTGAGGATATACTCGAGGAGCTCGTTGGGGAAATTTACGATGAACATGACGATGATGTAAAGCTGTTTAAACAGATGGATGCATCAACCTACCTTTTTCATGCCGACTATCCGTTGGATGACTTTGCACGGTTCACAGGAGTGGAGCTCCCGGATACGATTTATCACACACTGGGAGGCTGGCTGTCTGAGGAATTCCAGCGGATTCCTGATAAAGGAGATGAGTTGACCTACGAAAACCTGAATTTGAAAGTACACGAGTCCGATGAACGACGGGTTCGAACCATTATGGTAACTTCAGAACTTCTGCCTAATGCATCTGCATCAGGTTGATAATAATAAACCCGGAACCCCAATCAGGTTCCGGGTTTTCCTATTTCCCCCTAATCCCACTCACACAAAATTGTGCGGCGACAGACCCGTGTCGGTGCTGTTGTCTGGGTGACAACTAGGCTGGGGGGACAGGCGCGTTTGGGTATTGTCCTCATATGATGGTAGGGAGCAGACGCGTTTGAGGGCGTACTGGCGAATGGTTAAGGAGGCTTACATTTATGACGATATATCCTGCGTATTACCGTGGGGGAGGCTACAGAGGGGGACCTCGGCCGGGACCGGGTCCGGGACCTGGTCATGACGAGCGTTACTTCCCGTTTATTCCGTTTCTTGGAGGACTTGCATTAGGTGGGCTGGTTGGTGCACTGGGACCTTGGAACAGACCACCGTACCCTCCAGGCTGTGTTCCGCCTTATTGCCAGCCGGGGTTTGGCCCGCAGTTCGGTCCAGGCTTTGGTCCGCAGTTTGGCCCGAGTTACGGCCCGCAGTTTGGTAACCAATTCGGCCCGAGCTTTGGTCCGCAATTTGGCAATCAGTTCGGCGGGCAGAGTTACGGCCCGGGTCAGGGAAGCTTTTACGGAAGCACCTACCAATAAGAAAAACTCCGCTTCCGGCGGAGTTTTTTTATGTAAGGAGATCCGCAGTGCGGTTCTCCAGGGGGATAAGGGATGGATGAGTCAATCGTCCTTTGGTTTGGTGATGGCAACCTTTTTGATCGCGTCCCAAATCGGCGCCAGATGTTTTGCGTAGGGCTTTAGTTTTTCTGCTGTATCCATGATTGCCGCAATCTGTGCCATCGTCTGCTCCATCTGAGCTTCGGACATCTCAGTTTCCTCAGATACTTCTTCGTTTTCCGGCTGTTCCTCTTCTTCAGGCCGGGCCCCAAACATCAAGTCATCAAAAAAGTTCCGTCCCGGTCGTTCCTGTTCCTCCTGAGCCATGATATCACCTTCCTTTGAAAAAACATTCTCACTGTCATTCTATGATCCAGCTTCTAAACGGTATGGGGGACTGTCCTAAAATCATTGCATTTCTTTTAGTACTAGGTCATAATATTAAGTATAAATTGTGGAAACACCAAGGACAGACCACCGGTTGCAAAAAAACATGGCGCCACCTTTGGCATGCTCATGTTTTTTTCCCGCGTAGAGGGAGGAGAATAGAGATGAGAGCAGGAATTTGGAGTATAGGCTCCTACGTTCCGGAACATGTTGTAACCAATGAGGAACTGGAGAAAAAGGTAGACACGTCAGATGAGTGGATTCAAACCCGCACGGGGATTAAAGAGCGCCGCATCGCTTCAGATGATGTGGACACGTCTGATATGGCGTATTTCTCAGCTGTTGATGCATTAAAAAAAGCCGATGTGGCAGCAGAAGATATTGAACTGATTATCGTAGCAACCGTAACAGGGGAGTACCGTTTTCCGTCTGTTTCAGCCATGATCCAGGACCGGCTCGGGGCAAAAAAAGCAGCCGCAATGGATGTCGGCGCTGCCTGCGCAGGGTTTATGTATGGACTGGCTACCGCGAAACAGTTCGTTGAAAACGGTGCCTATGAAAAAGTACTGGTGGTAGGCGTTGAGAAGCTCTCCAAAATCGTCGACTGGCAGGACCGGAACACAGCCGTTCTTTTCGGAGACGGTGCAGGAGCTGCAGTTGTAGCACCGGCATCTGGGGATAGAGGGATTCTCTCTTTTGAACTTGGTTCCGACGGCAGTGGCTGGCCGCATATTAAACAGGAAAAATATCTGATGATGAACGGCCGTGAAGTATTTAAGTTTGCTGTTCGCCAAATGGGTGAATCATCGATTAACGCCCTGGAGAAAGCAGGACTCACTAAAGACGACTGTGATTTCCTCGTACCTCACCAGGCAAACATCCGGATCATGGAAGCTTCCCGTCAGCGTCTTGACCTTCCAATCGAGAAAATGAGTAAGACGGTTGACCGCTACGGCAACACGTCATCCGCATCTATTCCTCTATCTTTAATGCATGACATTGATAATGGTAAAATAAAAGACGATGATATCGTCGTTTTAGTCGGATTCGGCGCCGGCCTCGTATGGGGTTCTATGGCCATCCGATGGGGTAAATAAACAGCATAAAACAGGCACAGAGAAAGGAGTCTTTTATCATGAAAAAGAACAGAGTCGTGGTAACGGGTATGGGTACCGTTAACCCTCTAGCAAATGATCTGGCACAAACATGGACAAAGCTCATTAACGGTGAATCGGGAATTGATGTTTTTAACCGGTATGAAGAAGCGAATTTTCCAACAAAGGTAGCAGGTGAAGCCAAAGACTTCGACCCAGGCAGCTTTATGGATAAAAAAGATGCCCGTAAAATGGACCGCTTTACGCAATTTGCTGTAGCTGGTGCACATATGGCGGTCAAAGACGCCGACTTGACGATCGATGAGTCCAATGCGGACCGTGTCGGCGTCTGGATCGGCTCGGGTATCGGGGGAATGGAAACGTACGAAAAGCAGTTCCGTCTTTATGAGAAGCGCGGACATCGCCGAGTAAGCCCGTTTTTTGTCCCAATGCTCATTCCTGATATGGCCAGTGGACAAGTTTCCATTCAGCTTGGGGCAAAAGGCATTAACTCCTGTACGGTAACGGCGTGTGCCTCCGGTGCAAACTCCATCGGTGACGCGTTTAAAGTAATCGAGCGTGGAGACGCTGATGTGATGATTACGGGCGGGGCAGAAGCGCCGCTTACAGAAATGTCATTCGCCGGCTTTACGAGTGCCCAGGCCATGTCACGGAACCCGGATCCGAAAACAGCGAGCCGCCCGTTTGATAAAAACCGTGACGGCTTTGTGATGGGTGAAGGTGCGGGAATTCTCATTCTTGAATCTCTTGAAAGTGCCGAGAAGCGCGGCGCCCGTATTTACGCTGAAATCGTAGGATACGGCGCCACTGGTGACGCGTATCACCTGACTGCTCCGGCACCAGAGGGAGAAGGGGGCGTCCGTGCCATGCGTCAGGCGATTGAGGACGCTGGTCTTAAGCCTGAGGACATCACCTACATGAACGCGCACGGGACAAGCACAGAGTATAACGATAAGTACGAGACGATTGCCGTGAAGACCGTTTTCGGCGATCACGCCCGTAACCTGGCGATCAGCTCAACAAAGTCCATGACCGGACACCTGCTCGGTGCTGCTGGTGCCATTGAAGCGATCTTCTCGGTTAAAGCGATCGAGGAAGGGATCATCCCGCCAACGATGAACCTTGAAACACCGGATGAGGACTGCGATCTCGATTACGTACCTAACGAAGCCCGCAGACAGGACGTGAGCGCTGTCCTGAGCAACTCGCTCGGGTTCGGCGGCCACAACGCTACCCTTGTGTTTAAAAAGTTCAGTAAGTAATTGGTATGGAAAAAGTGCGAAACCTTTTGGATTCGCACTTTTTTAGATTGAGGATGTTATGATTCCGCGGATGAAGGTGTTTTTTCTTTCAATAACATCACTCATTCTTCCGGTAATCCCTTTATTTCTGCCTTTTTTAAGTAGGCATAAAGGTTTATTTCAAAAGAAATTGCGCTATAATTTGCTTTTCCCGATTTCATCTGTTATTCTAAAGAAGAATTATTTTTGTTCAGTTACATAGGACAGAAAAGTTTTGAACTCTTCGCCTTTGATAGCTACATGAACATCAATAGTAATAAATCGTGGATCAAAGAAAATCCACACAGGAGGCTACACACATGCAAGAAGGTACAGTAAAATGGTTTAACGCAGAAAAAGGTTTTGGTTTCATCGAAGTTGAAGGTGGAGACGATGTATTCGTTCACTTCTCAGCTATCCAAGGCGAAGGATTCAAAACTCTTGAAGAAGGTCAAAGTGTTACTTTCGAAACAGAGCAAGGTCAACGCGGACCTCAAGCTGTTAACGTAAACAAAGCATAATTGACCAAAGAGAACCCTCATTGAGGGTTCTTTTTTTATGCTGAAGTTTTGTGGAGGTTCAGTTAGAGGGGAGAAGGGGGGAGCGTTTTTTGGCGAATGGCCGATATATTCATGTTAGTGGTCGATAAAATAAAAAACTGCCTGCCATATGCCGGACCCTAGAAGGAGGGACCCGAACATTCAGCAAACAGTCAGAAGACACTATGGTGCAGGTAATAAAATGGTTAAGTAAAGCATACCACAGTTTTCTACAAATACCTAAATAATTTTTCGCGACCCAAAAATAAAAAAATCAGCTGAATTATCAGACTGGTTTGACAACTTATGCTGGATCTCGTATGATAATTAAGAATACATAGCAGAACGGAGGTGGGTAGAGATGAATCAGACTATTGCAGGCCAAAAGCGTGAACGATCGTTTTTATATATTGTTCGTGCTGTTTTTTATATTGCTGTGAAACACGGGACACGTGTGTCTTTTTTTAACAGCTCAATAAAACCAGCAACAGTTAGAACATCTCTATCCCACTGAATAAAGGCGTAAATGGGGAGAGCTCTTTGCTCTCTATTTTTATGCTTGGGACCATGAGGCTTCTTGCTCATGGTCCTTTTTCTTTAATCTAAGGAGGCTGCTATGATTACATGCAATGGAAAAAATATACGAATGAGTTTTACAGGCGATCCCGTTTTAAACGGAATCAGCTTTGATATATCAGAAGGTGACCGCATCGGTATTGTCGGCCGGAACGGGAGCGGAAAAACAACCCTCATGAAGATCATGAGCGGTAAGGAAAAGCCAACGGAAGGTGACATTCACTGGAAAAAAGGAACGAAGATCGGCTGCCTGGCTCAAATTCCAGACTATCCGGAGCTCATGACCGGTGCTGACGTCCTGAGAACGGCATTTGGTCATTTGTCAGGGCTTGAAAGCGAAATGAGGGCACTTGAAAACGAAATCAGTACAGAAACAAACGAAACCAGGCTGAACAACCTTGCTGCAGAATACGGGGAAAAGCAGGAGCTTTTTGCTTTAAACGGCGGCTATGAAATGGAAGCTCAGCTTGATAGTGTCGCTCACGGTCTGCACTTGGATTCCCTCATGAGTCAATCATTCCAGGCTCTCAGCGGCGGTGAAAAAACAAAGGTCTGCCTTGGAGTTCTGCTCTTGGAAAAACCGGATTTACTCCTGCTGGACGAACCGACAAACCACCTTGATTTGAAGTCTGTTGAGTGGCTCGGACGATTTCTCAACAATTACGAAGGAACCGTTGTGATGATTTCCCACGACCGTTATTTCCTTGATGAGACTGTGCAAAAGATTTTTGACGTGGAAGAGGGGGAATTGACGGTTTATTACTCCAATTACTCTTCTTTTGTCAAGGAAAAGGAAAAGCGTCTTCTCGCTGAATTTCAGCGGTACGAAGAACAGCAGAAGAAGCTGAAGAAAATGCGTGAAGCGATTAAGAGGCTGAAAGAGTGGGCCAACCGCGCCAACCCGCCAAATGAAGCGATGCATAGACGGGCGAGAAATATGGAGCGGGCAATGGAACGGATGGAAAAAATCGACCGACCTGTTCTTGAGAAAAAGAAAATGGCGATCGATCTTAAGGCGTCAAGCCGAAGCGGAACGGACACCGTTATTTTAAAAGAAGTCGAAAAGAGTTTCGGTGAAAAACGACTTTTTGATGGTGCTTCGATGCACCTTCGTTATCAGGATCGGGCTGTTCTCATCGGGGATAACGGCTCCGGAAAATCGACACTGCTGAAAATGATTTCCGGGGAGCTAGTTCCTGAATCTGGTAACGTGAAGATCGGAAGTCAGGTGAAAGTCGGTTATTTATCCCAGCATGTCTTTACCGATGCCGAGCAAAATCTCACTGTTATTGATGGGTTCCGGGATGAAATCCCTGTAACAGAAGGAGAAGCACGGCATATCCTTGCGAGGTTTCTCTTCTACGGATTTTCCGTGTTTAAAAAGCTTGGTGATTTAAGCGGCGGAGAGAGAATGCGTCTGCGTCTGGCTCAGCTCATGTATCAGGAAGTGAACCTTCTCCTGCTTGATGAACCGACCAACCACCTGGACATTGACTCAAGAGAAGTATTGGAAGACGTTCTTGAAGACTACGAGGGTACGATTCTTGCTGTTTCCCACGACCGGTATTTTATCAACAAGCTGTTTACGACCGTATACTGGCTGGATGAAGGGAAGCTTCATTTCTTTAACGGCGATTACGAATGGGCAAAACAGAAGCTGGCTGAACGAAAAGAGAAGGGTGAAGAACCTGCGAAAACGAAGAAGAAAACAGCTGTGCCGGATAAAAGGAAGGAAACAGCATCCTCATCCTCTGATACCATTGAAAAACAGCTCAAAGAATGTGAGGCGGCTATTCACCAGCTTGAAACCCGTCTTATAGAAGAGGAAAGTCTTGAGGCATTACAAAAGCTCTATGATCAAAAGGAAAAGCTTGAAAAGAAACGAACCGAGCTTTACGAACAATTGGAGACATTCATTTAAACAAAACAAAAGCGCTCTTCCATGCAGGGAGGAGCGCTTAGTTTTATATGTTCTGTAACCCCCGGCCGATTCCGTTTGCCGACACCGGTTTCAATCCGAGCTCTCGGGACCAGACGGAAAGCTGGCCAATATGATGAATTTCGTGTGCGATAATGTGGTGACCGATTTCAAACTTCGTAAAACCGGCGTTCAGCCACGAAGCTTGAACCAAATCATTCTTTGTCCACTCATCCGGACAGACATTTAAAAACACCTGAATTTCTTTACGGTATGTATCTGAAAGATCCTTTAGTTTTTCCAGCGTACTGTACTCCTCAAATGACTCAGCAATATCTTCTTTTCCCATCACGGCCCGCACCCAGCTGTACTCCACATCAATGATATGAAACAGTGTATACAATATGCTTTTGGGACCGCCGACACGCTCCTTTAAAAGATCTTCTTCAGAAAGCTGTTTGCACCAGGCAAACCACTCATCCCGTACCTGCCAGTTATAATCAAAAAACGATCTCATCTGTTCACCCCATTCAAATTTTCTGCACCATATCTAATTAGTGAAAGAGAGGACGTAACCCTTCTTTTTCCATAAAACTCTATCCGATTCTGAAAGGTTGAATTACAATGGAAAGAACCGCAAAGGAGATGACAGCAGGTGAGCACAGACAAACAAATGATTAAATCATACTCGAGTGAATATCAGGATGAGGTGGTGGAGTTAATTCTCTCCATCCAGCAAACCGAATACAGCATTCCAATCACAAAGGACGATCAGCCTGATCTGTTGAAGATCGAAGATGTTTACCAGAATGGAGCGGGCAACTTCTGGGTTGCCGTTCACAACGGAAAAGTAGCAGGCACAATCAGTCTCCTGGATATAGGAGAAGGACATGTGGCATTAAGAAAAATGTTTGTACATAAAGACTATCGCGGCAAGCCAATGAACACGGCGAGCCTTTTACTGAGAACGGCACAAACCTGGGCCAGGTCCAAATACGTCCGCACCATTTACCTTGGCACAACACCGCAGTTCCTGGCAGCCCACCGATTCTATGAAAAAAACGGATTCACTGAAATTGAACAGACAGATCTCCCCGAACGCTTCCCGGTATTAGAGGTAGACAAGAAATTCTACAAATACGACATCCGATGACCTAAAAAACAGGCATAGAGAATGGATCTCTATGCCTGCCTTACGTTTACTTCTCTTTTTCATCATGCAAATGCTTAGTGTTCCTGTAATACCGCACAACAAGGGTGTATAAAATCGCAAACTGCACGAGGAACAGGAAGATTTGCGCCGTACCAGATGTAAACACCTGCCTGAGAGGCAGAAACACCAGAGCCGATAACCCGATATAAATGGCAATGTATTTTAAAAGCAGCTTCGTCGAATATTTCATGAGGGCCTCCATCGTAATCTTAGCTTCCTTTATGCTACCACGTGGATCGGCCCGGTTCAAACTTTCACTGGGAAAATGAGAGACTTATGGAAACAACAAAATAAGCCCAACCTTCGGTCCAAAAACGAACCGAGGGTTGTAGTCATTTCCTATTCTCCTGTTTTATCTGAATCCGGGGTAACTGTGTATTGAGTCGGCAGGTCATCCCAAATGGTCTCGTCCGCTTCATAGATTGATCTGTCTGCAACTGCACGAATACTTTGCTGTATAGCTGTGACAGCCTGATTTATTAAATAACCGTTGCTTATTTGACCAAAAATAGAATTAGTGCTCGGTGAGTCTGTCATCCCTCTCATCTCAAAGAAAAGAGTAGGGGCAATGGTCATCAGCACAAAAATTCTCTCTGCAATTGCAGTCCAATTTGCGTATCACCCGACCGAAAAGGGTGAGGAGGTTGAGGTGTTTCCTCCGTTTAATATGCTTGAATGCATGCAGTGAGCTGATGACTTGATAAGAACAATGAATAGCCTTATGATTGACGCCGCATATTAGACGAGAAAAGCGAATTTGAAAGGGGGGGTATGCCATGAAAGCAGTTCAAGTGACAGGGTACGGAGATGTGGATCAATTGAAGGTGACGGACATCCCCACTCCTGATCCGAGAGAAAATGAAGTACTCGTTCAGGTGAAATCCTGTGCGATCAACAATACGGAAATCTGGATGAGAGAAGGCGCTTATGGCCAGGGAGGAAAGTCCGGATGGCGTCCGGAAGGTGTTCAATTCCCCCGTACTCCAGGTTCTGATATTAGTGGAAAAGTGGTACAGGTTGGTTCGCAAGTTGATGATAGGATGCTTGACAAAGACGTGGTTCTGTTTCCGTTCACATCCAGTGGACCAGAAGGACAGGAACACATTGCAGAAGATATGTCTTTCATCGGTTCTGAATATGATGGTGGATATGCCGAATACGTCGTTTGGCCGGCTGAGCTTTGTTTCGATATGCCGCTTGACGACTACACGGAAAGCTGTGTGTTTTCGGTCAGTGGCATGACCGCCTGGCATATGGTTGAACAAGTACAGCCGAAGCCCGGCGAAACAGTGATTGTTACTGGAGCGAACGGCGGTGTGGGATCGCTTAACGTGCAGATCGCATCAAAAGTCTTCGGTGCGGATGTCATCGCTCTTGTGGGAGATTTGAGCATGGAGGACCAAATGAAGGAACTCGGAGCGACACATGTCTTGTCATACAAATCCGAGAATTTGGAAGAAGATATTTTATCAGCAAACGGCGGTCCTGTCGATACCGTGCTTGATGTCGTTGGAGCTGCCCTGTTTTCTATGTCTATGAGCGTTTTGAAAAAAGGTGGTAAATTCTGTACGTCCGGCTCTTCCGGAGGACAGAAAACGGAACTCGATTTCCGCACCCTTTATTTGAAGCATATTACCATGTACGGATCCGTTTTAGGAACACGTGAAGAATTCAAACGGATGCTTCGTGCGATCTCTGAGCACAAAATCAAGCCGGTCATCGACAGGACATATCCTTTAGAGGAAGCGAAAGAAGCACAGAAATATTTTAAGAAAGCAGGAAAAAAAGGCAAAATTGTCCTTATTCCTTAAAAGCTGTTTCACCAATCTGACGAACCTGTTTCACTCGCGTAGTGAAGCAGGTTGTTTAATTTTTCCGCCATTTGTAATGGTATCCCATTGTTGAACAAAAAGATTTGATTCCATTTGGGACTCAAATAGAATTGAAACTTCATTTGAATAGGTTGGCATTTTACAATAAGCAAGAATAAGAGGTGCTGCTGGGAAAGGGCGGTTTCCCTCCTTTAAATGTTCATTTATTTACATTTACATAGTTAAATCAATAGTCCTACATTCATTACTTATGCATTGTCTCTGGTGTTTATCTTCACCGCCTGCGACGGGTGTAGGTTTGTATATGGGTGAACAAAGCAACCTCGCATTCTTACATTCGAGGTTGTTATTTGCTCTAGAATTATCCATACAAATGAAGTAACTATTCAAGTAGATATCTCACATGAAATCATTGCTGATAACTGCTAAAATACCCTCGCCGTATTTTTCAACTTTCTTCTGACCAAACCCTTTTACCTCTAGTAACTCATCTTTTGTAGCAGGAGGGTTCTCAATTAATGCTTTCATTTCCGAATTGCTAAACACCATATACGCTTTAATTCCTTCTTTACGGGCGGTTTTAAGCCGGTACTCTTTTAGATTTGCTTCAAGTGAAAGGTGGCTTGTCTTTACAACTGGAGTTTCAGTTGCAGCTACTTCCCGAATTGCATATTTAGAAGCTGCATCCATTTCAAGTGGTTTATTGTGTGCGAGTAGAAACTCACCAATCTCATACAAATACTTCTCTAGGGTGTCACGGTTGTTACTTGGGTTATCTAATTCTTTCTTAATAAGGTTCTTTACCTGATCATACTTATAGATCTGGTTGCTGACATGTTTAGGAGCTTTGGATTTATCCAAAATGGTTTTTGCGTTTGCCATGATAACTGCTGATTTAACAGGCATATTCCCTATTAATTTTTTACTCATCAGAACCTCTTTTAAAATAGCTACATGTCGTTCATTTTGAGAAACAGGGCTGTAGATTCCTTCTTTTTTATAGACTTTTCCGTACTTATTTTTAAACAAACGAATAAAATCACCGTCTGGTGTAATCGTTATATCACCTGTCAGCTTTTTCGTTTCTAAGACGATAATCTCTTTTCGTGTGATTACAATAAAATCAAATTGAGCTATGTAATCTGCATGTTCCAATCGAATGTCATGAAGACAGATCATAGGCAAAAATGAATTTTTCAGTTCATAATAGACATTTGCTTCTCCTTCAATGCCTTGCTTAAGAAAGGCAATATCTCTATTTAGCCATTCAGAGTGATGGTCTGGTGAACTTGCTAAAGAGGTAAGAGAAGTTAGTTGATTGTTCTCTTTAGTGAACTCTTTCATAAAAATGGGCTTCGTTATTGTTCGTTTCCCGTTCATTACTCTATATAGCATAGAATCAATAATAGACACGAGATCACCTCCGAGGTTTATATAGGAATATTCTAACATATAATATGAATTTTTTACCAAGTTACTTTTATTAGCAAAACCTTTCAACTCGTTCATCTGCTATACTGAATTAAGATTATTGTCTCGTGGAAAGGATCCATCAGCTATGAATACATACCAGAAGAAAATTGTGATTGCCCTTTTGATTGCCACGTTTCTGGCGGCGATTGAAGTAACGGTGATCAGTACGGCGATGCCGAGCATCACCAGTGACCTTGGGGGTCTCGACCTGATCAGCTGGGTGTTTGCCATTTATCTATTAACCTATGCGGTTATGACCCCGATCTTTGGGAAACTGGCCGATTTGTTTGGCCGGAAGAAGATATTTATAACAGGAGCCACACTCTTTCTGATCGGTTCTGCTTTGTGCGGACTCTCCCAGACGATGGAGCAGCTTATTTTGTTCCGTGCGGTTCAGGGAATCGGGGCCGGGGCTCTTATGCCGATGACCTTTACCATCGTCGGGGATGTGTTTTCCTATGAGCAGCGGGCTAAAGCCCAGGCGATTATCGGATCGATCTGGGGCATTGCGGGGATTTTTGGTCCTCTTGTAGGCGGTTTTTTCGTCGACTTTCTTACGTGGCACTGGATTTTTTACATCAACATCCCGTTCGGCCTTGTGAGTATGTATCTGATTTGGCGAAACCTTGATGAAAAAATTGAAAAGCGAAAGCGTTCCATCGATTATGGTGGGGCAATGACGTTCATTATCGGAGCGGGGGCCCTGCTTTACGCTCTGTTGTCAGGCGGAAACGAAATTGCCTGGAACGAACCGCTCATGTTTATTCTGATTGCCATAGCCATGTCATTTCTGGCTATCTTCATAGTAATTCAGTTTAAGGTAAAAGAGCCGATGGTACCGTTCAAGCTGTTTAAAATAAGGCACCTTTTAGTAGCAAACATTTGCGGCCTCCTGATGGGGGCGATCCTGATCGGACTTACTGCCTATCTGCCCCTTTGGGTGCAGGGCGTTCTCGAACTCCCGGCGACCTATTCCGGACTCACGCTTATTCCCATGAGTCTCGGCTGGCCTCTTGCCGCGTTTGTAAGCAGCCGTTTGCTTGGTAGTTTAGGGGCGAAACCGATTGTGTTATCAGGGGTAACTATAATTACGATAAGCACCTTTGCGCTTACGTTCATTTCAGGCGCCACGCCAAACTGGACGCTCATCGGGATCATGTTCTTTGTAGGAACCGGATTCGGCTTGTCCATGACGATGTTTTCAGTTATCGTCCAGTCATCGGTATCCTGGGATAACCGGGGAGCTGCAGCTTCTTCCAATGCCTTTTTACGAACACTCGGACAGACATTGGGAATCACCATACTCGGAACGGTTTTAAACCAGTTCATCGGCGGGCATACGAATAATGGAACGAGTGTGGCACCGGCGATTCTTGCGGAAGGACTCCATGCCGTCTTTATCATCCTGTTTGTTTTAGCCCTGGCAACGCTGATTGCCACCAGCCTCTTACCGAAAGAGGAACCGGCGGGTGCAAGGGAACCTGCCAAAACATAAGGAGGGAATTACATGTCTGTAACGGACCTGAAAGCACAAAAAAGTGGATGAAAATCCCCCAGGACATTAGGAAAAAACTTCTGAGTAATGTCTTTTGTTCGAAATGTTCCGAAACCACCATCGTGGATTATGATATGAAAGATGACCAATATGGGATTCTGCTTGAAGGGAAATGCAAGACTTGCGGCAAGCCTGTTGCGAGACTGATCGAGGATTAATGTAGGAAAAAGCGCTGCCGGAGAGAACTTCGGTGGCGTTTTTTAATGAATCTTTGATAGAGAAAAAGTAAAGAGCCATAACTTCCCTAAAGTTGAAAAGTATGTAGATTGACGTTTTAAGATACAAGGATTTGAAGTAAAAGTATTTACCGTAAACTAGAACGTTTAATTAATATAGTTAACTAGTTTTATACAACTTATAAAAAAAACCAAAACAAATGTTACAAAGAGATTAAGAAAGTGTTAAACCGACAGGATTCGGAAGGATTCACCACAGTTTCCATCAAAAGGTTTGTCATAACAGATTTTTTGACAAACAAGGGAGAGGAAACTATGAAAAAACGAATTACAGCTTTAACAGTAATGGGGAGCCTGTTGTTTGCGGGAAATGCAATGGCTTCCAGTACGTATACGGTAGAATCGGGAGATACGTTATGGCGGATTGCCACCAACCATAATATCAGTGTGGACGAGCTGATGACATTAAATGATCTGAATGGCACTGTCATCTATGCTGGACAGTCGCTGACCATTAGTCCTGCGGGGGAGGAAGGACCTCCCTCATCGTCAGGTACATATACTGTTCAGTCGGGTGATACCTTGTTTGCAATTGCCAGTCGTTTTAACACGACAGTGAGCCAGTTGCTTGAATTAAATCCTTCCATAACAAATGCCAACCTCATGCAAGTCGGTCAGGTGATCAACGTTCCTGGAGGGAAAGGTGGCAATGACAATGGAGAAGGTTCTCCTTCGCCAACAGAAAACGGGGTTATAAACTATACGGTTCAGTCAGGGGACACATTTTATGGGATTGCATACAGCAATGGGATGACGCAGGATATGCTGCGTGCGTTCAACCCGTCTGTTACGAATCCCGGTAATTTGAGTGTCGGACAAAGCATTCAAGTACCGACACAAGACCTTATTGACCTGTCTAAAATCGTCCATTTGGAAGCAAGAGGAGAGCCAATGGATGGCCAGGTGGCGGTGGCGAACGTGGTACAAAACCGCGTTGCTGACAGCCAGTTCCCGAATACTATGCACAGTGTGCTTCATCAGGACAATCAATTTACTCCAGTGGGAAACGGGAGCTTCGCAACAGCAATCCCGAATCAAAATCCGATTGAAGCGGCCAAACGGGCAATCGGAGGAGAAAATGGGGTTCCGGAGGCGTTGTTCTTCTTTAACCCGAGCACCTCAAACAGCGAGTTTATGAGAAGCAGGGAAGTCGTCACTGATATTGGAAATCATCGATTTGTAAAGTAGAATTAGAGAGGCCTGAAAGGGTCTCTTTTTAATGAGGTCAAAGGTGAATGAGATAACAGTAGTAACTATCAACCAGTGGGAGCTTGAGAACTTAAGATAAATTGATATATTCTATTCATCGTATCATCAAAATCGTTTTTAATTTCATGCTCCCAAACCCGGAGGATATTCCATCCCCGGTCTTTATAGTAAGTAGTGACTTCTTTATCTCTCTCGACATTTCTTTTTAGTTTCTCTTCCCAGAAATCTTTATTGGATTTCGGCATGTTTCCGTGTACAGGACAACAGTGCCAAAAGCATGAATCAATAAAGATAACAATCTTATACTTCTTTATGGAAATATCAGGTTTTCCAAATAAACCTCTACTGTTTTTTCTGAACCTTATCCCTTTATTCCACAGTTCCTTTGATACGGCATTCTCAAGCTTGGACTGGGATTTGATTGCTTTCATGTTTTTTCTTCTTTGGTCTTTGGTCAATGTATCAGCCATGCAATACCCTCCTACTTCATGCTTTCCCAGATAGTAAAACGAGTAATCACTTGACATTATTTAGCACTCAAATGTCAGCCCTCTACATAAGTGCAATGTATATATTTCCTGATGTTTTACATACGCAGGGAGGTTCAAGAAGGAGTATGACTCTTTTTGTCGAAAGGTAGTTTTTAGCAGGAGAAAAACCGAAAGTAGGAATGCAGATGAATTTAGATCGACTTCAGCAATTGTTTGAGATAGATAACACTACGGAGAGGTGCCGAGAGGTTTTAGAATACGCAGAGCCAAAGATGCAAGAGCTGTTTAAGAACTTAAAGGAAAAAGTAGAAATAGAAGAAGATGCATTTCTTGAAATTAAGAGCTATGGGGCTACACTGAGGACTACGTACCACAATTCAAAAAATCCGAACTATGCGGAATCAAAGAAAGACACCGAGATTGGAAAGCGATATTATATAAAATTAAACAAAGTTGTTCATGATGATAAAATCAATTTGATAACTTTAGAGTTTAATGGAGTAGACCAGACTTGGAGTGCTTATGCAGAAACGCGGTTTTATCCTATGTGGGCAGCACTTGCTAGTAAAAAGATTGAAGAATTAACATCTAAACTACCTGATACAATTTCGCTTTACTTTAAAGAAGTTTCTAACAAAAAAGGAATAAAAAAGGTAAGAGAACTACCAGAAAATGTACGGAATTATACAAAGACTTTGAGGAAACCTTTTATTTACTTTGGTATTTTTCGGGATCTTCAAGGGAATTTGGATGAAGGTAGATTATTAATAGATCTCAAGAGGATTTTAGATGAACTGGCTCCTCTTTATTCTTACTTAACAGAAGACTGTGAAGAGTCATATCTGGCAAATAAAATTTATCAATTGTTTTTGAATGAAAATAGTCCAAAAGAAATATCATTGCTAGGTTTGCCTTATCGCCTGGAATACGGGGAGATTGAAAAATATAAAAATGAGGGGAAAAAGCAAACCTTTAATCTTTATGACCAAGACCAATTGGTTGTAAAAGGGCTTATAAGATATTTGGAATTTTCCGAAAAAGATGCTCCAACCCATCGTTTAGCCATTCATATTGATGGGCATACTCATATTTTTGCTAAAGTACGTGAGTTGTTAGGTGAAGGCAAAATCAGATGGTGGATTTCAAAGGTGTTTGCTAAACGTAATCTTGATAATCAACAACTCTTGAAAGATTCGCTAAATCATCTTAAAGGTATGGGGTTTGAAATTTCAGAATCTAAATATTCACCCGGAATCTATGATAATGATCATGAAGATTTTGTAGAGGACACTGATAAAGTTAAAGCAAGACTAATAAAAGCTGCATTAATCTTTGCCCATGTTAGTGAGAGGTTGGTTCTTCCTGATGGAACACAAAAGGTAAAAGTAGTTGATGAAGAGGTAGAGGATGAAGAGGAAATAGAAGATGCTTTAGAAAGCAACTTCGATTTCACATCCATCTACGAGATTGTGAAATCATCGAAGCTGACGTTTGACCTGCCGATTATTCGAGATTTTCATCTCAATTTAACGGCACTTGATGATAAGCATTTTGTTTTGCTGAACGGGATCTCGGGGACGGGAAAAACCCAACTGGCAAAGCTGTATGCCAATGCGGTTTACGGGCTTGACTTTGAAGACAACAATCCTTATTTGTCGGTGATTCCTGTTCGTCCGGACTGGATGGATTCGACGGCGTTGTTTGGTTATTACAGCTCTTTTGACAAGCGGTATGTCGTTCCGGAGTTTTTGCGGATGGTGTTAAAGGCCAGAACCGAGCGGGACAAGCCTCACTTTATTTTGCTGGATGAAATGAACCTGGCCCGGGTGGAGTATTACCTGAGTGATTACCTAAGTGCGGTGGAATCTCAAGAGGCAGTGCCGCTCCATGATCGCGATGATATAAAAGAGGTGCCTCAGACGATCACAATCCCTCCGAACGTATATGTAATCGGGACCGTGAATGTGGACGAGACGACTCATTCAATTTCGGATAAAGTGCTGGACCGGGCTTACGTGATGACGTTATCGGATGTTGACTTTGACCCGTTCTGGGAGACAGTTACGAGCTCGACCCGGGACAAGCTTTCCAAAGAGTTTGCTATTCTTAAAGAAGTCCATCAGCTCCTTTTACCCTATGACCTTCACTTCGGCTACCGGTCAATGAATGAAATGGTCCGAAAGCTCATGCGGAACCTGGAGCTCGAAATGGAGTATCAGATGGAACGCCATGAAGCATTGGATGTTGTGATCAGGGAAAAGGTGCTGCCGAAGATTCGCGGGGATGAGCGCATAGCCCCGTTGTTTGAAGAAATGAAACAGCTGATTAGTGAAAAAATCGGAGCAGAGGCACGATCGCTGCATGAGCTGAACCGAATGCAAAAGGAGCTTGACCGCTATGGAGCCACTCAATATTGGCGCTGATGTGATGATTCGAATGGCGGGGGAGAGCTGGCAGCCGGCTGAAGAGTGTTATCTGACTGAAGCAACGGACTATGAGTGGCATCTTGAAAGGCAGGATGCAATAGACATCCGACTTGGAACGATCCCTCTTTCTTATCAGAGAACAGAACAAGGGATAAAAGGGAGCTTCGTCACTCCATTTCAAAGTGGTGAAATCGGTCTTTTCATCGACGGGGAAGTGTATAAGACTTATCTTTATCCGGATGCCCGGAAAATGACGGAAACCCAGTATGATCACATGCTCTCGGATGTATTGGAAGAAGCAGCAGTCTGTTTTCAATACTCGGGATCAACACGGGGACTTGATTCATCAGGCTTTAACCGGGAGCTTTCATGGCCACAGTGGCAGTACATTCAGGCATCTTTTAAAAGCTTAACGCAGTTGATGGGAAAAGTGACATCAAGGCCGTACCGGATTTTAAACAGCAGGACGGAATTCGTAAAAAGAGAAAAGGTAAAAGAGGTTTCTCCAAGTACGGAACGATGGATCGAGCAGCGTTTTGGAAAAGGGACTAAAACTGTCCCGGAACAGCTAAGATCCCTGAACCGGAGGGAAACGACGGACGTTTATGAAAATCAATACTTAAAAACACTTCTGATGGATTTTGAGAGAATCCTCACCCGTTATTCTAAATCTGACTATCGAGATGTAGTCACAAAAGCAGGGCATTACCTTGCCAGAGTCAGGTACTGGCTTCACCACAGTTTTTTGAAAGAGGTCAGTCAGCTCAAAGGTAGCAGGGTCATTACCCAGGTGATCCGAAAGAACCCGGTATACCGGATGACACATCAATGGTTTGAGCGGCTTTTCCGTCATGGAAATTTCAAAATTGGTTTAGAAAGCCCGATTTCATTAAAAGACACCTTTGATTTATACGAGATGTGGTGCTATTTCCAGGTGATCAAGGTGTTGCGCCGGGAGGGACTCCTGGATAATACGTCCTCTTTATTTACATTTAAGAGTGACGGTATTTTTCTGAATTTACATGCGAACAGGGAAAGTCTTGTATTGTTAAAAAACAACCGGAAGCTTTACTTCCAGCGTGTCTATCAATCCAATTCGCCGGAATTTTTCACCTACACCCATAGAATGATTCCGGACATTGTGTTAGAGGGGGAAGAGGAGCTCATTGTTTTTGACCCAAAGTACCGTGTTCCTTCCAACCTTAACCATGCCTTAGGTGAAATGCACAAGTACCGGGATGGCATCTTATCAAAGGAAACAGGGGAGCCTGCCGTGAAGGAAGTGTATATCATGACGCCGTGGCAGAATGGACAAGAGGAGTCCAAACTATTTACAGAAGACTACCACCGGCAATTCAAGATAGGGGCCATCGCCATGACTCCGGGTGAGGAGCAGAGGTGGCTGAAAAAGTGGGCGGAAGAGTTGAACAGAGCAGCGTTATCCTAAGACGAACGCTGTTTTTTGACCCGAGAAACGCGCATCGAAACCGATGCGCGTTTTTTTATTGCTTTCTTCTGTTTCCTTGTCTGGGGTATGGAAGAAATGGAGAAAAGTCCTGCGGTTTCGACAAAATCCGGGTGGTGACAGGCACCGCTAGGGCTTGAACACCGTCGTCGCTTCCACCGCTTTTTTCCATCCGTCGTAAAGCCTGGTTCGTTCTTCTTCAGAGATCGCGTGGACGAACGTTCTGTCTACACTCCACTGCTTTCCGATCTCGGCTTTATCTTCCCAGAATCCTACTGCAAGTCCTGCAAGGTAGGCAGATCCGAGAGCGGTAGTTTCCTGAATCAGTGGTCTTTCTACTTCCGACCCCAGGATATCGCTTTGGAACTGCATGAGGAAATTGTTTGCCACGGCACCACCGTCAACACGGAGAGATTTCAGCTCGATGCCGGAGTCTGCTTCCATTGCTTGAAGAACATCTTTTGTCTGGTATGCGAGAGATTCGAGAGTTGCGCGGACGAGGTGCTCTTTCTCCGTTCCCCTCGTGAGGCCGAAGATGGCTCCCCGTACGTCTGAATCCCAGTATGGTGTTCCAAGTCCGACAAAGGCAGGAACCACGTAAACCCCGTCAGTTGAGGAAACCCTTTTCGCGTATTCTTCACTGTCTGATGCTTTCTTCAGCATTCTCAGACCATCGCGTAACCACTGGATCGCTGACCCCGCTACAAAAATGCTTCCTTCAAGAGCATATTCCACTTTTCCGTCGATTCCCCATGCTAATGTGGTTAAAAGACCGTGCTCGGATTTTACTGCTTTTTCTCCTGTGTTCATTAACATGAAACAACCTGTACCGTAGGTGTTTTTGGCCATTCCTTTTTCATAGCACGCTTGTCCGAACAACGCTGACTGCTGATCTCCCGCAGCTCCGGCAATCGGAACGGATTCTCCGAAGAAATGATAGTCCACCGTATGAGCATACACTTCTGAGGAAGGTCTTACTTCAGGCAGCATTGACTTCGGAACATCAAGAATCTCAAGCAGTTCGTCATCCCAGGAAAGGTCGTAGATATTGTACATGAGTGTACGGGAAGCATTGGAATAATCCGTGACGTGGGCTTTACCGCCTGAGAGCTTCCATATCAGCCATGTATCAATTGTTCCAAATAAAAGCTCTCCGTTGTTTGCTTTTTCTCTTGCGCCCTCTACGTTATCGAGGATCCATTTCACTTTCGTTCCTGAGAAGTAAGCATCAATTAACAGACCGGTTTTCTCTCTGAACGTATCATTTAGTCCTTGTTCTTTAAGGGTTTTGCAAATATCGTCTGTCTGTCTGGACTGCCAGACGAGGGCATTGTAAACCGGTCTTCCTGTTTCTTTTTCCCAGACGACGGTGGTTTCCCGCTGGTTGGTAATTCCGATTCCTGCGATTTCTTTTGGGGAAACGTCCGTTTTCGTAAGTACTCCGGCGATAACGGCAAGGATTGAACTCCAGATTTCATTTGCGTTATGTTCAACCCAGCCCGGCTTGGGGAAATATTGCTTGAACTCCTGCTGATCGATGGCAACGACTTCACCTTCTTTGTTAAACAAAACAGCCCTTGAACTCGTCGTTCCCTGATCCAGTGATAGAATGTATTTTTTCTCCATGATTTTATCCTCCTCTTTTTAATTGCGTATTTTTTCTGTGAACAACTTCTTCTTCGTATTTGCCGCTGATGTTTTTACGTTTTTCCAAGACGATGGTTAATGCTTGTACGGCAATAAACAGTCCGATAAAGATCCATAATGCCGGATAGACAAGACCGCTAAACAGGGCGCTGTAAATAAGTGCTCCTAAACCACCTCCAATAATGGGGCCCGCTATTGGAATCCAGGAATACGCCCAGTCTGAAGGTCCCTTATTGGGAATTGGCAGGAAGAAGTGGGCAAGACGCGGTCCCAGATCTCTAGCCGGGTTAATTGCATAGCCGGTTGTTCCCCCCAGGGACAGACCGATAACCATGATGAGCGTACCCACGATAATCGGATTTAACCCTTCGGTAAACTCGTTTGCTCCAATGGCCAGTAATCCAAACACCAGCATAAATGTTCCCAGCACTTCACTGAAGAAATTAGACGGTGTGTGCGGGATGGAGGGTCCTGTGGCAAAAACCCCGAGTTTGGCTCCTTGATCCTTTGTTTTTTTGAAATGGGGAAAATACTGAAAAAAAACGAGAGCAGCTCCGATAAAAGCCCCTATCATTTGAGCGGCTATATAGGCTGGTACACTGCTCCAAGGGAAGTCACCGACCAAGGCAAACCCGATGGTGACGGCCGGGTTAATATGGGCATCACTGATGTTTCCTACAGCATAAATAGCAACTGCTACAGCGAGACCCCATGCCACAGTAATGACAATCCAGCCTGAACCTTCTGCTTTCGTTCCTTTTAAAACTACACCTGCCACAACCCCGCTCCCCAGGATGATTAAAATCATCGTTCCCAGCACTTCACCTAAAAATGGACTCATGGCAAACACCACTCCTTTTAAGTAATTAGAACTCCTGAGAAAGTGAAAAACAAAAAACGCAAAAAAGACCAGCAAAAAACAATCTACTAAAGGATTGCCCCCTTTAATAAAAATTGCATTCACTGGTCTCCGTGTCTCAGCAGTCGTTAACTTGTGGTTACCATTTAAGCACGCAATGAAAGCGATGTCAAAGGGGAATTCAATAATCTAGCCTGTCACATTAAAATAGAGTCGAAAGTATTGGTAGTATGTGAGTGGGGAGGTTGCCCTGGAGTAACCAGCGCTCCATAAGATGTTATTCCGCTGTCACGAATGCTTATTCGGTCTGAAATCTGATAAAATTTAAGTATTTTAGTATTTTCCTATCTTGCTTTACCTGGCTGCACTATTAGCGGTTTTCCCTGATATGAAAATAGGAAACCACAATATTCCAATGACTGTCCGATTTGTAAACAGGTTGATAGTTAAAGACCTGAAAATGAACTTCCTTGATAAAGAGAAATACAATAAAAGAGGCTGTCGCCAAAACCAGTTTTTGGGACAGCCTCTTTTATTAAAAAGTCCTATGGATTCGACAAAATCCGGGTGGTGACAGGCACCATTATGGACTCAGCACTACCGGCTGCCAGAAGTAAACAAACGTTACGATAACGATGATGGAGATAATGTTCATCCAGAAGCCGACCTTAACCATGTCGTCGATGGTGATGTAGTCGGAGCTGAAGACTGCGGCGTTTGGCGGTGTGGAAATTGGCAGCATGAAGGCACAGGACGAAGACAGTGCCACAATAGCCATTATTCCATATGGTTCAACGCCAATTCCAAGAGCTAAACCGATACTGATTGGAATCAACATATTGGATACAGCTGTGTTGGACATGATTTCAGTCATAAACAGGACAACCGCAGCCAATACGATCAGGATTAAAATAAACGGCAGAACCTGCAGCCCTTCGAGTAAATCACCAAACCATTCAGTTAGGTTTGATTCTTCAAATGCCGCGGCGAGTGAGAGTCCGCCACCGAAGAGAAGTAAAAGCCCCCAAGGCAGGTTTTTCATATCGTCCCACTTCATTAAACCGCCTTTAGCCTGTTTACTCGGAAGAAGGAACATGGAAGTTGCTCCGATCATGGAAATTGTGGTATCAGAGAGGCGGATGTTCTCCGGTAGAAAGCCACTCGATATCCAGAGTGTACCCGTCATTACAAAGATCGTCAGAACTGCTTTTTCCTCAAAACTCATCGGACCGAGTTCTTTAAGCTGATTTTTTGCAAAGTCATCTGAGATGTTGCCGCTTTGTTTCACTTTAAACTGAACACGGGTGATGTAAAAGAACAGGACGGTCAGTAAAATGACGGTAATCGGGAAACCAAACAGGAACCAGTCTGTGAATGTGATTGTTTCCCCGAGGATTTGTGAACTCACGCCGGCAAATACGGCGTTTGGAACCGAGCCGATGAGCGTGGCTAGCCCACCAATGGACGCCGCGTAGGCAACCGTTAACAAAAGTCCTTTTGCAAACTTATGTAATGATTTTTCATCAAAGAAGTCTTTTTCCTTTATATCCGTTATTAATGCAAGGGCAATCGGAAGCATCATAAGGGCTGTGGCAGCGTTGGAAATCCACATGGACAGCAGTGCCGTTGCAAGCGCCACCCCGAGAATAATCCTCCGGCTGTTCGTACCGACCATGGAGATGATTGTCATGGCAATGCGTTTATGAAGGTTCCATTTTTCAATGGCAAGAGCGATTGTGAATCCTCCAAAATACATAAACACGATTGGGTCGGTATACGCCATCGTTGCGGTGCTTTCTTCCGCACCGCCCGTGATTGGCAGAAGAAAGATTGGCAAAAGTGACGTAGCAGGAATCGGCATGGCTTCTGTAACCCACCACGTTGCTACCCAGGCTGTGACTGCGAGTACAGCCCTCGGGGCATCTTCAAGTCCTGTAATACCCGGTATAAAAAATAGAATTGTAAATAAAAGCGGTCCAAGGATGAGACCGATGATTTGTCTTCTACCCATTTTAAGGCTCTCCTTTCTAGATGAATCGACAATGTTTGAACGTTTTCAATGATAAACACTTTGAAAGCGCTTATGTGAAAAATGATCAAATTTTTAAACAATTACATTTTTAATACCTCCATTTTCCAGTGTCAAAACGGCTGAATGTCTTTTCTTGTAACAAAAAGGGATTCTTAGGTATTTGTTGAAGTTTATCTATAGAAAGTAAAGGGGCTGAGATAATGAGTACATTTTTTAATCCTGCCGGGGAGACGGAAAGCTGGAGCAGCCGCCTTGCAGATAAAAAGAAGCAATGGGTAAAAGGACGATCAGCCATGGAGCTGGCTGAGAGCTGGGAGTCGGCTCGGGGCTTTCCAATGAGAATAGAGGAAGCATTTAAGAGAAGTGGTGAGCCGCTATTTAAAGAAGTAACGTTTTTGTATGGATTCCCAGAATACAAAGTGCCACTTCGAGGTGGAGCGACCGGTTGGCAAAACGATCTTTATGTTTTAGCTAAAGCAAAAGATGAGCTCATCACAATCATGGTAGAAGGGAAAGTGGATGAACCCTTTGGGCCGGTGGTCAGCTCGTGGTACGGGGCTGATCCGGGTGACGGGAAAAAGGAGCGGCTGAAGTTTTTGCTGGAAACGTTAGGTCTGGAGGGGATGGATGTAGCAGATAAACGGTATCAGCTTCTTCACCGGACAGCCTCTGCAGTCATCGAAGCTAAGCGGATTGGGGCAAAGCATGCTCTTATGCTTGTTCACTCATTCAGTGAGACAGGCAAAGGGTATAAGGATTACGAAGCCTTTTTGGATCTTTTCCCCGTAATAGCCGAAAAGGACTCTATCTCAGGGCCGGCAGCAATCGATGAGGTTGATCTTTATTTTGGGTGGGTGACGGATGAGCTGTAAGCTCTGGTTGTCGCCGAAGGGTTGTTATGGAGAACTTTGGTGTGTTTATGCAGACTTTCGAGTCTTTTATGGAGAACTTCGGTCTGATTATGCAGACTTCGGAGGCATTTATGCAGAACTTTGAATGATTTAAAGAGAATTATTCAATTTACGACAATTTTTGCCCGCTCTTATAAGCCTTCTCTCAACTTCCATTACATATTTTCACTCTAACATCACAACCTAAGGAAGACTTTTCCGGATGGGTGGGGTGTACTTTGGAAGCTGGCTGGTTGTCGATTGTTCCGTTCTTATTGGTTATTCCTGTAGCGATTTACACCAGGCAGGTGCTGCCGGGACTGATTGTCGGTCTTCTAGTTGGTTCTTACCTGGTGGAGCCGACGATTCTCGGGGGCATGCAGGCGATGCTCAGCTACGTGGTTGAGGCCCTGATTGATGAAAATAACATTAAGATTATCGTTTTTTTGTATGCTTTTTCCGGACTTGTAGGTCTGGTTAAGACGAGCGGGGGGATAAAAGGGTTCGTGGAAATGGCGTCGGAGAAAATTACGAATAAGAGACAGGCTTTGATTTTGACATATGTATCTACGATCGGAACGTTCAGCGCACCTACATTTCGGTTTGTCACGATCGCGCCAATTATGAAGGCCCTGTTGAAAAAGGTGAAGATGTCCACGAAAGAACTGGGGTTTGTGATCGAGACCACGGCAACACCCGTGATTGTCCTTATCCCGGTGGCCACAGCTTTTGTCGGCTACATGGTGTCGGTGATACAAATTTCTGTGCAGAATGAAGGAAGTGCTCTCGATCCGTACGACTTGTTTATCAGAAGCATTCCATTTAACTTTTTTGCCATCGTAATGATCCTGCTCGGGATTTATCTAAGCTTTTTTCACCACTCCAAAACAGGAGGACCGACACAGATTGAAGAGGAAGAGAAGCCGGAGGAGGACTGGCACAATTGTCACCCGTCTGTATCTCTGGAACTGCCAAACAAGCCTTTAAACTTGATTATTCCGATCATTCTGGTGATCGGCCTGACGCTGTTTTTAACGTGGTGGGACGGCAGGGGAGAAGGAGTGAACTTCTTTCAGGCATTTATCGAGGCAGATGTTTTGCAGGCCATGGTCGTAGCACTTCTTATTACGATTTTCATCAGCATGGCTTTCTTTTTGTTTCAGCGGTTTAAGCTGTCCGATCTGATCGACAGTTTCATATTGGGCGGGAACGAGTTAATGGCGGTCATCGTGCTTTTGTCCGTCGTGTGGGGGTTATCTTCTGTAACAGATGACCTTGGTTTTTCAGGGTTTGTGACGGCAAACATCGGCTGGATTCCTCACATGTTTTTGACGCCGCTTATGTTTTTGTTCGGGGCAGCAATCTCATACTTTATCGGGTCTGCCTGGGGAGCATGGGGGATTTTAATGCCTCTGGGCGTATCCATGTCCTTCGCAGCAGACGTGAACCTCCCGTTAGTGATCGGTGCCGTGTTTGCAAGCGGATCATTCGGTGCATTTTCCTCACCGCTCAGTGATGACACGAATACGATTGCAAAAATTCTCGGTCTCACCGTCATTGATTATGCCAAATTTAAATTGAAGCCGGCTCTCATCGCCGCGGCGATTACAGCGGTTTTGTATACGGTAGTACCGTTTTTGCTGTGACTGAAAAATCTAAGTAGAGACCTCGTCATTTTTGGCGGGGTTTTGTCTTTAAAAAGGATATATCTATTTTTAAACGAATAGTTCCTGTAAAGGAGTCAGGAGGGAAAGAGATGTATAAATTAAAAGGAACACAGGTGGATAAAGTCGATGAAAGTACGTTCCAGGAGATCGATTTGAAAGAGAGATGTTGAAGAATCAATGTTGATCGTTGGCAAGCAGATCAGAAATGAAAAGAACGGCATCAGTGATCTGACAGCAATCGATAGTGAAGGAAATATTGTGCTGATTGAGATTAAGAGAGATCGTATGGACATGGTTCGCAGAAGAGAGCTTTTGAATTTCAGGTAATCAGGTACGCAGCAAGCTATGCTACTGTGAAAACCGTTGAAGATCTTGTTACAACAATTTATGGGCCGTATATTGAAAGATACCGTCATGAATTTACAGATAATGATCTAACAGCTTCTGAATTAGGTTTACGTAAGATTAACGAATTCTTGGCCAATAACAATGTCGTTAATCAGTTTAACGAGAAGCAGAGAATTATCCTTGTTGCTTCAGACTTCGACGAACAAACGTTGTCTGCCGTTGCCTGGTTAAACAGTAATAATGTAGATATCAGCTGTTATAAACTCATCCCTTTTCTGCTTAAAGAGGATGTTTTTCTTCATGTTGAAAAAGTATTGCCCTTAAACGTGAGTACAGATTACTATGTGAATCTGATGTCTAAAAGAAGTCTCGCACTAATGAAGAAAAGTAAAAGCCATATTACGAGAAGAAGCTTACCTAAAATTGATGACATGTTGGAATGGGGAGTGGTTAAGGCTGGAGATACTATCGTAGCAAAAGGGAGGATAGACGAAGCAACACTGCTAATGGAAAGGAAAGAGGGGGAGTAACAAACTTAGAATGATGCCGTTTTGATGAAACGGATTTTCAACGTGAAAATTCATGAAATCTCCAATTGCCAAAACCGAATGGAACTTTTTGGTTTCTACCCTCGTATACCTTAGTAATAGTTGTTCGAGGGGGCTTTTACATGATAAATCGTTGGATGGATACGGATCACTTAATGCCAGTGTTAATTACAAAGGGTATTTTACTTTTAATTGGAGTGTTGTTTATCCCTGTGGTTGCAGTAATGTATTTACAGGACCTGTTTTTTTATGAGCAGACCTATTGGGTTCTGGTTCGTCCGCGGGAAGCCTATCTGTTGTTTGGCGGAGGGATGCTGATTTCTGCTGTACTGTGCTTTACTCTTGCTATATCTATGTCTGTTGCTGACCGTCGGGGTAAAAGAAACAAATTGATTATTCCCCACATCCTGGCTGCAGTCTGCACGTTTCCCCTTTTTGTATTCGGTATTTCCCACTATGCATATATTGATGATTTTGGCATTCATGAAAGTAAGCCATTCTCACTTTCTGTAACAAGTTTTGCATTTGAAGACATTGAAGAAGTGACAAGAGAGACAGTAGGCAATCAGCATCAGCGCTCCCTTTATACGTTTAAAAGTGGAGGAGAGGAAATCTCCATCCTTAATGATGTCCGTGACTTCAGGCTCCGGACCGGTATTGCGAGAATGCTTGATGAAAATGACTGGCGTGTGATCAATCTTGATGAGTGATTAAGGCGGGGGCAAAAGGCGTCAGGAATATGCTTGTATGATGAGGGAGTCACGATTTAGGAGGAATGATAATGACACCGAAAAGAAAAGTCATGATGTTTATTGCCATGAGTTTGGATGGATATATTGCAACAAAAGACGAATCCCTGGAGTGGCTGTTTAAGCATGAAGGAGATGGCGACAACGGCTATGAAGCGTTTTATGACACGATTGATACGGTCATCATGGGCCGCAAAACGTACGAGTGGATCAAGAATAAAATGAGCGGAGATTATCCTTACAAAGGGAAAGAAAACTATATTTTCTCGGCCAGCCTCACCGGGGAAAAAGGCGATGTAATCTTTGCAAACGAAGATCCGGTTTCTTTTACAGAACAGCTTAAAAAGCAGGAGGGAAAGGACATCTGGATTGTCGGTGGGGGAGAGCTGCTTTTGCCTCTTATAAAAGAAAAGGTGGTCGATGAGATGATCATTGCAGTGGCACCGACGCTCATTGGGAATGGCATTCCGTTGTTTAATGAAGGGGAGTACGAGCTGGACCTGGAGCTTATGGGTACGAGGCGGTTTGATGATTTTGCGGAGCTGCATTACCGTGTGAAAAAGGAATAATATCAAACAAACTGTTCCGGATACTTTATCGGGACAGTTTGTTTGTTTTGGAGGCGATTCAATTGATTACCCTGAACAATCTTTCCACAGCTTCGGAGATGTCTTGGGGGGGTATTGTAGCAAAACCTAATACGAGGCTGATGGTGTTGTTATGGTTGTGATTTTCCAGTTGTTTTAATGTGAATCTCTTAATAGAGTAAACTTCAAGTTTTTCCTTTTTTGCCCTTTCGTGAATTTCCTCATACTTCCGATGTGTTCTAAAGTGCGCAAGAAAATGCAGCCCTGCAGGTATGTCTTCAATGACAATCTCTTTGCCAAAAATGTCTTTCAGCTTATTAATCAGGTCTTTTCTTTTTAACTCGTAGTGGTGAGTCATGCGTTTAATATGTCTGTCATAATTGCCGTCCTTAATAAAGTAGTGGAGTGTATAAAGACTGAAGGTATTACTCTCCTGAATCCAGTTTGCAAAGTACTTCCGATAAGCTTTCAACAGTTTTGGGGGGAGGACGATATAACTGATCCTCAGACTGGGTAAAAGCGTCTTCGAAAATGTTCCGGCATATATCACCCGCTGGTTCCGGTCAAGACTTTGTAAGGAAGGGATATTGTCTGTCCCATATTTAAATTCACTGTCATAATCGTCCTCTACTATATAACGGTCATTGGCTGAGGCAGCCCAGTTTAACAGTTCAATCCGCCTTGAAATCGGCATGATTTTACCAGTGGGAAACTGATGGGATGGGGTAATGAAAAGGATATTCGGATTTGCATCATGGATTTCATTTATGTCAATACCTTTTTTGTCTAATGAGATCGAAGCTACATCAAATTTCATGCTTGTCAGTAATTCATGAATCCTGGAATAACCGGGATTCTCAATGGCTACCTTTGTATTTTTATCCTGCAGGGTCATGAATTGACGTATTAATGCTTGTGTTCCTCCCCCGATCACAATTTGTTCCGGTTCACAGACCACACCGCGCGTTAATGCGATCATCCTTGCAATGGTTTCTCTTACAAGATAGGGTCCCTGAAGGTTCATAATTTCAGAGAACTCATGCTTGTGGTTTCTGATGGCTTTATTCTGGCACTTGACCCATTCTTTAAAAGGAAACATGGAAACGTCTGATGTCATGTGAGAAAAGGAAAGCCAGCCGTCTTTATGCACGGGGGTCTCTCTAAGATTATCAGGAAATTCTTCCGGTCTTTGAGTGTGTATGAAGGTATTCAATTTTTCTACATAGTAGCCTTTTCTTTCAATTGTGTAGATGTAACCTTCGGCAAGGAGCTGCTCATAGGCCGTGGATACGGAGTTAACACTCACTTGTAACTGAACGGCTAACGTTCTTTTTGAAGGAAGCTTATGATTTTCTGCCAGCTCATTTGCCGTTATCGCCTTTTTTAATGCTTGATAGATCTGTTGATAAATATATTTGGTATTCTTTGTTTTATCGACATTAAGAAAAATCATAATGTTGCCCTCCAACTGGTACCATTCGAAATATAAATCTGGTTCTTTTTATTATACCAACAAATTGTCATAATAGTCTACATATTGCGAAAGAGGAGGTCTTTTCATGGTGAATACAGCAGATTTACAACGAAAAAGAGATCAATATGTTGCAAGAGGTGTCAGCAATGGTAATTTGAATATTGCCAATCACGCTTCCGGAGCAACTGTTACAGACCTGGACCAAAACGAATGGATCGACTTTGCCGGTGCAATCGGCACGCTGAATGTAGGACACAGTCACCCGAAAGTAACAGAAGCTGTGAACGCTCAGGTGAAAAAATTCCTTCACCCAGGCTTTAATGTAATGATGTATGAAGGATATATACAATTGGCTGAAAAGCTGAGTAAAATTACGCCAGGGGATTTCCATAAGAAAACGATCCTGTTGAACTCCGGGGCTGAAGCAGTGGAAAATGCGGTTAAAATGGCACGAAAATATACAAAAAGACAGGCTGTTGTTACCTTTACAAGAGGATTTCATGGCAGAACCAATTTGACGATGGGAATGACAAGCAAGGTAAAACCGTATAAGTTTGGCTTTGGTCCGTTCGCACCTGAAATTTACCAGGCGCCTTTCCCTTATATGTACCATAAACCTGAGCGCCTTTCTGACGACGAATATGTGGAAGCAACTATCGAGGAATTCAAGGATTTCTTTATAGCCACTGTTGCTCCGGAAACGGTTTCTTGTGTTGTGATGGAGCTTGTTCAAGGTGAAGGAGGATTTGTGGTAGCGCCCGAGAAGTTTGTCCAATTTGTAGAACAATTCTGTAAAGAGAATGGGATTGTTTTTGTTGCTGACGAAATCCAAACCGGATTTGGCCGTACAGGCACGTTATTTGCTTCCGAGCGTTTCGGTATTGAACCTGACCTCATTACGGTGTCCAAGTCTCTGGCAGCAGGGCTTCCTCTAAGTGGTGTAGTAGGAAAAAGTGAAATTTTAGATGCGGCAGATCCAGGTGAACTTGGGGGAACGTTTTCCGGAAACCCCGTGGCATGTGCAGCTGCATTGGCTGTGCTGGATGTGATTGAAGAAGAACAGCTCCTTGAAAGATCCGAATACCTTGGCCGGAAAATTGAAGAAAATTTACATGCACTTTCAAAGCAGCACTCATTCATGGGTGAAACGCGCCGTCTTGGATCCATGGTTGCAGTTGAGATTGTAAAAGACCGTGAATCAAAGGCGCCTGATAAAGTGAGAACAAGCCAGATCACCAAAAAAGCGAATGAGGCAGGCCTTTTGCTTTTATCGGCAGGCTTAAAAGGAAATGTCATCCGCTTTTTACCGCCACTTGTCACGACAGACGAGGAGCTGGAAAAAGGTCTGACCATTCTGGAACAGGCATTCGAAGGATAATAGGAGGGGTCTACCATGATTAACGTAACGAACCCTGCGACAGGTGCACTGATCAGTCAGGTTTTGGAACATACAGAAGACGAGATAAAAGCGAAGCTGGAAAACGGTGAGAAAGCCTTTGAAACCTGGTCTTCAATCAATGCCCATGCCCGTTCAAGGCTGTTAAGAAACTGGTCTGCGATCATCCTGAAAAAGAAACAGGAAATTGCAGAAGTAATGACTCTCGAGAACGGAAAACTCCTGAAAGAATCACTTGGGGAAGTGGATTATGCAGTAAGTTATATTGACTGGTACTCAGAAGAAGCAATCCGGATTTAT